>CAVFNZ010000014.1:0-34238 GCA_963624095.1 Clostridium sp. CAG:217 | reverse complement strand
GGTAGTGAACGTACAGGATGAGGTGCTATAGTTGTACGGGATGAGGGTGCATGGCCGTACGTCCTGGGAAAGGGGTCTTCGCGGGCGTTAAAGATAGTTAAGAAAAAGCACCGTTTTTGACGGTTTAGTTATCGGCAGTAAACGACAGTTAACGGTGAGTTAACGGTGGGTTAACGGCAGTAAACGGTAGTTAACGGTGGGTTAACGGCGAGTTAACGTACAGCTATCCCATCCCGTGCGTCAGCAGGAAAGAGGATTATTTGCTCAATCCTTCCTTCACCCGGCGGTCGTACTCCTCCTTGGTACGTTTCCAGCGGTCGTGGCTCCAGAGCCAGAGGTGTGGCGTGCGGCGAACCATCTCCTCCAAACGGGAGGCATAGAGGTCGGTCAGTTCAAAGTCAGGGGCTGACTGCGGATTCTCCGCCAACTTCCTGATCTTGCAATGATAGTAGCCCCGCTTGGGACGAGTCACTTCGGCATAGTAGACAAGAGCACCCATCTTCTTTGCCATCTGTTCGGTCCCCGTGAAGAAAGCGGTGTCCCGGTGGAAGAAGGGAGCGAAGTGGTGGATGCTGCTCCACTTGGGCAACTGGTCGGAGATGAATCCAACGATAGTCTTCTGTTTATTGCGCTTAAATTCGAGGATGCGGCGAAGGGTAATCTTCATCGGGATGCTCTCACCCCCGTATTGATTGCGAATCCGCAGAAAGAGCTTGTCGTAGGCGGCGTTGCGAAGCGGGTGATAAATCTGCGCGCAGTGTACATCCTGAGGAGTCCAATAGGCCAACGAAGCAATCCACTCCCAGTTACCGAAATGCCCCAAGTAAACAAAGCAGAGTTCCTTGTCCTGCGCCTTGAGTTCAGCGACAATCTCGTCCACTCCCTCGAAAGTCATCCGCCGTCTCAACTGGTCACGCGAAATGGAGAGGAGCTTGATGGTCTCCACCATGTAGTCGCAAAAGAAGTGGTAGTATCGCTTCTCGATGCGGACAATCTCCGCCTCACTCTTTTCGGGAAAGGAGTTCAGCAGGTTCTTGCGTACAATCTTGCGGCGATAGCGAATGCAGTAATAAAGCGGGTAGTAGAGCAAATCGGAAAACGCGTAGAGCACACCCAGCGGAAGGAGCGACAGCAAATACCAAGAGCAGAACAACAGGACGTAACCGGGATTCATATCGGATAGATGTTATTGGAGTAAAAAACTTATTCACCCTATTCCACTTGCGGGAGATGGCTTTTCAACCGCGTCACCACACGTTCGGGAGCGATGTCATTCAGACAGGCATAGTCGCCCCGCAAACAGGGCTTATTCCCATAGACAGAGCAAGGCCGGCAAGGCATGTCCAACTGCACGGCATCTTCAGTCCGTTGCCTCCAGCCCATGAAGCCGGCATAAGGATGCGTGGCACCCCAAACAGAGACAACAGGCGTGTGAACCAGCGAGGCAAGATGCATGTTGGACGAATCCATGGAGAGCATCACGTCCAACCAACTCATCAAGACGAGTTCTTTGTCCAACGTCATCTTGCCAATGACGGAGAGCACCTTGTCAGGATAACGGGACATCCAGCGTTCGGCCACTTGGCGTTGCGAATCGCCCGCGCCAAAGATGAAGAGACGCAGCTGAGGCTCGGCGGCCAACATCCCGATGACCTTATCCAGCTTCTCCAACGGATAAATCTTTCCTGGGTGGGCAGCAAAAGGGGCGATGCCTACCCAACGGTTCTCCGCCTTCGGGCCGGTAATGTCGGCTATCAAGTCGAGGTTTCCCTTCTGCGGGTAGAAGATGGACTGGAAGGAAGAGCGGGTTTGCAGGCCAAGTCGGGTCAGTACGTCCGCATAGCGTTGGAAGGAGGTCTTCTGCTGCACCCTGACCTTCCCTTTGGCCTTCACCAGCAGGCGCTTGCCTTTGCGACCCTTGTCAATGCACGCCACTCGCTTGCCGGCCAATCGAAACAAGAGACACAAGAACTTACTGCGAAGTACATTGTGGAAATCGGCCACGGCATCGAAGTTCTCTTGCTTCAATTCCGAGAAGAGGCGGCATAGTCCGCGGATACCCTTATACGAGTCCGCCTTCAGGTCTACACCCTTGAAACGGACATTCGGGGGCATATGGCCGAATAGCGGTTGCAGGAAAGAACGGCTCAGTACGGTAATCCGCAAAGAGGGGTTGTCCACGGCCAACGAGGAGATGACGGGGATGGTCATTGCCACATCGCCAATGGCGGAAAACCGTATGATCAGTAAACTCTTCAACCTGTGATGTCCGTTTTATTTTTTGTTGCCATAGAGCACCGGGTTCAGAGCCGGGTCGTTGTACATCTTCATCTGTTTGTAGACCTTCATGTACTTGCGTCCTGCTTCGATGTCCTCAATGAGTTGGTCGATGGCGGCAGAGAGGTCCTTGCGCTGTTCCAACAGGATGTTGAGTTTCGCCTCACATTGCTGGCGGTGCGCCGCGTCGGTATCGGTACGCTCCACCTCCTTGCGCATGTGATAGATTTTAAGGGCAAGGATGGAGAGGCGGTCTACGGCCCAAGCCGGACTTTCGGTGTTGATGGAAGCGTCGGGCAAAGCCTTCACACCCTTATACTTGTCGAGGAAATAGCTGTCAATCAGCTCCACAAGGTCCGTACGGTCCTGATTGCTCTTGTCGATGCGACGTTTCAACGCCAAGGCTTCGACCGGGTCGATTTGCGGGTCGCGGATGATATCCTCCAAATGCCACTGTACGGTATCAATCCAGTTCTTGAGGTAGAGGTAGTATTCGATAGTTTTCAACTCGAAAGGGTTTTGGATAGGGGTATCCACATGGTCCTTCAAGTGATAATCACGAATCGTCCGCTCGAATATCGGATTACAAAGTTCAGTAAATGTTTTCATTTTAGCGTGCCTTTTTAATCTATAAGGATTGCAAACATAACCAAAGTTTTCCGATTCGGCAATAGATACGTCCTAAAATGGCTACCTTTGCACAGTTTTATACCAAAGACAAGGTGATGAAAGTTGTAGCAGACGATAAAATCCCCTACCTGAAGGGCGAGTTGGAGAAACTGGCGGACGAGGTGGTGTACGCTGACGGGAAAGAGATTTCCGCCGCGACGGTGAAAGATGCCGACGCGTTGATTATCCGCACCCGTACGCATGCCGACCGACAGTTGTTGGAAGGGAGTAGCGTGAAGTTCATCGCGACGGCAACCATCGGGTTCGACCATATCGACACGAGTTATTGCAGGGAAGCCGGCATCGTGTGGCGAAACGCTCCGGGATGCAACGCGGCCTCGGTGGACCAATACGTGCACTCGGCATTGTTGCTTCTGCAGAGGGATTGCGGCCTGGTTCTGAAAGAGAGTCGCCTGGGGGTGGTCGGCGTAGGCCATGTAGGAAGTCTGGTGGCGAAGACCGCCCGAGAGCTCGGGATGGACGTGCTACTTTGCGACCCTCCACGGGCCGACGAGGGAGCGGCAGGGTTTGTTTCACTGCAGGAACTGAGCCGGCGTTGCAACGTCATCACGTTCCACACGCCACTTACCCGTGAAGGGCTCTACCCTACCTGGCATCTGGCGGACGAAACGTTTTTCCGTACGCTGGAACGTCCCGTATATCTCATCAACACGTCACGCGGCGAGGTGGTGGACAACAGTGGCTTGTTGCAAGCCCTGCGAAACGGGAACGTGAAGGATGCGGTCATCGACGTGTGGGAGGATGAACCGAATATCAACCGCCAGTTGCTGGAGAGCGTATTCATAGGAACACCACATGTGGCGGGCTATTCGGCGGACGGCAAGGCCAACGCCACAAGAACGGCCTTGGATGAGTTCTGCAAGTTCTTTGGGTTGAAAGGCGATTACAGCATCTGTCCGCCAGCTCCGGTTCAGAAGGTCTTGGAGGTACATACCCCGGAAGAGGCGCAGCTGCTTAGCTACAACCCTCAGGAAGACAGCGAACGGCTGAAAGCCCACCCTGAACGATTTGAGTATCTGCGGGGACATTATCCATTGCGCCGCGAGTTGTCGGCCTACACGGTAAAGAGGCTCAGCCCCCAAAACCTGTGGTGATTTTCAAAAAGCCTCTTCGAAAAACGACATTATAGGCGTGAGCCCGAGACATTATAGGCAAGTCCTCAAGACATTATAGGCATGAGCCCGAGACATTATAGGAATCGAAAAAAGACTTCCCTGTCATCAGCTCCCATGAAGAAACCGATGGCAGGGAATATTCGTTTTACCCGTTAACGGGGTAAGCCCGCTAAAGGAGAGGAATCAGTCGACAAACTTCACCTTGGAGAGGTCGCGAGGTTTAGCGGCCGGCGTTTCGTCGGGATAGCCGAAGCCAATGCAATAGAGCAATTCATAGCCTTCGCTGAATCCAAGCTTGGCCAGATATTCTTTCGCCTCCGGGTTGGTCTTGAGGAAACGGACAGGGCCTCCCAGGCATACGGAACCGATTCCCATGCTCCATGCGGAGAGAATCATGTTCTCACCCATCAGTCCGCAATCGATAGGCGACATGTCGTATTTGGGGTCGTTGGCAATGAACACGACCGTAGGAGCGTTGCGGAACATGTTGACGAAGGCAGGGTCTTCGGCCATCTTCGGATTCTCTTTCTTGAATATGGCGGTAAGACCGCTGATAAATTCTGGATTGTCGACCACGCGCACTTCCCAGGACTGACGGTTCATGCCGTTAGGCGCATTGACACCACAGGTGGTAATCACCTCCATCTTCTCACGCTCAACGGCTTGCGGTTTGTACTTGCGCACACTACGGCGCGTAAGGATGGTCTCCATCACAACGGCACTGTCTGACCGAACTTCGGCCTGCGTACAAGCCTCTCGCTTGCTACAAGGTGTGCATCCGAACAGAGCCACCAGGCAAATAGATGTAATAACTGATTTCATTGTATCCTTGTTTTATATTGGTTTCAGTTTCCAAATATACGTAATTACCGTGATTCAGCAAGGGGAAAAGTCCAACTTTCCAATGAGAATCCTTAAAACTACCAAGAAGGCGACCTCAAACGTCCGGTAAACAGGCGCGCATACGTCCATCAGCGTGACTGAAAGATTTGTTTGAGGTAAGCCACGTTAGTGCCGTAGTTCTTCTTCACGTTGTGAACATCAGAGGCATCGCGCGAGCGTTCGACAACCAGCCAGCCGTTCCAATGCATCTTGTCCAGTATCTTCTTGACTTTTTTCATGTCAATGCGCTCATTGTCGGGCAAGGTAACGCCATCGGTATCCGAAGCGTGTATCTGGCAAATGCGTTTCGCACCTAACGTTTTCAACTCCTTGTAGAGGTCACGTCCATTTTCCAGGGGATTCTGGAACTTGAAATAAATCTTTATGCCTTCGGAATCGATGTCTTTCAACAAGGCGACTTCTTCCTTGGCGCTGAGAGAGGTTTCAATGCCGATTACGACACCTGCCTGTGCGGCCAACTCTCCGGCTTCGTGGAGGCGTTTTACGATTTCGGGACGCAGTTCAGGATGTTTCTGCAAGTCGCAAGTAACGCCCAAAGGGAGAAAGGCGACCTTCACTTGCATGGCTTTCATCGTCTGGAGGCATTCCTTCACCAAATCGATGAAATTGACGCGCTCAACAATCGATTGGGCGTAGAAGCCGGACATGGCAATCGAGGCTATCTCGACACGATATTCGGTTGATTTCTCCAGGAAGAGTTGTTGGAAATGCGGGTCAAGCAGTTTGTTGTCAAAGGTTTCGCGCTTTCCCAAACTGCCCATATCCAGTTCCACACCGTCACAACCCAGTTCACTGGCCAACTGGAAGGCACCAAGCTTCTGACGTTTCAGAATCATCCAGTCGCACACGGCGACTTTTCGGGTTTTGTCATCGGATTGTTTGCGCGAAGCCGCATACAAGACGCTAACGTCCGTCATTGTCAGGAGGGCAATGAGTAAGAGAAGAATTTGTTTTTTCATGATAAGAAAATGTGTTATAAAATGAGTTTCCACGGCAAATATAAGGCATTATTCGATAAAGGGCACACACTATAACCGGAAAAAGCCGTCCACAAAAATTGTGGGCGGCTTTTCATATGAAGGGAATAATATATCTGATTATTCAGCCTTGGGAGCCTCTTCAGCCGGAGCTTCCACCACCTCAGCCGTTTCAGCCGGTGCGGCGGCAACTTCCTGTGCAGGAGCTTCCGCTGCGGCACTCTTCTTGGAACGACGGGTACGAGCGGGCTTCTTCGTGGCCTTTTCCTTGGCCATGTTCTCGTCGTAATCAACAAGTTCGATGAAGCACATCTCTGCGCTGTCACTCGGACGGCAACCCAACTTGATGATACGCGTGTAACCTCCCGGACGGTCAGCAATCTTCACGGAGATTTCCTTGAAAAGTTCAGTAACAGCAAATTTATCCTGCAGATAAGAGAATACTACACGACGTGAATTTGTTGTATCGTTCTTCGATTTCGTGAGCAAAGGTTCAACAAACTTCTTCAATTCTTTTGCCTTTGCGACGGTCGTAGTGATTCTTTTGTGCTTGATCAGGGAAATAGCCATGTTCGAAAGCATCGCTTTTCTGTGAGAAGCAGTACGACCCAAATGGTTAAATTTCTTGTTATGTCTCATTTTTATTCTTTATCTAATTTATACTTAGAAATGTCGGTTCCAAACGACAGATTCAGACTTTCGAGCAAATCATCAAGCTCAGTAAGCGATTTCTTACCGAAGTTGCGGAACTTAAGCAGGTCGGTCTTGTTGAATTGAACCAAGTCGCCAAGTGTCTCCACGTCGGCAGCCTTCAAGCAGTTGAGGGCGCGGACAGAAAGATCCATGTCGACCAATTTGGTCTTCAACAGTTGACGCATGTGCAATACCTCCTCATCAAACTCTTCGTTACCGTCAAGGTCAGATGTCTCCAACGTAATCTTCTCGTCGGAGAACAACATGAAGTGATAGATAAGGATTTTAGCAGCCTCCTTCAGAGCCTCCTTCGGGTGAATGGAACCATCCGTAGTGATTTCGAGAACAAGTTTATCATAGTCCGTCTTCTGTTCAACACGGAACGGCTCAATGGTATACTTGACATTACGGATTGGAGTGTAGATGGAATCAATAGGCAACACATTAACGTCGGTGCAGAACTCACGGTTCTCGTCAGCGGGAACGTAACCTCTACCCTTGTTAATGGTAAGATCTATTTGCATTGTTGCTTTTGAGTCTAAATGGCAAATAACCAATTCAGGATTTAACACTTCAAATCCAGTCAAATACTTACCTATATCACCGGCTTTGAACTCTGTTGCATTCTCAATAGTGATACTTACCTTTTCGTTTTCGAACTCTTCTACTATTTGCTTGAATCTGACTTGTTTCAGATTCAGAATAATGTTGGTGACATCCTCTTTCACTCCCGGTACAGAAGAAAATTCATGCTCAACACCGGCTATACGTATCGTGTTGATAGCGAAACCTTCGAGGGAAGACAAGAGGATACGGCGCAAGGCGTTACCCACGGTAATACCGAAGCCGGGCTCCAAGGGACGAAACTCAAACTTACCATACTTTGAGTCCGCCTCCAACATTAAAACTTTATCAGGTTTTTGAAATGCTAATATCGCCATGAACTTAATTATTATTTAGAGTACAACTCAACAATCAATTGCTCTTTGATATTCTCCGGAATGTCAGCTCTCTCGGGGATGTGCAACAATTTACCGACTTTGGTATTCTCGTCCCACTCCAACCAAGGGTATTTGCTGTGATTGAAACCAGCCAAGGCGTTGCCAATCACTTCCAAAGACTTTGAGCGTTCACGTACGCCAACCAGCTGACCGGGCTTAACAGAGTAAGAAGGAATGTTCACCACCTTGCCGTCAACCGTGATGTGCCGGTGACTTACCAACTGACGAGCGGCAGCGCGCGTGGGAGCGATACCCAAACGATAGACAACATTATCGAGGCGTCTTTCCAGACTCTGCAAAAGCACCTCACCGGTAATACCACTGGAGCTGGCAGCCTTTTCAAACATATTACGGAATTGTTTCTCCAAAACGCCGTAAGTGTATTTGGCTTTCTGCTTTTCGGCCAACATGACTCCATACTCAGAAGTTTTTCTTCTTCTTGAGTTTCCGTGCTGTCCGGGAGGATAGTTTCTCTTCGACAAAACTTTATCAGCTCCAAAAATAGCTTCACCAAATTTACGGGCAATTCTTGATTTTGGTCCAGTATATCTAGCCATTTTATTTCTAATTTAATTTGTTAATAGATGGACTTAAATTGGTAGCAGCCGCGATTGCAGAAAGGAAATTACAATCCAAAAATCAATCAAGTCGCATCTTTGTTTTGGTTATCTCTATGTTATACTCTTCTTCTCTTGGGAGGACGACAACCGTTGTGTGGGAGCGGTGTTACGTCAATAATCTCAGTAACCTCGATACCTGCGCCGTGTACGGTTCTGATAGCGGACTCGCGACCGTTACCCGGACCCTTCACATAAGCCTTCACCTTTCTAAGACCGAGATCGTAAGCTACCTTAGCACAATCCTGTGCGGCCATCTGAGCTGCATACGGAGTGTTCTTCTTTGAGCCTCTAAATCCCATTTTACCTGCAGAAGACCAAGAGATGATCTGACCTTCACTATTAGCAAGAGAAACAATAATGTTGTTGAATGAAGAATGAACATGTAACTGTCCGTTCGCATCCACCTTTACGTTTCTCTTTTTAGCTGCGACTGTTTTCTTTGCCATATCAACGATTATTATTTAGTAGCTTTTTTCTTGTTTGCAACGGTTTTCTTACGACCCTTGCGAGTACGCGCGTTATTCTTGGTGCTCTGACCTCTAACGGGCAGACCGATACGGTGACGGACACCACGGTAGCAACCAATATCCATCAAACGCTTGATGTTCAACTGTACTTCAGAGCGAAGGTCACCTTCAACCTTATACTCAGCACCGATGATCTCACGGATCTTGGCGGCCTGGTCATCGGTCCAGTCCTTCACATGAAGGTCCCTGTCAACGCCTGCCTTATCCAGAATCTTTGCGGAACTACTGCGACCTATACCATAGATGTAGGTCAACGCAATCTCACCTCTTTTGTTTTGAGGCAAATCTACACCAACTATTCTTATTGCCATATTCTTAATGTATTATTTTTCGACAACAACTTATCCCTGACGTTGTTTAAACTTAGGGTTCTTTTTGTTAATTACATACAAACGGCCATTACGTCTGACTATTTTACATTCTGGCGTACGCTTCTTTAAAGATGCTCTAACTTTCATATCTATATTTTTTATTTATATCTAAAAACAATTCGACCTTTCGATAAATCATAAGGCGACATCTCTACCCGGACTTTATCCCCAGGTAAAATCTTAATGTAATGCATTCGCATTTTGCCCGAGATATGAGCAGTAATCTCATGCCCGTTTTCCAACTCCACACGGAACATTGCGTTGGACAATGCCTCAGCAATCACTCCGTCTTGTTCTATCGCAGATTGTTTTGCCATATTAAATCGCTTTATCTCCTAAAACTTGTTCGATATATTCAAAAGTGGACAAGATGTCCGCATGACCGACACCGACCGCAACCGTATGCTCAAAGTGAGCGGCACACTTGCCGTCTATTGTCCGGATTGTCCAACCATCACGTTCCATGTATATCTTCTGACTACCCATGGTAATCATCGGTTCAATCGCAATGCACAAGCCCCGTTTCATCAAGAGCCCTGTTCCACGCTTTCCGTAGTTGGGGACTGCAGGGTCTTCATGCATCTCTTTTCCAATGCCGTGACCTACAAACTCGCGAACAACACCATACGAATGTTCTTCCACGCATTGCTGGACAGCATTGCCGACATCACCGATACGCTTGCCGTGAACCGCATTCTCAATGCCCAAATAAAGTGCTTTCTTCGTCACTTTCAGCAGTTCGAGAATCTCAGGCTTCACTTCACCGACACAGAATGTATAGGCGGAATCACCGCAATATCCGTTCAGCAAAGTTCCACAATCCACGGAAACAATATCACCCTCTTGCAAGGGTATGTCATTCGGCATACCGTGTACAACCTGATCGTTAACAGAGGTACATATAGAAGCCGGGAAAGGTTGCTTGCCAAACTGATTGGGGAAACCCTTAAAAGTAGGCACCGCACCATGGTCTCTAATGAACTCCTCGGCAACCTTATCAAGTTGCGAAGTAGTAACTCCTGGTTTTATCATCTTAGCGACTTCGGCCAAAGTCATCCCCACAAGGAGATTACTTTGGCGAAGTAACTCAATCTCATCCTCAGTTTTTAAATATACCATTAGTATATAAAACTATTAGTAAGCGGCAACATTTCCGGAACGTCCTCTGATTCGACCGGACTTAAGCAGACCGTCATAATGTCTCATCAACAAATGACTTTCCACCTGTTGTAAAGTATCCAATACAACACCCACAAGAATCAACAAGGAAGTTCCACCGAAGAACTGTGCAAACTCTGTCTTCACACCAAACACACCTGCAAAGGCAGGAAGGACGGCAATGACAGCCAAGAAAAGAGAGCCGGGGAAAGTGATTCGAGACATGATAGCATCGATATAATCCGCAGTACTCTTTCCAGGTTTAATTCCGGGTATGAAACCATTGTTACGTTTCATGTCCTCAGCCATCTGGTTGGGGTTAATCGTAAGAGCGGTATAGAAGTAAGTAAACACGATAATCAGAATCGCGAAAATTACATTATACCCGAAACTGGTATGGTCAACCAATGAACGAAGGAAGCCATTTGCGTTCTCGGCGTTGGAAAAACCGATAAATGTAAGAGGTATGAACATAATGGCCTGAGCAAAGATGATAGGCATCACGTTAGCAGCGTTCACTTTCAAGGGAATGTACTGACGCGCTCCACCATATTGCTTGTTGCCCACAATCTTTTTCGCATACTGCACGGGAATCTTGCGGACTCCTTGAACCAACAGGATAGCGGCGGCAATAACCAACAGCAAGAAGATAATCTCGAACAAGAACATAACGACACCACCTGCACCAGGAGAGGCCATTCTTGAGATAAACTCTTGTGTCAATGATTGCGGCAGACGGGCGATGATACCTACCAAGATGATAAAGGAAATACCGTTGCCGATACCTTTATCGGTGATACGTTCACCGAGCCACAAAATGAACATACTTCCAGCAGCCAAAATGATGGTCGAAGTGATCATAAACAATGTCCAATCTAATGAAGCATTCAATGACGGTCCCGCTTGAGCCTTCAAGTTAATCAAATAGGAAGGTGCCTGGAACAACAATATTGCAATTGTCAGATAGCGGGTGTATTGGTTAATCTTTCTACGTCCGCTCTCACCCTCACGTTGTAACTTCTGGAAATAGGGCACTGCAATAGCCAAAAGCTGTATAACAATGGAAGCGGAGATGTAAGGCATGATTCCCAACGCAAAAATGGAAGCGTTGGAAAAAGCACCTCCCGAGAACATGTTCAGCAAAGCCAAAAGTCCTTCACTTGTCTGCTCGTGCAACTTGGTCAACATGTTAGGGTTGATGCCCGGAAGAACGATGTAAGTTCCGAACCGGTATATCGCGACAAACAGCACGGTGATAAGGATCCGATCTCTCAGATCCTTAATCTTCCATATATTCTTTAATGTTTCAATAGATTTTCTCATTGAATTAAAGTTTTATAGCATTACCACCAACAGCTTCAATCGCTGCTATTGCACTCTTAGAAAAAGCATTGGCTTCAATATCGAGCTTCGCAGTCAATTTACCGTTACCTAAAACTTTAACCAACTGTTTAGAAGAAACAAATCCCGCTTCGTTAAGGTCCTTCAAAGTCACCTTCGTAAGGTTCTTCTCAGTTGCCAATGTTTGAATGGTATCCAAGTTCATAGCCTTGTACTCAACACGGTTGATGTTCTTGAAACCAAATTTCGGAACACGACGTTGCAACGGCATCTGTCCGCCTTCAAAACCAATCTTATTTGAATAACCAGATCTTTGCTTGGCTCCTTTGTGACCTCTCGTGGAGGTACCGCCCATACCAGAACCCGGACCGCGTCCGATTCTCTTACGTGTGCGTACAGAACCTAAAGCTGGTTGTAAATTATTTAATTTCATACTGAAACTTAATTTTAAGATTAATAATTACTCAATAACGGTAACCAAATGTTTAACCTTCTCTACCATTCCCAGAACAGAAGGGGTTGCTTCACGTTCAACCACACGATTCATCTTACGAAGGCCAAGAGCATCGAGAGTTCTTTTCTGGTCTTTCGGTGCACCGATTCTGCTTTTCGTCTGTTTAATCTTTATAGTAGACATAAAACCTCCTTATCCTCTAAATACTTTTTCCATACTGATTCCTCTGTTCTGAGCAACCGTTCTAGCGTCTCTCATCTCACTGAGTGCAAGGATGGTAGCCTTAACCAAATTATGGGGGTTCGATGAACCTTTTGATTTGGCCAAAACGTCCGTGATTCCGACACTCTCAAGTACCGCACGCATGGCACCACCGGCAACTACACCGGTACCATGAGAAGCGGGCTTGATGAAAACCTTGGCTCCACCAAAGCGAGCTTCCTGCTCGTGAGGCACTGTACCCTTCAGGACAGGAACACGGGTAAGATTCTTCTTCGCAGCTTCCACGCCCTTGGCGATTGCAGCAGTAACCTCACTCGCCTTTCCGAGTCCCCAACCGATAACGCCATCCTCGTTACCTACTACAACAATAGCGGAAAAACTGAATGTACGACCACCTTTTGTAACTTTGGTAACACGATTAATGGCAACCAGTCTATCTTTCAACTCGATATCGTTAGATATCTTCACTTTATTATTAACTGCCATAATTTATCAAAATTTAAGTCCACCGTTACGAGCGGCATCAGCCACTTCTTTAACTCTCCCGTGATACAAGTAACCGTTACGGTCAAAAACAACTTCCGTGACGCCTATCTCCTGAGATTTCTTGGCAATCAACTCACCTACCTTGGCAGCCTGTTCCTTTTTCGGCATGGTTTCCATACCGAGAGAAGAAGCAGCAGCCAACGTCTTGCCACTCAAATCGTCAATCAATTGAACGTAAATCTGTTTGTTGCTTCTGAAAACCGACATACGAGGACGCTCAGCAGTTCCAGAAATTTTATTCCGAACTCTATATTTAATCTTGATTCGTCTTTCTATTTTTGTTGTCATGATAATACAATTTTATGTAAATTACTTAGCACCTGCTGACTTACCCGACTTTCTGCGGATTTCCTCACCAACAAATTTAATACCTTTTCCTTTGTAAGGCTCAGGCATACGGAAAGAACGTATCTTGGCGCAAACTAAACCAAGCAATTGTTTGTCGCAAGATTCCAAGATAATAAGAGGATTCTTATTCCTTTCAGATTTGGTCTCAACTTTCACTTCAGGAGGCAACTGCAAAAAGATTGCGTGCGTGTAGCCCAAAGCAAGTTCAAGCAAGTTACCGGTGTTAGAGGCACGATAACCTACACCGACAAGTTCGAGTTCCTTCTTGTAGCCCTCAGAAACGCCTACGACCATGTTGTGAACCAAAGCGCGGTACAATCCATGATAAGCGTGTCTTTGTTTGGGATCGTCAACCATCGCCTCCTCATTCTCGGAGAAAGAGACATGACCATCTTCAATCGCTACATTGATAGCCGGATTTACATATTGGCTCATCTCGCCCTTAGGTCCCTTCACTGTGACCTTATCATCCTTAAACGTAACTGTTACACCACCAGGGATAGCAACAGGCAATTTTCCAATTCTTGACATAGATAAATCCTCCTATTAATAAACGTAGCAAAGAACTTCACCACCAACCTTGAGATTCGCGGCTTCCTTGTCAGTCATAACACCTTTGGAAGTAGATATAATGGCTATACCTAATCCGTTAATCACTCTCGGCATATCTTTGTAACCGGTATACCTGCGTAAACCCGGACTAGATACCCTTTCCAACTTCTTGATCGCGTTAACCTTATTAACGGGATCATACTTCAAAGCTACCTTAATAGAACCTTGAGGACCATCTTCTACAAACTTGTAGTTAAGGATGTAACCTTTTTCAAAAAGGATCTTTGTAATCTCCTTTTTAAGATTTGAGGCAGGAATTTCAACAACTCTGTGCTTTGCACTGATTGCGTTTCTCAACCTCGTCAAATAATCTGCTATTGGATCTGTCATAAAAAATTAAATTAATCAGGTCTGCCCTGACAATATTTAAAACTAAAAATTACCAACTTGCTTTTTTAACTCCAGGAATCAAGCCGTTAGATGCCATTTCCCTGAACTGGATTCTTGAAATGCCAAACTGACGTATGTATCCTCTTGGACGACCCGTCAACTTGCAACGGTTATGCAAACGAATCGGATTGGAGTTCTTAGGCAGGTCCTGCAGTTTCTGAGCGGCTTCATAAGCCTCGGCAGGTTCACCCGTGTTTACAATCTTCTTCAGTTCAGCACGCTTGGCTGCATATTTGGCTACAAGCTTAGCTCGTCTGATTTCGCGAGCTTTCATTGATTCTTTTGCCATAACTAATCTTTTTTAGCGTTTTTAAAAGGCAAACCAAACTCTTTCAGCAAAGCATAACCTTCTTCATCCGTCTTGGCAGATGTCACGAAAGTAATGTTCATACCCAAAATCTTAGTGATGCTATCAATGTTGATTTCGGGGAAGATGATTTGCTCTTGAATACCTAACGTATAGTTACCTCTACCGTCGAACTTGCTCTCGATGCCCTTGAAGTCACGGATACGCGGCAAAGCCACGCGGACTAATCTCTCAAGGAACTCGTACATTCTTTCTCTGCGCAAAGTAACCATCACGCCGATAGGCATCTTCTTACGCAACTTGAAGTTAGCGATGTCTTTGCGGGAAATTGTAGCGACAGCTTTCTGACCGGTAATGGTGGTCATCTCATTGATGGCAACCTCGATAATCTTCTTATCTGCTACAGCGAGACCCAAACCTTGATTGATAACAATCTTTTTGAGGGCGGGAATCTGCATTGAAGAAGAATATTGAAATTGTTTTTGCAATGCAGGAGCGATGCGCTCTGCATACTCTTTCTTAAGGCTTGCAGTATTACTCATTATTTAATCTCCTCTCCTGATTTTTTAGCATAACGAACGAATGTTCTTCCATCAGCACTTTCTCTTCTACCAATACGAGTCGGTTTACCCGTCTTCGGGTCAATCAAGTTCAAGTTGGAAATGTGAATAGGAGCCTCCTGCTTCACGATACCTCCTTGAGGATTCTTCGCATTGGGTTTCACGCTTTTAGAGACCATATTCTGACCTTCAACCAAGGCACGTTGCTCTTTGACAAAGACCTTCAGCACACGGCCGCTTTTACCTTTGTCATCGCCGGCGTTGATGTATACTGTATCGCCTTTTTTAATATGTAACTTACTCATTACTTAAATCCTTTAAAAATTAAAGTACTTCAGGTGCAAGCGAAACCACTTTCATGTTTACGGCACGCAACTCTCTGGCAACAGGTCCGAAGATACGGCTTCCTCTAATCTCACCCGCGTTGTTAAGCAACACGCAAGCATTGTCATCAAAACGAATGTAAGATCCGTCAGCACGACGTATCTCTTTCTTCGTACGTACAATCAGGGCCTTAGATACTGCACCTTTTTTAATATCACTGGATGGAATGACGCTCTTAATAGAAACAACGATGACATCCCCAACAGAAGCATAGCGTCTACCTGTACCGCCTAATACGCGGATGCAGAGAGCCTCTTTCGCGCCACTGTTGTCACATACTGTAAGTCTGGATTCTGTCTGTATCATAATTATTTAGCTCTTTCTATAATTTCAACCAATCTCCATCTCTTCGTTTTGCTCAAAGGACGTGTCTCCATGATACGCACGGTATCTCCAGGATTGCACTCGTTCTTTTCGTCGTGAGCGTGGTATTTCTTCGTCTTGCTGACGAACTTGCCATAAATAGGGTGTTTCTCCTTGAACTTGGCAGCAACAGTTATGGTCTTGTCCATCTTGTTGCTAATAACAACACCCGTTCTTTCTTTTCTTAAATTTCTGACTTCCATTACGACCATTATTATTTGTTAAGTTCTCTCTGACGCAATTCTGTTTTCATACGCGCAATCGTTCTGCGTAATTTCTTGATTTGCGCAGGATTCTCCAACGGAGAGATAGAATGGTTGAGAACCATCTGATTGTAATTGGCGATTTCAGTTTCAACTCTTTCAGCCAATTCCGCTGTCTGTATTTCTCTAATTTCTGCGATCTTCATAATTAAACATTTTGATTTTGTGCGTCATAATCGCGTCTTACAATAAACTTAGTAGTCACAGGGAGTTTTTGAGCGGCTAAACGCAAAGCCTCCTTGGCGATTTCGTAAGAGACACCCTCAGCTTCGATGATGATACGACCTGGAGTAACAGGAGCTACGAAGCCTTCGGGACTACCTTTACCTTTACCCATACGTACATCAGCAGGCTTACGGGTAATAGGTTTGTCCGGGAAGACTCTAATCCAAATCTGTCCCTGACGTTGCATATATCTTGTTACAGCGACACGAGCAGCCTCCAACTGACGTCCTGTAATCCATTTGGTCTCCAAAGACTTGATGCCAAATGAACCGAATGCCAGCTGATTACCTCTCCCTTCTGCTGTCTTCTGAATTTTGTCTTTTTGGGTTGTAACATAATTCAAGATTTCAAATTCGTTAGCAATTATTTTTTCTTTCTTTTGAAGTTCTTACCTCCATTGTTTCTGTCGTTGTTACGACGGTCTCCTTCCTTGGCTTGCGCAAAGTTAGGAGCAAGGTCACGCTTGCCATAGACCTCACCACGACAAATCCAAACCTTGATACCGAGCAGACCGACCTTTGTCAAGGCTTCCGTATGACAATAGTCGATATCGGCTCTGAAAGTATGCAACGGAGTTCTACCTTCTTTGTACATCTCGGAACGAGCCATTTCAGCACCATTCAAACGACCGGAAATCAAAATCTTGACACCTTCGGCACCCATACGCATCGTGTTGGCTATAGCCATCTTGATGGCGCGACGGTAAGCGATTTTGCCTTCAACCTGACGAGCGATGTTGTTGGCTACAATGACAGCATCCAATTCAGGACGCTTGATTTCGAAGATGTTGATCTGGATATCCTTATCGGTGATCTTCTTCAATTCCTCTTTCAGTTTATCAACCTCCTGACCACCTTTACCGATGATAATTCCCGGACGTGCCGTACAAACAGTAATCGTAACGAGTTTAAGCGTGCGCTCGATAACAATTCTTGAAACACTAGCTTTCGCAAGACGGGCGTTCAAGTATTTACGGATTTTGCTGTCTTCGAGCAAAGCATCGCCGAAGTCTTTGCCACCGTACCAATTAGAATCCCATCCTCTAATGATTCCCAGACGATTACTTATCGGATTAACTTTTTGTCCCATTCTTTACTGATTTAGATTATCATTAGCATTCTTAGTATCCACAAACAGAGTTACGTGGTTGGAGCGTTTACGGATTCTGTAACCACGTCCCTGAGGAGCGGGTCTCATTCTTTTCAGCGTTACGCCACAATCAACATAAATCTTCGTGATAAACAACTCTCCGTTTTCAGCCTTACGCTCGTTTTTCTGTTCCCAATTGGAAATAGCGGAGCGCAATAGCTTCTCAACTCTCGCAGAAGCCTCCTTGGAAGAGAACTTCAAGACACCAAGAGCTCGGTTTACCTCCATGCCGCGAACCATGTCAGCGACAAGTCGCATCTTACGCGGAGAGGTAGGAACATTTTGCAATTTTGCAAAATACATTGTTTTAAGGGCCTCTTTTCTTTTTTCAGCCGATATTTTCTTTCTAGCTCCCATTATAATTTACTTTTTATTTTTTCTTATTACCAGCATGGCCACGGAACGTACGGGTAGGAGCGAACTCTCCTAACTTATGTCCGACCATGTTTTCTGTAACGTAAACAGGAATAAACTTATTTCCGTTATGAACTGCAACTGTATGCCCTACGAAATCAGGGGAAATCATCGAAGCTCTGGCCCATGTCTTAACAACTGACTTCTTGCCGCTTTCGTTCATGGCAACAATCTTGTTCTCCAGTTTAACGTTAATATATGGACCCTTTTTTAATGAACGACTCATAATTTACTCAATTAATCTTATTACTACTATCTTCTCTCAATAATGTACTTAGAAGACTGTTTCTTCGGAGCTCTTGTCTTCAAGCCCTTAGCATACAATCCCTTACGCGATCTCGGATGACCTCCGGATGCACGTCCTTCACCACCACCCATCGGGTGATCAACAGGGTTCATAACGACACCACGGTTGTGAGGACGACGGCCGAGCCAACGAGAACGTCCAGCCTTACCTGAACTTTCGAGAGCGTGGTCTGAATTGCCGACGCTTCCGATAGTAGCTTTACATGTGCAAAGAATTTGTCGCAACTCACCGGAAGGCAATTTGATAACGCAATAGTTACCTTCACGAGAAGTCAATTGAGCGAAATTTCCAGCTGATCTCACCAGCACTGCACCCTGACCAGGGCGCAACTCTATGTTATGAATTACAGTACCGACAGGAATGTTCCGAAGAGGCAAAGCGTTACCTATCTCAGGCGCCGCTGTTTCTCCGGACATAAGTGTACTTCCTACTTGCAAACCATTAGGAGCGATAATGTATCTTTTTTCACCATCTGCATAGAACAACAAAGCGATACGAGCCGAACGGTTCGGATCGTATTCAATTGTCTTAACCACTGCAGGAACACCGTCTTTGTTTCTCTTGAAATCGACAAATCTGAATTTTCTCTTATGTCCGCCACCGATGTAACGCATGGTCATCTTACCGGTATTGTTACGTCCGCCAGTCGAACGTTTTCCGCATATAAGAGACTTTTCTGGTACCGATGCAGTAATCTCTTCAAAAGTACCAATAATCTTATGTCTTTGCCCCGGCGTTGTGGGCTTAAATTTACGTACTGCCATCTTTTATTTAAATATTACTATAAAAATCAATAGTATCGCCCTCTTTCAAAGTCACAATCGCTTTCTTGTAAGCGTTTGTTCTACCCTTGATAAGACCGGCTTTCGTATAACGACTTTTACTCTTTCCGGAGTATCTCATCGTATTTACGTCAACAACTGTAACATTGTACATTGTCTCAACCGCACGCTTAATCTCCAATTTGTTCACATCCGGAGTCACGATAAATCCGTATCTGTTGTTAAACTTCTCGGATACGGCGGTCATCTTTTCTGTCACCAACGGTTTAATAATAATTCCCATTACTTAAGCCTCCTTATTGATTAAGACGTCGTCAATACTTTTGAACGAGCTCTCAGCAACAAGAAGCACATCAGCATCCAACACCTTGTAAGTGTTCAAAGCCGAAGCGCTAATTACCTGAGCACGTTGAATATTACGAGCTGACAAAAATACATTTTTATTAGCTTCAGGCAAAACGAGAAGAACTTTCTTGCCTTCTATTTTAAGGTTCTTAACAATTTCTACGAATTCTTTAGTCTTCGGGGCTTCAAAGGTGAAGTCCTCAACAGCAACTATAGAGTTCTCCTTTGCCTTGTATGACAAAGCTGAAAGACGAGCCAAGGCTTTTACTTTCTTGTTAAGCTTGAAGGAGTAGTCACGCGGCTTCGGTCCGAAAACACGTGCACCACCTACGAGTACCGGTGAGTTGATGTCACCGCGACGAGCACCGCCACCACCTTTTTGGCGACCGAGCTTACGGGTTGAACCACTGATTTCGCTTCTTTCCTTAGACTTGTGCGTTCCCTGACGTTGGTTTGCCATGTACTGCTTCACAGCCAAGTAGATAGCATGATCGTTAGGTTCGATGCCGAAGATAGCCTCATTCAAAGCCACCTTACGGCCAGTCTCCTGACCTTTAATGTTATATACGTTAAGTTCCATTATTTCTCAATTATTACGATTGAACCTTTGTATCCTGGAACGGATCCCTTAATCAAAAGAAGATTGTGCTCCGGAATTACCTTTAATACTTGCAAGTTATGAGTAGTAACTCTATCACCGCCCATTTGGCCGGCCATACGCATACCTTTAAAGACCTTCGCAGGATAAGAACAAGCACCGATAGAACCCGGTTTGCGGGCACGGTTGTGCTGGCCGTGGGTAGACTGACCTACACCACCAAAGCCATGTCTTTTAACTACACCCTGGAAACCTTTTCCCTTGGAGGTTCCAATCACGTCGACATAAGCTGAATCGTTGAAGAGCTCCACCGTGATAGTGTCACCCAAATTCAGTTCTGTTTCAAAATCCTTGAACTCGGCCAAGTGTCTCTTCGGAGTTACGCCAGCTTTCTTAAAGTGTCCCATCAAAGGCTTGGTGGTATTCTTCTCTTTCGCTTCCTGGAAGCCCACCTGAACGGCTGCATAGCCATCCTTTTCAACACTTTTAATCTGAGTAACTACACAAGGACCTGCTTCGATAACAGTGCATGGTACATTCTTACCATCGGCACTGAAAACGGATGTCATTCCGATTTTCTTTCCTAATAATCCTGGCATTTCAGTTAATTTTAAAATTAGACTTTAATTTCTACTTCCACTCCACTGGGCAATTCCAACTTCATCAAAGCGTCTACGGTCTTAGCCGTTGAGCTATAGATGTCGATCAATCTCTTGTAAGAAGAGAGCTCGAATTGTTCGCGAGCCTTCTTGTTTACGAAGGTTGAACGGTTCACAGTGTAAATTCTCTTGTGTGTCGGGAGGGGTATCGGACCGCTCACAATCGCACCTGTGGCTTTCACAGTCCTTACAATCTTCTCGGCTGACTTGTCAACCAAATTGTGATCGTAAGATTTCAGTTTGATTCTGATTTTTTGACTCATTGTTTTTAGTTGTTAATAAATTAGCTATTTAAAGGGAGCAAGTTAAGAGTCATTCGCTAACTTGCCCCCATATGTTTTTTATACTAAGTCGGTACGTCCTTTAACCTCTTCAAGCACAGCCTTGGCGATAGAGCTTGAAACCTGTGCGTGATGAGAGTAAGACATGGACGAAGTCGCACGGCCGGAAGTGATGGTACGCAAAGCTGTTACATAGCCGAACATCTCTGCCAACGGCACCATTGCCTTCACGATACGGGCACCCGAACGGCTTGACTCCATACCCTCAACCTGACCGCGACGTTTGTTCAAGTCACCGATTACATCACCCATGTTCTCCTCAGGAGTAACAACTTCAAGTTTCATAATCGGCTCCATGAGCACGGGACCTGCCTTCACACAAGCATTCTTGTATGCCTGGATAGCGCAGATTTCGAATGACAACTGGTCAGAGTCTACGGGGTGGAACGAACCATCGATCAAGGTTACCTTCAAGGAATCCAAGGGGAAGCCGGCAAGTACGCCGTTCTTCATAGCCGTTGTGAAACCTTTCTGTACGGAAGGAATGAATTCCTTGGGAATGTTACCACCCTTCACCTCATCGATGAACTGCAAACCACCTTCCTTGAAGTCCTCATCAACCGGACCTACGTTGACGATGATGTCAGCGAACTTACCACGACCACCGGACTGTTTCTTGTAAACCTCGCGGAGGTTAACGGTCTTCGTGATAGCCTCTTTGTAGTTAACCTGAGGACGGCCTTGGTTACATTCAACCTTGAACTCGCGTTTCAGACGGTCGATGATGATATCCAAGTGAAGCTCACCCATACCGGAGATAATGGTCTGGCCGGTTTGCTCATCCGTACGAACCGTGAAGGTAGGATCCTCCTCGGCCAACTTGGCCAGTCCGTTGGAAAGTTTATCGAGGTCTTTCTGAGTCTTAGGCTCTACGGCAATACCGATAACCGGTTCGGGGAAGTCCATAGACTCCAGTACGATGGGAGCGTCTTCGTCGCAAAGCGTATCACCGGTACGGATATCCTTGAAACCCACACCGGCACCAATATCACCGGCACTGATCACGTCAACAGGGTTCTGCTTGTTTGAGTGCATCTGGAAAATACGTGATACGCGCTCTTTCTTGCCCGAACGGCTATTGAAAACGTATGAACCGGCCTCAATCTTACCCGAGTAAACGCGGAAGAAAGTCAGACGGCCAACATACGGGTCCGTAGCGATTTTGAACGCCAACGCAGAGGTCTTCTCGTTCTCATCCGGCTTACGGTCTTCCTCGGCACCCGTATTCGGGTTGGTACCGATAACGTTGGGAGTATCCAGAGGCGAAGGCAAGAACGCGCAGACATAGTCGAGCAACGTCTGTACACCTTTGTTCTTGAATGAAGAGCCGCAAAGCATCGGAACGATAGCCATCTGCACGGTACCGTTACGCAGCGCGCGGAGAATCTCCTCTTCGGTAATGGTAGAGGGGTCGTCGAAGTATTTCTCCATCAGAGCCTCGTCGAACTCAGCCACCTTCTCCAACATTTTGTCTCTCCACTCATTGGCTTCGTCAACCAACTCTGCGGGGATATCGTCAACCTCATAGTCAGCTCCCATTGTCTCATCGTGCCAATAGATTGCCTTCATCTTGATAAGGTCTACCAGGCCTTTGAAGTTCTCTTCACTGCCGATAGGAACAACGATAGGGCAAGGGTTCGCGCCAAGCACGTCCTTCATCTGGCGTACCACCTCGAAGAAGTCGGCACCGGAGCGGTCCATCTTGTTGACGTAACCGATACGAGGCACATTGTATTTGTCGGCCTGACGCCAAACGGTCTCAGACTGCGGCTCAACGCCACCTACCGCACAGTAAGTAGCGACGGCACCATCAAGAACACGCAACGAACGTTCCACCTCGGCGGTGAAGTCCACGTGTCCCGGAGTATCAATCAAGTTAATTTTATAAGTATTGCCGGCATAATTCCAGTGAGTGGTTGTCGCTGCGGAGGTAATCGTGATACCACGCTCCTGCTCCTGTTCCATCCAGTCCATGGTAGCTGCGCCATCATGCACCTCACCGATTTTATGAGTCAAACCCGTATAGAACAAAATACGCTCTGATGTGGTTGTCTTACCCGCATCGATATGCGCCATGATGCCGATGTTACGAGTCAAATGTAAATCATGTTTTGCCATCTTAAACTTTTACCTATTTAATTAGTACTTGATTAAAATCTGAAATGAGCAAAAGCACGGTTGGCCTCAGCCATGCGGTGCATATCTTCTTTACGTTTGAAAGCGCCACCCTGCTCGTTGAACGCGTCGACAATCTCAGCGGCCAACTTGTCCGCCATAGACTTGCCACCGCGTTTGCGGGCGAAAGCAATCAGGTTTTTCATTGAGATGGACTCTTTACGATCCGGACGGATCTCAGTAGGAACCTGGAATGTAGCACCACCGATACGGCGAGACTTGACCTCCACCTGCGGGGTTACGTTGTCAAGCGCTTTTTTCCAAATTTCCAAGGGAGTCAGTTCTTCGTTGGAGAGTTTGTTCTTTACAGTTTCCAGAGCAGCGTAGAAGATTTCGTACGAAGTGTTTTTCTTTCCATCATACATCAGATGGTTCACGAACTTGGAAACTTTCTGATCATTAAAGACCGGATCCGGAAGGATCACGCGTTTTTTAGGTTTAGCCTTTCTCATTTTGATTAAAGTTAGTGTTTTGTTTGAGGTTGCAAATCCGTTTTCTTCAACGTCTCCACCGAGACATTTACTCAACCCTTAGCTTATCCACAAACCAAAACGATTTTTATTGTTTATTTCTTACCTTTTGCGGGTGCAGCCTGTCCTGGCTTCGGACGCTTGGCCCCGTATTTGGAACGTCTTTGTGTACGGTTAGCCACACCGGCTGTATCCAATGTACCGCGAACGATGTGATAACGCACACCCGGAAGGTCTTTCACACGACCGCCACGTACCAAAACGATTGAGTGCTCCTGCAAGTTGTGACCTTCTCCAGGGATGTAGGAGTTGACCTCCTTCTGGTTTGTCAATTTCACACGAGCGACTTTACGCATAGCGGAATTAGGTTTCTTGGGAGTCGTAGTGTAAACTCTGACACAAACTCCGCGACGCTGGGGGCATGAGTTCAATGCCGGAGACTTACTCTTGTCAACCAAAACCTGTCTTCCTTTTCTTACTAACTGTTGAATAGTAGGCATTTTTGTTTGTTTTTAATTGTTATATATTTGTTTACTATTTTTCTGTACTATAAATCCAAACTATACATTTTGGGCTGCAAAGTTACCAATAGTATTTTAATAACCAATTAAAATATCAAGAAAAGTTTCCCGGGATGCCGCATTTTCGCATCCCCCGGCCTCCCAACATTGTTTGTACAGCTTGCTTTTAGGGAGGCTGTGGATTGGAAGGAAGACAGGCTCTGTGGTTTTCAGGCTTCACCTTTTATGGGAGAAAGGGGCATTCTCATCTCCCGCTCGTGAATCCGGATGGTACCGTATTCGTTCTCATACTTGCGGACATTCTCCTGCAGGGTAAGCATGAGACGTTTCACTTGTTCGGGGGCCATGATGATGCGCGACTTCACGGTAATCTTCGGCACTCCCGGCACAAGTCTCGCAAAGTCGATAATGAATTCGGAGCTGGAATGTGCCACCACCGAGCAGTTAGAGTATTGTCCCTGAGATACCTCTTCGCTGATTTCCAGCCTTAGGTTTTGTTCTTGATCGATATTTTCCATAACAGTAACAGTATTTAGTTTGTATTCCGCTCATTCCAAGGTGAATCCGTCAGTTGGACTCTCCTTCCACAAAATTCTCAAAGAAGAGGTTCTCGCCATCGAACACGGCGTAAGAGAAGTAGCGTATCCAATCGCCCAATATGATGACACGCGAGGAGGAGGCGACCTTCAGGTCGAGTTCGATGTGGCGATGGCCAAAGATAAAGTAGTTGATGCTGGGATGACTTTTCAGATAATCCTTGGCATAGAGCACCAAGCATTCCTTATCCTCACCCATATAGTCGGGCTCCTTGCCGTTCACCCGTTTCAGCCGACTGTGTTTGGCCCAGTTCAAGCCAAGCCATACGCTCCATCGGGGGTGCAGGGCGGAGAACATCCGTTGCAGGGTGGTGCTGCGAAACATCATGCGGAGCATGCGGAAGCCCTTGTCCGTGTCGCCCAACCCGTCACCGTGCGCCAAGTAGAATTCCTTGCCGTAGAGTTCGCAGGTCAGCGGTTCGCGGTGCAAAATCACGCCACACTCTTTTTCGAGATAGTCGCCGCACCACAGGTCGTGGTTGCCGACAAAGTAGTGCACCTCGACACCCCTGTCCGTAAGTTCGGACAACTTCCCCAGGAAACGGGTAAAGCCTTTGGGAACGACGTACTTGAACTCATACCAGAAATCGAACATGTCACCGAGCAGGTAGATTGCCGCGGCATCATCCTTTATCTTGTCAAGGAAGTTGACCAACCGCCGTTCCTGCGTTCTTCCGTGTTCGATTGCCAATGAGCCCAAATGGGCGTCGGACAAGAAATAGATATTCTTCATAATCGCATCAGTTACATAAATCCAAGTTCCAGTTTCGCTTCGTCGCTCATCATCTCCTTGTTCCATTCGGGCTCGAACACCAGGTTGACGACAACCGTCTTGGTTCCCTCTATCGATTCTATCTTCTGGCGAACGTCCTCCATGATGAAGTCCGCCGCCGGACAGTTGGGAGCCGTCAGCGTCATGTCCATATCCACGTCGCCATCGTCCTTCACGTCTATCTTATAGATTAGTCCCAGGTCGTATATATTGACGGGAATCTCGGGGTCGTAGACCGTCTTGAGCATTTCCACGATTTTCTCTTCTATCGCGAGTTTGTCTGTTTCCATTTTTCGTATCATTAAGTTCAACAATCAGAGCAGGCCGTTGTCGGCAAAGCTGTAGTAGTTGCCGTCCACCAGCACCACATGGTCCACCAAACTGATATCCATCAGCGAGGCACTCTCTTTCAGTTTCTTTGTCAACCGTTTGTCATCGTTGCTCGGTTGCGTGTTGCCCGAAGGGTGATTGTGGCAAAGCGCGATGCAGGTGGCCCGTTTCAGCAGGGCTTCGCGCAACACGCAGCGCACGTCGACCAACGCCGAGGCTATTCCGCCGTCACTGATTTTCGTCCGTCCTATCACCTTCATCGAGTTGTTCATGAGCAACACCCAGCACTCTTCGGTAGGCGAGTCGCACAGCACGGGGTAGAACACCTTGTAAATATCCGCCGAGGTGCGAACCGTTGCCCGTTCCCTCATCTCGTCCTTCCGTCGCTTGCCGAGTTCCGAGGCCGCCAATATCTTCAGTGCCTTAACCGGCCCGATGCCGTTGTATCTGCAAAGGTCGTCCACGGAGCATTTGCCCAGCTCGTTCAAATCATCGTGCACGTCCTTCAGCACCTTGCGCATCAGTTCCACCGCAGAGTCTTCCAGACTTCCCGATCCGATGAGGATAGCCAGCAGCTCCGCGTCGGACATGGCGGCGACCCCGTGCGTGAGCATCTTCTCCCTGGGGCGGTCTTCAACGGCCCAATCCCGTATGCTTAGCTTTTGACCCGTCATTTGTAGAAGTTCTTATTGAATGCCGAGAACTCGTCCGCATGACGGACACACCGTTTCCACCAGGCGCAGAGGAATCCCGAGCCATAACCGGTCAACTGCACGAACGCCGCCACAACGGACAGAAGGCCGATGTAGAGGCTCTTGTTGCGGACGGAAGAATCCGCGAAAATAAGCAGCGCATAGAGCAACAGCAGGCTCCACAGCAGGTTGCAGAAGCAGCCGCCGACAAGGATAAGCGCCACGCCGACAGTGAAGACCGCAGGCAACAAGTGCACCAGCTTCAGGGATTCGGGATACTTCTTATAGAGATTGATGCGGGCAATGCCGGAGTTGTACACCTGCTTGAAGAATTTCTTCAGGTCCGTGCGGCGTTTGTGCCACACCCAGGCTTCGGGGAAGAGCCGGCAACGGTAGCCGTTTTTGAAGATGCGGATGCTAAAGTCAATGTCCTCGCCAAAACGCATCTTGGAGAATCCGCCCAAAGTCTTGAAGACTTCCGCACGGACACCCATATTGAAGCTCCGCGGGTAGAACTTGTCCATCTTCTTCTTGCCGCCGCGTATGCCACCGGTCGTGAAAAACGAAGTCATGGCATAGTTGATGGCCTTCTGCATGGGCGTGAAGGAGGCGTGCGCCCTGTCCGGACCGCCAAAGGCGTCACAGGGGCTGCCGTTCAGTTCGGCTTCCACCGCCTGAAGGTAGCCAACGGGCAGGATGCAGTCGGAATCCAGGATAATCAGGTAATCTCCATGGGCCACATCCGCTCCGTAGTTTCGTGCCGGACCGGGACCGCCGTTCTCTATATAATAATAATGTATAGGGACGCGTCGCGCGAAACGTTCCGCCACATCCTTGCAGGCCACGGCGGAACCATCGTCCACCACCACCACTTCAAAGTCCGTGAAGGTCTGTCCGCACAAGCTTTCGAGTAGCTCGCCCAGTTCGTCGGGACGGTTATAAACGGGTATTATAAAAGAGTATTTCATCTGCTTGCCTTCAGTTTATGGCACAAATATAGAAGAAATTTTTCAGACTCCCGACAAAAGGGGACATCAAAGATGTATCACGTTCCATTTCTCCGTTCATCCGCAAGCACCGGGCAGTCGTCATTCGCAGCTTTCACAGGAAGAAAACGCTGACTGGAGGAAAGTATCTCCCCGGTTGGGAAAAATTATTTTCCTGACCAAAGAAAAATCTTGCCTCCAAAGCGTCACGTGCAAACGAATCGCGCGGATTCGCCAGCATTGAACAATGAGGCAAATCCGCGTGTCCTATATATTCGTGCCGCCCCGTCGCCGCACGGGCAACGGCGGCTGTTGGCTTACGCCTTTACACGGCCGACGTACGAACCGTCACGCGTGTCAATTTCGATGGTCTCGCCTTCGTTGATGAACAAAGGAACGCGTACCTCAGCGCCGGACTCCACCGTAGCGGGTTTCAGCGTGTTGGTGGCGGTGTCGCCTTTGAGTCCCGGCTCCGTGTAGGTCACTTTCAGACGAACCTTCACAGGGAGTTCACCATAGAGGATTGTTTCGGAAGTAGCGTCGGAAACAACATCAATGACCATTCCCTCGATGAGGAAGTCCACACCCGTAATCTGGTCGTGCGCGATAGGAACTTGGTCAAAAGTCTCCTGGTTCATGAAGATGTACTCCTCGCCCTCTTGGTAGAGGTACTGGTAGGGGCGGCGTTCCACGCGGACATCCTCCAGCTTCTCACCGATGTTGAAGCGGCGTTCGAGGACGTAACCGTTCACCACGTCTTTCAGTTTTGTACGCATGAAAGTATTTCCCTTACCCGGCTTAACGTGCAGGAAGTCAATACAGAAATACAGCTTACCATCCATACGGATCGCTGTTCCGATTTTAATGTCTTGAGCATTAATCATACTATGTTCTCTTATATGTTTTTTTGATTGTTAATTCAGTTCCCGTTCGTATGACGATTCATAACGGCTGCAAAAGTAATCCAAATGCGCAAAAAACACAAAAGTTTTGCCCAAAAATGAGGCATGCTATTGTTTTATATAAAAAAAGCCCCTATCTTTGCAGCCCAAATTGATGTGAAATAAATAAATCAAAAACATACAAAGATGAAAAGAACATTCCAGCCCTCTAACAGAAAGAGGAAAAACAAACACGGTTTCCGTGAGAGAATGGCTACCGCTAACGGTCGTCGCGTATTGGCTGCACGTCGTGCGAAAGGCCGCAAGAAATTAACCGTATCCGACGAGTACAACGGAAAGTAATCCGTCCGCCGGTCGGCAAAGGCAAACAAAGGGGTGAGGGCTTCAATGGTCCTTACCCCTTTTGTTTTATGACGCCCCAATAGCGGCCCGCCACATACCGGGTCAGCCCCAAACCCGGCGGCAAGCGTTCCGTTCATTTTCAACACGCAATGTCGCCAAACCGGTCTCCGCTTGTCAGATTTTATGCCTTTATCCCGTTCATCCCATAATTAATTCCTATCTTTGCGCATCACTATCTTTGAGATTGGACTTATGACGAAAAAAGAATTCTTCTCTTTCAAACACAACAGGTTCTTTTGGCTCAACATATTGGGTATGTGCCTGTTTGTCATCATCGCCATGGTGGCGGCGCTGAAGTGGCTGGATGTCTACACCCAACACGGGAAGGTCATCCGGGTGCCCGACCTGAAAGGTCTCACGCTCGACGAAGCCGAAGCGCGCCTGAAGGCGGAAGGACTCGAAATGTCCGTCATCGACTCGACATACATACAAGGTCGTCCTTATGGCAGCATCATCGAGCAGAACCCGTCCGTCGGCATGGAGGTGAAGCAGAAGCACCGCATCTATGTCACCATCAACACCAACAGCATCCCTTTGCGCGCCATCCCGGACATCATCGACAACTGTTCGCTGCGCGAAGCACAGGCGAAAGTAAGTGCCTCGGGATTCTCCCTGGGCGAGAACGAATATATCCAAGGGGAGACGGATTGGGTATACGGGGTGAAATACAGAGGCATGCAGCTCTCGGTCGGATCGAAGGTGCCGGTAGGCGCCACCTTGGTGCTTGTGGTAGGTGACAGCAACTGGAGGTCCGATGACATGGAGCTGGACAGTCTGGACATCCAAGACGGTTCCAGCGAGCGAAGCAATGAGGTAGACACGGTTCCTTATGTGGATGATTCTTGGTTCTGATAGCTTATGGAAGAAGAGGAGTTGTTTGACGAGATAGACGATTTGTCGGAAGAGGTGGAACTCACTGCCGACGGACCGGAACTCTACGAGCATTTTCGGGTCGTGGTGGACAAGGGGCAAGTGCCTGTCCGCATCGACAAGTATCTGTTCGAGCGCCTCGTCAACGCCTCGCGCAACCGGATACAGAAGGCTGCGGATGCCGGATTCATCATGGCCAACGGCACACCGGTGAAAAGCAACTACAAGGTGAAGCCCAAGGACGTATTGACGGTGATGATGGACCGTCCGCGCTACGAGAACGACATCACCCCCGAAGACATTCCGTTGGACATCGTCTATGAGGACGAAGACCTGATGGTGGTGAACAAACCGGCGGGGTTGGTGGTACACCCCGGATGCGGCAACTATCACGGCACGTTGGTCAACGCCATCGCCTGGCACTTGAAGGACAATCCCGCCTACGACCCGAACGACCCGCAGGTCGGACTGGTGCACCGCATCGACAAGGACACGTCGGGCCTGTTGGTGGTGGCCAAGACACCCGATGCCAAGACGAACCTGGGACTCCAGTTCTTCAACAAGACCACCAAGCGACAGTACAACGCGTTGGTATGGGGCATCATCGACCAGGACAACGGGACGATAGAGGGCAACATAGCGCGCAATCCGAAAGACCGCCTGCAGATGGCCGTCTTCGCCGACCCCGAGATAGGGAAACACGCCGTCACCCACTATCACGTGCTGGAACGCATCGGCTATGTCACCTTCGTGGAATGTGTGTTGGAGACGGGGCGCACGCACCAGATTCGCGTACACATGAAGCACATCGGCCACCCGCTGTTCAACGACGAGCGGTACGGCGGCAACGAGATACTGAAAGGTACGCACTTCGCCAAGTACAAACAGTTCGTGAACAACTGCTTCGCCGCGTGTCCCCGGCAGGCGCTCCACGCCAAGACGCTGGGGTTCGTGCATCCGCGCACGGGGAAAGAGATGTTCTTCACCTCCGAGTTGCCGCAGGACATGGTGACGCTGCTCGACAAGTGGAGAACGTATATCAGTAACAGAGACGAATAAAAAACTTAGATACAAAATGAAACGTACAATTGCCATTGTAGCGGGAGGAGACTCTTCCGAGCTCCCCGTTTCCCTTCGCAGTGCCCAGGGACTCTATTCTTTCATGGACAAAGAAAGATACAACCTTTATATAGTAGAGATGGAGGGCCACCGGTGGGAAGCGGTAATGGCCGATGGCAGCAGAGAACCCATAGACCGCAACGACTTCAGCTTCACGCATGACGGGCGGAAGACGGTATTCGACTTCGCCTACATCACCATTCACGGCACGCCCGGTGAGAATGGCATTCTGCAAGGGTATTTCGACCTGATAGGTCTCCCCTACTCGTCGTGCAACGTGCTTGTCTCCGCCATGACGTTCAACAAGTTCACGCTGAACCAATACCTGAAAGGATTCGGCATCCGGGTCTCCGAGTCGCTCATTCTGCGCAAGGGATTCGAGATTACCAACGAGGAGGTGAAGGAGAAGATCGGACTTCCCTGTTTCGTGAAGCCCAACGCGGGAGGTTCCAGCTTCGGCGTGACGAAGGTGAAGAGCGAAGAGCAGATTCAACCCGCCATAGAGAAGGCTTTCCACGAGTCCGACGAGGTGATGATAGAGGCTTTCATGAAAGGGACGGAGATTACCTGCGGCTGCTACAAGACGAAAGAGAAAGAGGTGGTCTTCCCCATCACCGAGGTGGTGACCAGCAACGAGTTTTTCGACTATGACGCCAAGTACAACGGCCAGGTGCAGGAGATTACGCCGGCACGCCTGAGCGACGACACCACCGAACGCGTGAAGCTCATCACATCCGCCATCTACGACATCCTGGGATGCTCGGGCATCATCCGCGTGGACTACATCATCACCGAAGGCGAGAAGGTGAACCTGCTCGAAATCAATACCACACCGGGCATGACGGCTACCAGCTTCATTCCGCAACAGGTGCGCGCCGCCGGACTGGACATCAAGGACGTCTTGACAGATATTATCGAAAACAAATTCTGAGAACATTATGAATATTCCTGAAGAATTCAAAGAGATACGCCCCTACACACCGGAGGAGCTGCCGCAAGTGTACGAAGAGCTGATTGCCGACCCGGCGTTCAGGCAGGTGATGGGATGGGTGATGCCGCAAGTCCCGTTCGACATGATTGCCGCCAAAATGAGGCAATGCAAGACGAACCTGGAGTTCCAAAAGGCTTTTTGCTATGATTTCCTTTGGAATATCGCCAAGCGGCATAGCGACGGGCTCACGGGCGACCTGTCCACCGTATTGGGTACCGACGCGAGCCATACCTTCATCTCCAACCACCGGGACATCATCCTCGACTCGGGATTCCTCTCCGTCCTGTTGGTGGACAACGGGATGAACACCGTGGAGATTGCCATCGGTGACAACCTGCTCATCTACCCTTGGATAAAGAAACTGGTCCGCATCAACAAGTCGTTCATCGTGCAGCGCGCCCTCTCCATGCGACAGATGTTGGAAGCCTCGGCACGCATGTCGCGCTACATCCACTTTGCCATCAACGAGAAGCACGAGAACGTGTGGATAGCCCAACGCGAGGGACGGGCCAAGGACTCGAACGACCGCACGCAGGACAGCGTGCTGAAGATGCTCACCTTGGGAGGCAACGGCAACGCGACGGAGAGGCTGCGCGACCTGAACATCGTTCCGTTGGCCATCTCCTACGAATACGACCCGTGCGACTTCCTCAAAGCGAAGGAGTTCCAGCAGAAACGGGACGACCCGGAATTCAAGAAGAGCATGGACGACGACCTGAACAACATGAAGACGGGACTCTTCGGCTACAAGGGACGCGTTCATTTCCAGACGGCATCCTGCATCAACCCGACGCTGGAGCGGATGGATGCCAACCTGCCGAAACAGGAGCTGTTCGCACAGGTGGCAAACACCATCGACAAAGGCATCCATGCCAACTACCGCATGTTTGCCGGCAACTACGTGGCGTATGACCTGTGGAAGGGCGGGCAACGCTTTGCCGGTCAGTACACGGAAGAGGAGAAGCAACGCTTCGAGGACTACCTGGCGGGACAAATCGACAAGATCGACCTGCCGAACAAGGACATCCCCTTCCTGCGCGACAAACTGCTGGCCATGTATGCCAACCCATTGATTAACCAATTAGCGGCTACCGAACGATGAAACGATTCCGGGGGTTATACCTTATTATATATGGTATGTTGGCAATGGCTCTGCTCTGTGCGTCATGCAGCGACGAGGGAAACGACGGCTCCGCCTACCCGCCCGTCCTCACCGAACTTGTGGACATACACGTCTGCTCGGAAGGCTACATCGACTACATCGTTGCCGACGCGGGGGACAGCTATGTAGCCGAGAACCGGGTGAAGGCCGAAAAGTTGACGGCGAACGCACTCTACCGCGCCCTCTGCGTATACGAAAAGACCGTCTCGTCAAGCAGCGACAAGGGGGCACGGCTCTACTCCGTGAAGTTGGTGATGAGCGACAAGCCCACCCCCGTCGCAGAGGTGAAGGGAGAGATAAAGACCGACCCACTGAACGTGCAAAGCGTCTGGAGGGGCGGAACGTACCTCAACCTGGCTCTGCTCCCCATGGCACAAAGCGTTTCGCACACCTACGGCATCATCGAGGAGAGTCATGTAAGCGGAGAGGCCGGGCAAAAGCTCTACCTGAAGCTGCACCACAGCCAAAACGGCGACTACGAGGCGTACCAGCAGGCCGCCTACCTCTCCATTCAGCTGAAGGACTACGCCATGCACGCCGGAGACTCCATCTTCATCACCATCAACACCTACAAGGATGGCCTGAAGACCTGGGGAGTGGCGTATTGACGGGGTCTGGCCTTTCTTATGTGATTATTTCATTTTCAGGGAAAAGGCCGGATAAGTGTTTGTTTTTGGAGTAAATGCGCTATCTTTGTACAAGACAAGAATCAACGTATTGAATAAGGAGATAAACTTATGAATACACAAGAGGCAAAGACCCAGGCAGTGTTGTCCAACCAAGGCAACATGACTTCATTCAGATATGCCGGCTACAACATTCGTTTCCGCACTCCAAGCATACTGAAAAAGTATGTTGAGATAAAATCATGGGACGAAGGTTATATAGTAGTTATGGCAGACTATGAGGGTATGGGCATAACAGAAGAGTACATCGACTTGGTGCCGATACTCCAAAATCTCTACATCAAGCCAGAGGCTTTCTTAAAGAACATCCAAACTGTAGAAATCGGGGACTATGAACAATGACGAACTATTAAAAGTGAGTTCTGCTGCCGACATGATAGTTTGCGGCTACGCGTTCACAAATATATCCGTTGGGCAAAGATGAGCCCAAATGGACTCTATAAGGGATGAGCGAAAGAAATGCCATCGAATGGCCTAATCCGGATGTAGATTTGGATAAACTAATCAAACAAATCATCCCCTACAACTTCTCTCCCTATTTTCCTCGAATACATATTGTTATAGAGGCCATGAGGCGTGACAAAAGTGGGGACGAGCGTTTTATTGGTCTTCGTTACTTTCT
>CAVFNZ010000013.1:3246-34780 GCA_963624095.1 Clostridium sp. CAG:217 | reverse complement strand
CTCCATGCCTTCATCTCTTTCACCTTGCGTTGGTAGGCCAACCGCATCAGACTGACAAACCAATCGAAGAATGCCTTGTTCTCGTCGTTCAGGTGAAAGGCTTCCAACGCCTTGATGAAATCGCCTCCCGAGGCGTGCGCGATGAACCGCGCGTCGGTCTGTTCCAATCCGTACTTCCGTTCCAGCGTGGTAACAATCTCCCTCTCGTCGATGCAGGGGAAGTTGATGCGCTGCGTACGGCTCTGTATCGTTGCCAGCAACAGGTCCGGATTCTCGGACACCAGTATCATCACCGTCTGTGTGGGTGGCTCTTCCAATATTTTCAGCAGCTTGTTGGAGCAGGACTCGTTCATCTTCTCGGGCAGCCAGATGATTAGGACCTTGTATCCTCCCTCGAACGATTTCAACGAGAGCTTCCGCAGAATCTCGCCGCTCTCTTTCTCGTAAATCATGGCTTGCTGGTTCTCCGCCCCCATCTCTCTCAGCCAATGGTTCAGGTTGAAGTAGGGCGACTTGGTCACCAGGTTGCGCCATTCACTGATATAGTCGTCGCTGACGGGAGACTCCTTTCCCTTCTTTATCACCGGGAAGACGAAGTGAAGGTCGGGATGCGCCAGTTTATTGAACTGCATACAGGACGGACAGACACCGCAAGCGTCCTCCGCGGTCCGGTTGCTGCAACAAAGGTAGCGCGCGTAGGCAATGGCAAGCGGCAACGTGCCGGTGCCCTCCGGGCCGCAAAGCAACTGCGCGTGAGGGACACGCCCTTCGCTGACCTCCAGGATGAACCGCTTGATAATCTCTTTTTGTCCGACTATATCTCTAAAGAACATCTGCTATCGTCTTGTTAAATTGGAGCGTACGCCCATCTTTCTGCAAAATTACTGAAATCGGGCTAAACCTTAGCCATAAATCGGGAAAAAACTTGCGGTCAAAACGACAAACGCTTTATTGCAACGCCGGTTTCATACACGGGATGTCTTATCGAGATTGCCTTGAAGGATGACAATCCCGTGGTGACAACCCCCGCTTCCGTCCGTCCCGGAACTCCGCTCGGAGCCCCTCCGCCACGGTCTCGATGCCTCCAGGCTGTTCCGGCGTTTCCGGTCGGGCGACATTCCCCTTTCCCTATTTCTCCTTGTGGAGAGCCGTCAAGGAATTGAGCTGGCCGTTCTCCGTACAGACTACCACGGCGTAGTGACCTACTATTTCAGCATTCGCGTCAGCGGGCAGATACTTCAAATCCTTCTTGTTCAACAGCAGGATAGCCGGGACCTCTTTGGGAGAGGATGGCACTTGGTCTTTTGGCAGGACTTCTACCGGTCGGTTCAGATATACGTCCATATTCTCGGCCCGTCTGATGCCCCACACATGGAAGTCCGAGATTCCTTTTTCCTTTGAAATCTCCAACGCGCGCTCGCACACGGCACGGTAACTGATGTCCTTGTTGAGGTAGGGGATGCCCCAGCCTCCGACGAACACGCAACACAATACTCCGATGCCCATCGAGCGCATGGCGGTGGTGATGAACTGAGGCTCTTTCTTGTTGTAGATCTGCCAAAGCGCATAAACTCCGCTTATTGAAAGGAGTGCGGCTCCGGCAATGAACCACCCGTTGTCCAGGTGTCTCAGATTCGTTGTGGAGGCCAGTATCACCAAGGTCGGCAAGACGAGTGCCAACGCTACGGCAGGCAAGGCGACGGCCGCACGCATCCAGTTGTTTGGACGGAAGCGCGGGAGGAACATCATCGACCCGTAGATGAGGAACGGCAACAGCGGCAACATGTATACCTGCAGCTTGGCACTGATGACCGAAATCAACACGAAGGTGGTGACGATGACCGTCAGGAAGAAGCGTTGCAAGTCGCTGTAGACCACCTTCGGACGCAGCACGGCGAGGATGATGCCGATGGCCAGCAATGACCAAGGAGCCAAACTGTACCAAACGGATACCAGGTAATAGTATACCGGTCCTTCGTGGTGGAACGAATGGATGGCCCGGTCAATGGTCTGGTGGAACAGCAATTCGTTCAGGTAACCGCTGCCTCCTTCCAAGTAGGTGGCACCGAACCATACGGCGCACAGCGCGGTCAGGATTCCCCAGGTGCGCCATCCCCAGTAACGGAAGAACTGCTTGCCTCGGCGCGTCAGCAACAAGAAGGCGGTGGAGCAGCAGAACGGTATCAACAGCCCGAGCGGACCTTTCGTGAAGATGGCCAGGAAAATGTATACGGGGAAGAGGTAACGCTCACGCGGATAGTTGCCGGTAGTCATTCTCCAAAACGAGCGCAGAGCCAACACGATGAACAGGCACATCAGCATATCCATACGCAGAATGATGGCGACACCCGTGAACAAACCGGAAGTGAGCAGCATCAGGCGGGCTACCGAACGGCATTCGGAGTCCATGTCCTGGCGCGTCCAGTGGTCCATCACCCGCACGATTCCCAAAGCTGGAATTAATGAGAACAGGGAGAGAAACCACATGTGGTACTGTCCGAACAGGCACTTGCTCAGCATGATGAGCCACAGGTAGAGGGGCGGCTTGTCCGCATAGGGCTCGCCATGGTTGGTAAAGGCGAACAGCGTGTGGTTGCGCAAGGCCTCGTCGGCGATGCTCAGATAACGCAGTTCATTGGAAGGCGTGAAGTCGCGAAGCAAAAGCACCGGAATCAGTGCCAGGCACACGCCCACATACAGCAGATATTTTTCCCTACTATGTCTCATCTTGTATCTCGTCTTTTGAAATCGTGGAGCGAAATTAAGAATAAATTTTGTAGGAAATCCGAAAAGGTCTAATAATTTGGGAAATTAAACATTATTAAGTGATTTACCGGAGGGATTCAGATTCTTTTCAGAATTTATCTATACTTTTGTTCTAATAATCAAAATAATTGGATTATATGGGATTTCTGTGGGATGTCATTTCGAGATTAGAGGCGTTGGACAACGAACTGATGTTGCTCCTCAACCGGTTTCATTCGCCTCTGTTTGACGGGATTATGTGGGTTGTGAGCGACAAGTGGGTGTGGATACCTTTTTATATAACGCTTGCCTTTTTCCTCTTTCGGTGCACCAAGTGGACGAAAGGTCTCGTCTGCCTACTTTTCATTTTTGTGACAATCACGCTGAGCGACCAGATTTGCGGATCCACTATCCGTCATGCGGTGGGCCGTTTGCGTCCCTCCAATCCCGACAATCCAATCTCTCCGTTCATTCACCTTGTGAACGATTGTCATGGCGGTCGCTATGGCTTCCCGTCCTGTCACTCCGCCAACACCTTTGCCCTCGCGACATTCCTTATCCTCCATTTCCGTACCCGCCTGGCGGCGTTTGTCTTGCTGCCCTGGACGATATTGGTGAGTTACTCACGCATCTATTTGGGCGTGCATTATCCCGGCGACATCCTTTGCGGTATGTGCCTGGGTGGTCTGTTTGGCTTGTCGTTCTATTGGTTGTACGCCCAGGTCTATGTGTGGGCGACGAGGATTTCCCTTTGGTGGAAAGCACGAAAAGCCGCCTCGCCTTACCATACCTTTGGAAATAGTTTTACCTTTGTGCGCAGATTAATGCGAATGGAGGATTCCGTTGGTTGATGCCTTCCGCACAGTCGGGCTCTTCTGTCCGGGTAGGGTGGGTGTCTTAGACATCTGGGAACCTTCGAACAGAAAATTGTATGCTTATGGATTTACCTCAAGACCCGATGATGTTGTTCAGTGTCATCAACATGAACTTGCGTGACAAATACCCCTCACTCGACGCGCTTTGCAAGGCGATGGATGTCGACAAGGACTCGCTCGTGGCCAAGCTAAAGGCTGCGGGCTTCGAATACAGCGAACAGTACAACAAATTCTGGTGAGAACGTTTACAAGGCAATCTCACCACTGCCGATGCAGAGCTTCTCGTCGGCATCGTAGATGACTCCAAACTGTCCGGGAGCGATGCCCTGTATGGGTCGTGAGCTGACCACATGATAGAGGTCGCCCCGTCGTTGCAGCGTGCCCGGGATGCGCAGTTCGGTGTGCCGTATCTTGAAGGTCACGGGTATGTCCGCCGACTCGTCCCATGGGTTGTCGGTAATGAAATGGAAGTCGCGCAGGTTGAACTCCGTGCCGTACTGCTTCTCCGTGTCGTAGCCGTGGGAGACGTAGAGCACGTTCTCCTCGATGTCTTTCTTCACCACAAACCACGGTCCGCCACCGAAACCGAGCCCTTTGCGCTGGCCGATGGTGTGAAACCAGTATCCCTTGTGCATGCCGATGAGCTTGCCTGTCTCCAGCTCCACCACTTTGCCCTCTTTCTCGCCAAGGAAACGGCGGATGAAGTCGTTGTAGTCTATCTTCCCGAGGAAGCAGATGCCTTGACTGTCCTTCCGCTTGGCACTGGGGAGTGCCGCCTTCAGGGCGATGTCGCGCACCTCGTTCTTCATCAGCGTGCCGATGGGGAACATCAGTTTCGATACCTGGATGCGGTCTATCTGCGCCAGGAAGTCGGTCTGGTCCTTCACCGGGTCGTTGGCGGTGCCCAGCCACACCTTGCCGTCAATCACATGGGTGGTGGCATAGTGTCCCGTGGCGGTCTTGTCATAATCCTTTCCGGCCCGTTCCTCAAAGCAGCCGAACTTGATCAGTTTGTTGCACATCACGTCCGGGTTGGGGGTCAGTCCCCGCTTCACGCGGTCGATGGTGTAGGCCACCACGTTGTCCCAATACTCTTTCTGCAGGTCGATGATGCTGAGCTTCAGTCCGTATTTCTTGGCTATGGCGGTGGATATCTCGATGTCCTCCTCTGCCGTGCAGGTGAGTTCCCGGTCATCGTCCATACCTATTTTAATATAGAAGAGGTCGGGTTTGTAGCCCTGCTCGCAAAGCAGATGAACCACAACCGAGCTGTCCACGCCTCCCGAAATCAATGTCGCTATATTCATGGTTGACTATACTTGTCTCGTTAGTATCCGTTTTGTTCAGAGCGGATACCGTTCATTGTCAAAAAGTTCCGTGGAGAGATAGCGTTCGCCCGTGTCCGGCAGCAGTACCACTATCGTCTTCCCTTTGTTCTCCGGTTGCAGGGCCAACCGGGTGGCCGCGTGCAAGGCGGCTCCCGAAGAGATGCCCACCAGCAAGCCCTCCTCGGCGGCCAAGGCGCGGGCGGCACGCACGGCATCGTCGTAACCGACAGGGATGATGCCGTCCACCACTTCCCTGTGGAATGTTCTGGGCACAAAGCCGGCACCGATGCCCTGTAACTTGTGCGGCCCGGGCGCGCCTCCTGACAATACCGCGGAGGTGTCGGGCTCCACGGCATAGATTTGTATCCCTTTCCGATGGGCTTTCAAGGCCATGCCCACTCCGGACACTGTGCCGCCTGTACCTACGCCGGCACAGAAGATGTCCACTTGTCCCTCCGTGTCCCGCCAAATCTCTTCGCCTGTCGTCAGCCGGTGAATCTCCGGGTTCGCCGGGTTCTCGAACTGCTGAAGGATGACGGCTCCGTCAATCTCTTTCCTTAACTCTTCCGCCCGGGCGATTGCTCCGGCCATGCCCTGGCTCCCCGGTGTCAGTTCGAGCTTGGCTCCATAGGTCTTCAGCAGATTGCGCCGTTCCACGCTCATGGTCTCGGGCATCGTGAGAATCAGGTGATAACCTTTCACCGTGGCTACCAACGCCAGCCCGATGCCGGTATTTCCGCTGGTCGGTTCGATGATGGTCGCCCCCGGTTTCAGTATGCCTCGCCGTTCGGCGTCCTCAATCATTGCCAACGCGATGCGGTCTTTGGCACTATGGGCGGGATTGAACGATTCAATCTTGGCGACGAGTGTCGCCTGCAGTCCCCGCCTGGCGTTGTAACGTGTCAGTTCCAGCAGGGGCGTGTTCCCTATCAGGTCGGTCAGTTGCTTGGCTATCTTCTTCATACGCGTAGGGTTTCACTCACGGGTTAGTTGTGTACCAATGTGCCGATGTTCTCGCCGCTCATCACTCTCTTCAGGTTGCCCACCGTGTCCATGTCGAATACGATGATGGGCAGATTGTTTTCCTTGCACATGCAGGTGGCGGTGAGGTCCATCACGCGGAGGTTGCGTTTCAGCACCTCATCGTAGGTGATGTCGTCGAACTTCTTCGCGGTGGGGTCTTTCTCCGGGTCTGCCGTGTAGATGCCGTCCACGCGGGTGCCTTTCAGCATCACGTCCGCTTCTATCTCGATGCCGCGCAGTGACGAACCGGTGTCTGTCGTGAAGTAAGGGTTGCCCGTGCCGCACGACATGATGACGATTTCTCCCTGTTCCATGCACGCTATCGCCTTCCATTTGGAGTAGAACTCCCCGATGGGCTCCATGCGCACCGCTGTCAGCACCCTGGCTTTCACGCCTATCGCAGCCAGTGCGGAGCTCAGCCCCAGGCTGTTGATGACCGTTGCCAACATACCCATCTGGTCGCCCTTCACCCGGTCGAAGCCTTTGCCTGCCCCGGTGAGACCCCTGAAGATGTTGCCGCCGCCGATGACGATGCCTATCTGCACGCCCATGTCGTGAATCTCCTTTATCTGTTCGGCGTATTGCGCCAACCGTTGCTCGTCGATGCCGTATTTCTTCTCGCCCATCAGGCTCTCTCCGCTCAGCTTGAGCAGAATGCGTTTGAATCTTGCCATAGCTATCTCTTTTCTAATGATTATCGGAAATGAATTTCAAGGGCAAAGGTACGCATTTCCGCCACATCTGCGAAACTACGCCATTCGTTTTATAGGTAAAATTAGGCAGAGTCATCCCTGTAACATACAAAAACAAGTGGGAACGCCCCACAACATACAGGCAACAATTGTCAGCCACTTGGATGGCCGTTGTCACCCAATTGGCTGGCGGTCGTCAGCCCATCGTTGGACTTAGGATGGATATACCAATAGGTTAAGCTTGGAAAAGTGTAGTAAAAAGCGTATTTTTGCATTGGAAAAGTGTATACATGATGCGCTTTATGACTTGGAAAAGTGTAGTGGATAAAATACAAGTATATGATAAATAGGGAAATAGACGCATATTTGGACTCTTTCTTCCGGGATACGAACAAGGCATTGTTGGTTACGGGTGCCCGGCAGATAGGCAAGACCTATTCTGTCAGGCAAGCTGCCAAGCGCAATTTCGGGAGTTTCATAGAGATTAACTTCATCACTTCGCCGGAAGCAAAGTGGATTTGTCGGATTTGAAGGTGTGAAGGGCGGTGGATTACATCTTGATTGACCGCACAAAAAAAAATGAGGTTAACCTCACAAGCCCGAGAGGTTAACCTCATCGGCCCTTGAGGTTAACCTCATGGGGCTACGAGGTTAACCTCATGAAAACCTCCGACAGGTCATAAGTCATATCCTCATTTTGCTTGTCTTTATCCCCGGTTACAGGACAATTTCCTGTCAACCTATCCTCCATGGCGATTGAACACTGTTTTCACCGACTTATCTCGCGATGCGTCCCGACGTGTTGCCGGCCATGAGGCTCTCCACCTCTTCTACGGTGGAGAGGTTGAAGTCTCCGTAGATGGTGTTCTTCAGCGTGGAGGCGGCGAGGGCGAACTCAAGGGCTCGCTGGTCGTCGTCAGGATAGCGGAGTAACCCGTAAATCATCCCGGCCACAAAAGCGTCGCCTGCGCCCAAGCGGTCCACCTCGTCCACGATGTCATAGATTCCCGTGTGCTTCAGCTCCCCGTCCGAATGGAGAACGGCGGCCAACAGGTTGTGGTTGGCGGAGACCGTGTTACGCAGTTCCAGGAAAATCTTTTTGCAGTGGGGCACTTGCGCGCTGACCTGCTTGCCGAACTCCTCGTAACCCTTGAGGTCGAGCCGGTAGCTTGTGTCCGTGGCCTTGAAGTCGGGGGAGTCTATCCGCAGCATCTCCTTGTATTCGGGGGCGGCACCGAACAATACGTCGCTGTAGGCTACCAACGGTCGCATCACCTCTTCCGCGCTTCGTCCGTAGTTCCACAGTTTCTTTCGGTAGTTGAGGTCACACGAAATGGTGAGCCCCATCTCGCGCGCGGTCTGCAACGCTTCCAGGCAGACATCCGCCGTCCCCTGTGTCAGCGCGGCGGCAATGCCCGACCAGTGGAACCAGTCCGCGTCGGCGAAGATGCTTCGCCAGTCTATCATGCCGGGTTGCAGGGTGGTGAAGGCGGAGTCGTCGCGGTCGTACACCACGTCAGACCCCCGGAAAGCCGCTCCGCTTTCGAGGTAGTAGATGCCCAGGCGTTTTCCGCCATAGATGATGCCTTCGGTACCCAGTCCGTAAGAACGGAGTGAGTCGACGCAGGCGCGGGTGATGGCGTTGTCCGGCAGTCGGGTGACAAACTCGGTAGGAATGCCGAAGGTGGCCAGTGACACGGCCACATTGGCTTCGCTGCCTCCGTAGTTGGCCAGGAAACAATTGGCTTGCGGAAACCGTTGGAAACGGGGAGCCGTAAGTCGTAACATGATTTCGCCAAACGTGACTACTTTCTTTGGTGTGTGTGCGTTGCTGTTCATAGTTCGTAGGTTTTAGAATCACGTTACGAAATTACGAAACTTCTTTGTTGCCTTGTTCTCCTTTTTGCAATATTTCTGAAAGATTTAACGTCCGCTCCCGAAAAAAACGAGGTATAGGCTCAAGTGATAATGAACCTATACCTCGATGTCTGATGAGTACTGCCCCGTTACAGATTAGCCAATTCGATGACTTTGTCTACCGCTGCGGAGAGTCCCTCGGTGCTTTTGCCGCCTGCGGTAGCGAAGTGCGGCTGGCCGCCGCCACCACCTTGAATCAGTTTGGCGGCTTCCTTCACGAGGTTGCCGGCTTTCAAGCCTTCGGCTACCAAGTTGTCGCTCAGCATCACGGTCAACAGGGGCTTCCCGTTCTCGACGGAACCGAGGACAAAGAGCAGGTTCTCCGCTATCTCACCGCGCAACTGGAAGGCGATGTTCTTCACCGACGCGGCAGGCATCGGGAGCACGGCTTTCACTACGGTGATGCCGCCAATCTGCTTGGCCGAGGCTTTCAACTGCTCTTTCACGGAGACCTCTTTCTCCTTTATATATTCATCGACCTGCTTCTTTAGGCCGTCGTTCTCCTCAATGTATTTGCGGATGGCAACCTTCAGGTCCGGCGCGTTGTTGAACAGCGAGCGCAACTCGTCCATCGTGTCTTGGATGGTATCCATCATTTCTTCCACCTTCGCTCCGGTGATAGCCTCGATACGACGAACACCGGCGGCCACGGAACTCTCGGCGAGGATGCGGACAATGCCGATCTTACCGGTCGCGGAGACGTGCGTACCGCCGCAGAACTCGATGGACGAACCGAACTGGATGACACGGACGTGGTCGCCGTACTTCTCACCGAAGAGGGCGATGGCTCCCAACTCTTTCGCCTTCTCGATAGGCACGTTGCGGTGCTCTGTCAGCGGGATGTTGGCGCGAATCTTGGCGTTCACCAAGTGCTCCACCTCACGAAGTTGCTCGTCCGTCACCTTCTGGAAGTGGGAGAAGTCGAAGCGCAAGGAGTCCGGAGTGACGAGTGAACCCTTCTGCTCAACGTGCGTGCCCAATACCTGACGCAACGCCTCGTCGAGCAAGTGCGTACAAGAGTGGTTGGCTTCGCAGGCGGCCCGTTTCTCGGTGTCCACGCAAGCCATCATCGGAGCGTCGAGACGTTCGGGCAATTTCTTGGCCAAGTGGATAGGCAGGTTGTTCTCTTTCTTGGTGTCGATGATGTCGATGGTCTCAAACTCGCTGACCAACACACCGGTGTCGCCCACCTGACCGCCACTCTCGGCATAGAACGGGGTCTTGTCCAGGACAATCTGGAACAGGGTCTGGTTTTTCTGCCTCACCTGCCGGTAGCGCAGGATGGATGTCTCATATTCCGTATAGTCATAGCCGACGAACTCCGTCTCGCCTTCCTTCAGTACAATCCAGTCGCCCGTCTCCACGGCGGCGGCGTTGCGCGCGCGCTGCTTCTGCTTCTGCATCTCGGCGTCAAACTCGCTCAGGTTCACCGTGAGTCCGTTCTCGCGCAGGATAAGTTCCGTCAGGTCGATAGGGAATCCGAATGTGTCGTAGAGCGTGAAGGCATCCACGCCGCTGATTTCCCTCTTCCCGGCCGCCTTGGCCTCTGTCATGGTCTTGTCCAGCAAGCGGATGCCGGTCTCCAGCGTGCGGAGGAAAGCCTCCTCCTCTTCCTTCACCACCTTCTCGATGAGTGACTGTTGCGTTTTTAGCTCGGGATAAGCACCGCCCATGTTGTCTATCAGGGCAGGTATCAGTCGGTACATGAAGGCTTGCTTCTGGTTGAGGAACGTGTAAGCGTAGCGTACGGCGCGGCGCAGGATGCGTCGGATGACGTAGCCCGCCTTGGCGTTGGACGGCAACTGGCCGTCCGTGATGGAGAAGGCGATGGTGCGCACATGATCCGCAACCACACGCATGGCGATGTCGGTTTTCTCGTCTTTGCCGTAGGTGTTGCCGGAGAGGTCGCCAATGACCTTGATGATAGGCTGGAACACGTCCGTGTCATAGTTGGACGTTTTGCCTTGCAGGGTGCGCACCAAACGCTCGAATCCCATGCCGGTGTCGATTACCTTGGCTGGCAGCGGCTCCAGGCTGCCGTCCGCCTTGCGGTTGTATTGCATGAACACGAGGTTCCATATCTCGATTACCTGCGGGTGGTCTTTGTTGACCAACTCGCGGCCGGGCACTTTGGCTTTCTCCTCGGCGGAACGTGAGTCCACATGAATCTCGGAGCAAGGACCGCAGGGACCCGTGTCGCCCATCTCCCAAAAGTTGTCGTGCTTGTTGCCATTGATGATATGGTCTTTCGGGAGGAACTGTTCCCAGATGGAAGCCGCCTCGTTGTCGCGGTCGATCCCCTCTTCGGGACTACCCTCGAACACGGTGGCGTAGAGGTTGGCGGGGTCCAGTTTCAGTACGTCCACCAGATATTCCCAAGCCCATGAGATGGCCTCTTTCTTGAAGTAGTCACCGAACGACCAGTTGCCCAACATCTCGAACATGGTGTGGTGGTACGTGTCGTGGCCCACCTCTTCCAAGTCGTTGTGCTTGCCGCTGACGCGCAGACACTTCTGTGAGTCGGCCACCCGTTTGCTCTTGGCGGGGTGGTTGCCCAGGATAATATCCTTGAACTGATTCATACCGGCGTTGGTAAACATCAGCGTAGGGTCATCTTTTATCACCATCGGGGCGGAGGGGACAATCAGGTGACCTTTTGTTTCGAAGAAACTTTTGAACGATTCTCTAATTTCGTTTGCAGTTAACATATCTGTAGGTTATCAATTAATATCTGAGAAAAAGATTTGCAAAGATAGTGCGTTTTATTATTTTTGCCACAAAATTCCGACAAAATCTTGCTGCAAGGCTTCTTGCAAGCCGATATGGAAGCCGTTGAATGAGAAAAGTTTACTACATATATAATCCTCGTACCCGTACCTACGACCGGGTCTATCCCACCATGCGGCAGCGTGCGCTGAGCATTCTGCGCCGTCTTTTTGAGGGGATGGGATTGGGCGCGGCCTTTTTCCTGTTGCTGTTTTGGCTTTTGGGTACTCCCTCGGAAAAGGCCCTGCGGATAGAGAACTCGCGCATGCAGGCGCAGTACAAGGTCTTGTCCAACCGGTTGGACGAAGCCCTGGAAGTGATGCAGGACCTTCAGCAGCGCGATGACAACCTCTATCGGGTCGTGTTGCAGGCCGACCCCATATCGGACGCCATCCGCTTGGGCGGATACGGAAATACGAGCCGTTACCGTGACTTGATGGATATGGCCAACGCGGACCTGGTCATCAACACGACACAGAAGACGGACTTGCTGGTGAAGCAAATCTACATCCAGTCCAAGTCGTTCGATGAGGTGGTCGCCTCGTGCAAGAATCATGACGAGATGCTGAAGTGCATCCCCGCTATCCAGCCCGTGTCCAACAAGGACCTGAAACATACCGCCTCCGGTTTTGGCGTGCGCATCGACCCGATATACCAGACCCCGAAGTTCCATGGCGGCATGGACTTTTCCGCCGTTACGGGTACGCCGGTCTACGTCACGGGCGACGGCACGGTGACTTCGGCGGACTGGGAGACGGGCTATGGCAACACCATCGAGGTGGACCATGGATTCGGCTACCGCACCCGTTACGCGCACCTGAGTGAGATAGACGTGCGTCGGGGACAGCGCGTGCAGCGGGGTGAAGTGATAGGAAAGGTGGGCTCCACTGGAAAGAGTACGGGTCCGCACCTCCATTACGAAGTACTGGTGAACGGACACAAGGTGAACCCCGTGAACTACTACTTCATGGACTTGAGCGCGGAGGACTACGACAAGATGATACAGATTGCCGCCAACCATGGCAAGGTGTTTGACTGATAAATACGAAGACGGATGGCTCTCAACACGAACAAAAACCTCAAGCTCTACTACTCCATTGGCGAGGTGGCGGAGATGTTCCAGGTTACGGAAGCGTCGCTCCGCAACTGGGAGCGGACGTTCCCCAAGCTGCTTCATCCCAAAAAGGCGGGACGAAACGTCCGCCAATACACTGCCGAGGATTTGGAAAACGTACGCCTGATATACCACTTGGTGCGCGAGAAGAAAATGTCTTTCGACGGTGCGCGCCAGGTGCTGAAGGACAATCCTACCGCCACCATAAAGTATATGGAAGTCATCGATCGGCTGAAGGCTCTCCGCGAAGAGCTGATGGCCATCCGGCGTGAGCTGGACGACCATATCGTCTACTGACGCGGCAACGGCTTATTTGCTGAAATACTGTAGGATTCCCCGCATGATATGTTCCCGGTCCGATCGTTCGGTGATGCTCTCGAACGGGAACCCCAATACGAACACGCTGTAGTCCGTACCCTTGTAGGCAGTGCCGGCTCCCCTGTTGCCGTCGGTGTAGGCAAAGGCGGAGAAGGCCCCGTCGGTGGGGAGAATGCAGGCCGGGGCAGGCACGGCGTAACTCTTCTCGTTGGGCTGCCGATGGATATGGAAGCGGATGCCCGTGCCGGTCACTTCGTCGGAGGCGGAGTGCGACATGGAACCGTCGGACTGGTATTTCAATAGGGTAGAGGTGAAGTCCGTCGCCTGTTCGTCGTTGACGTAGGCACCCGAAATGAGCAGTTTCCCTCCCTGACGGCAATAGGCTGTCATCCACCGTTGCGCGCGCTCGTTGAAGGGCTGCTTCTCCGCTCCGAGCAGGTAGTCCACGACGGCATAGTCGGCGGGACGAACCATGCCGCTCTCTACGGCCGCACGGTTGCACGACGTGAAACTGTATCCGCCTGCCGCCTGTATGGCTTTCCCGTGGATGAACGGGTAGTCAAACGTGTTGCCGGCAATGAGTTTCCCCTCCAGCTCGTCCGAACTGTATCCAAGTCCGCCTTCCGTTTCCATCCCTATCCCGCTCCGGTCGAACCCGGTTTGTTCGCCGCAATATTCGGGCGTGCAGAGGTAGGGAACTCCGATGTCCTTACGCAGGTCGAATCCCTGCAAGTCGGCGGTCTCTATGGTCTCCGGACCGCTTAGCCGGTTGAACCCGTTCACTATCAAAACCGTCCCCGCACTCTTTTCCACGAGGCAGGCGGACAGGGTTTCTGACGGGAAACTCTCGCCGCCCTTGTTCAGCGCGGCCACTTTGAAGCTGTAGGTCACTCCCGGCTCCAGCTCTTTCCGGTAAGAATTGTCCTTCACCACGACACCATTGTCGAATCCGCCGAACCCGATGCGCGTGTAGACGACGTAGCCTTGCGGTGAGGCCGTTGGCTCCAGGGGGTCGTCTTGGGGTTGCCACGTCAGTTGCGCCACCTGTTTCTTCGGGTCGAGTTGGACGGCAAAGTGGGTGACGGGCAGTGGCTGCACGGTGTAACTCTCACCGTGCATGGTGGCGATGTACTTCAGGATGGATTTGTAGACCGACCTTCCGAACACGAACTTGAAGCGTGGATCGTGTCCCAACTTCATGTCCGCGAAGTTCTGGTGCGAGAGTGTCTCCAGTATCATGGAAGGCACTTGTGGCAGTCGGCTCTCGCTGTAGTTGCTGTTCCACATGCCGCGCTGCACCCAGTTGATGCCCAGGGTGGCGCTGAGGTCGCGCTTGAGACCCGTGAGTACCATGTCGTTCAAGTCGCGTGAGGCGTATCTCGACACGGGCGTGCCCAGCTTCCCCTCGTTGAATGCGGTTGTGTAGATGCCCAGTGATCCGATGAAGTTGTCTTCCCTGGAGTATCCGGCATCGCTGTGCACGCTGACCGAAAGCTCAAACGGGACGCTCAGCCCTTCCTGCCGCGGGTTGTAGACTGACCCGCCGGAGAGATAGTTGAGCTCGTATGAGCGCGTATTGATGTCGTCGGCATAATCGTTGAGGCCTCCCTTGGTACTATAGACATTCTCGGGCATACCCCTCCAGAGGGCGTTGTAGCGCGCTCCCTCCAGGTAACGCGGCAAGCCGCTCACGGTCACTGCAGGGTTGGCTTCGGACGAACGCCCTACGTTGCCCATGCCTCCGCCGAACCGTACGGCATCGGCACTGACCACACCCTTCTGTTTGCTCTCGTTGCTGAGCACCACCATGCCATAGTCGTTGCTGCCCTTGTCAAATTCAAACGTGCCCAGGTAGACCCATGTGCCGCCTCCCATCCGTTGGTTCACGGCAAACTCCGTCGCTCCGCCTTTGTGGAACACGGTATAGCGAGCATCCGTCACGCTGTTGGGCAGCGTCTGGTACGAAACATAGACGGCATAGCGTCCCTCCTCCGGGATGTTGGGAATCCACTCGGCAAAGGTCTTCCGTCTCTTTTTCGACGCTGTCTTCACAACTCTTGCCGTTCCGTCCCTAAAGGGATTGTCCCCGTCTTGGTAGACTGGCTTCACGTGCGCGAATCCCTTCGTCTCGCTCGTCGTCCACCGGCTTCTCCGGTTCTTGTCCTCATAATAGAGGCTGCCCGCCGTCCGCGTGTCGTTGTCCACTATCACCTCGTGCCGTTGCCAGTCCCTTTCACGGGCGGAGTAGACAACCGCCCCCGCCTGTTCGAGCATCGGCAGGATGTAGGGCACCACGAACGATTGCGTGAAGAGGTCTTCCGTGGAGCAGAACAGCCGTGGCCGTTGCCACTTCCATACGCCTTCTTCGTTTTTGAAGTATCTTCCGTGGCTCTGGTGCACTGTTATGTGCCTCCCCTCCAGACCTTCCGTGATGCGGTAGGGGCGTGAGAGGTTTCTCACCCAAGCGTCTCCCCTGTGACCGATGCCGTTCCAAAGTCGCTCCTTGTCCTTGCCCCGCTTTCGCTGAGCGTTGGGGATTAGTTCTTCAATCGGTTTGCCGTCGGCGTAGACGGTGATGCGATAGTAGCAGACCGGTCCGGGAAGAGCCTGCTTCACGGACTGGTAGATGCCGTCAACGGACTCTTTGGTGAAGGGCTGGTAGGCGAAATTCTTTTCGGGGTAGACATCCAGCCGGTGTTGTTCGTGGTCCAGCTCGATGGACTTCAGGCTTGTCGGCCCGATATTGGCGACGGGGGTCGCGTAGTTGCCGAAGAACTCTTGCAGCCGGTCTCGCGTAGTCTCATCCAACTGCTGGGCCCGGCTCGGGAGTCCGACGGCACCGCATATCAACAGGAGCAACAAACGATTCATAACACGATAGTTTTTAGGATAAATGAATAACTGATAACAAGGAGAGGGATTGTTTCCAATCCCTCTTCACTGTTTTATTGCGCTTGGCGAGAGTTTGGCTCTCACACTTCTCCGACGGTAAACCGTTTGGGATGTTTCCCTTTCACGTCCTTGAAGTAGAGCTTTATCTCACGCATGTCCTTGTCGATGTCGCCGCTGGGGATAATCTCCTTCTCCAGCGTGATGCACTTCTTCTCGTAGTCCGGAGCCGCCAACAGGATAGGAATCTTCGCTTCCAGCGCGATGTAATAGAATCCCCTTTTCCAATTGGGATTGGCCGACCGGGTCCCTTCCGGGGTGATGGCCAAGTGAAACGTCTTGCGCTTCTTCGCCTCGTCGGACAACTGCGCTACCAAAGAAGTCTTTTTGTTTCGCCGGACGGGAATGCCTCCCATGCGGCGCAGGAGGATGCCTAAAGGCCATATGAACCACTCCTTTTTCATCATGAACCCCGTTCGCCTGCCGATGGCGGTGTAGAAAATGATGCCCAGCAGGAAATCGAAATTGGAGGTGTGAGGAGCTACGCAAATGATGTATTTGTCATAGTCGGGTACGGTAACTTTGGTCGTCCATCCCAATACCTTATAATAAATATAAGCGCAGACCGCTTGAAGCATATCAGTTCAGTTTCTCAAGTTCCGCGACAATTTCCTCCGTTTGGTTCGACAAGTCTTCTCTCAGTTTCTTGAAATATCCTTTCACGTTGCCCGGTTCGGGATGACACACGCGTGTGATAATCTCATCCTGCATCTTCAATATCTTCACCAGCAGCTCCGTACCTTTCTCCTGGTCTGTGTTGGGAACATATTTTAGTTGAACGAAACAATCCTGAAACAGCAAGCCGGCAATCTTGTTGACCTGCTTCTTCAAATTTCTCTTATTTGCCATATTCTTAGACTTTTATGGTTGTTTGACAATAATTTTGGTGTAAAGGTAGTCAAAATACTTTTATGATTAAGAAAAAAGAGCGAAATTTGCATCGATACAATTGTTAAACACGAAAATTAAGAGTTATTATGACAAAGAGTGCATTGCAGATTGCGAGGTCTGCCTACAACCCTAAACTACCTAAAGCATTCAAAGGATGTGTGAAGGCCGAACTGGGCTCTTCGACACAGTCTGTTTCCGACCAGGACGCGATTCGTGAATTGTTCCCGAACACGTACGGCATGCCTATCGTCCGTTTCGTGGAAGGCGAAGCGAAATCGTACCCGGCTATCAATGCGGGCGTTATTCTGTCGGGAGGACAAGCTCCCGGTGGACACAATGTCATCGCCGGTCTGTTCGACGGACTGAAGAAGATTAACCCGGAGAGCCGGCTTTATGGATTTATCTTGGGGCCGGACGGCCTGGTTCAGCACAACTACATGGAACTGACCGCCGACATCATCGATGAGTACCGCAACACGGGTGGCTTTGACATCATCGGTTCGGGACGTACAAAGCTGGAGAAAGAGGAACAGTTTGAGAAAGGACTGGAAATCTTGAAACAACTGAACATCTCCGCTTTGGTGATTATCGGAGGTGACGACTCCAACACGAACGCCTGCGTGTTGGCCGAATATTTCGCCGCCAAGAAAGCCGGCGTGCAGGTCATCGGTTGCCCCAAGACCATCGATGGAGACCTGAAGAACGACATGATTGAGACCTCTTTCGGTTTCGATACCGCTTGCAAAGTGTACTCGGAAGTCATTGGTAACATACAGCGTGACTGTAATTCATCGCGCAAATACTGGCACTTCATCAAGTTGATGGGACGTTCGGCCTCGCACATCGCGTTGGAGTGCGCCCTGCAGACTCAGCCGAATGTTTGTCTGGTCTCTGAGGAGATTGAGGCAAAGAACATGTCACTGGACGATGTGGTGACATACATCGCCGAGATTGTGGCCAAGAGAGCGGCTTTGGGACGCAACTTCGGTACGGTGTTGGTGCCGGAGGGCTTGATAGAGTTTATCCCCGCCATCCGTGACCTGATTGCCGAACTGAACGACCTGTTGGCCTCCAACAAGGAGTTCGCCATGATCAAGAAGTCCGCGCAGCGTGAGTGGATCATCTCCAAGTTGTCACCGAAGAACGCGGCCATCTACGAGAGTCTGCCCGAAGGGGTGGCCAAGCAGCTGACGCTCGACCGCGACCCCCACGGAAACGTACAGGTCTCCCTCATCGAGACGGAGAAGCTGTTGGCGGACATGGTTGACCGCAAGTTGAACGAATGGAAGGCTGAAGGAAAATATGTCGGTAAGTTCGCTACGCAGCACCACTTCTTCGGTTACGAAGGTCGTTGTGCCGCTCCTTCCAACTACGATGCCGACTACTGCTACTCGTTGGGCTACACGGCTTCGATGCTGATAGCCGAAGGCAAGACGGGATATATGTCGTCCGTTCGCAACACGACCGCTCCGGCCGACCAATGGATTGCCGGTGGTGTGCCTATCACGGCCATGATGAACATGGAACGCCGTAACGGAAAGATGAAACCGGTTATCAAGAAGGCTCTGGTGAAATTGGACGGGGCTCCATTCAAGGCTTTTGCCGCCCAGCGTGACGAATGGGCGGTGGAGACGGACTATGTTTACCCGGGTCCTATCCAGTATTTCGGACCGACGGAGGTATGCGACCAGCCTACCAAGACCTTGGTTCTGGAACAGGCGAATAAATGAAGTGAGATAGTTTGAACGAAAGCCGCGGATTGATTATCGGGACGGGTCGCATGCAAGGCAAAGCCCTGCTGACCGGACGTAGCCAATTCGCGGCTTGGTTTTGACACAAGAGCGGGCGTAGTGCCCTAAGGATAAAATGGTGAAGAAGAAATCACAGGCGAAGGAGAACGCACGGGCTGATAGAACGGCTCGGAAGGGAGGCGGACAACCTGCGAAGCCGGTGCGGAAGCGGACTGTGCGCAACTCTTCGACCCCGGGGCGTAGAGGTGGGTCGTCCAAACAGCGAAAACGACCCTCCGCCATCAGCCGAATGATTTCCAGACTGCCCCGTTGGGCCGTATGGAGTGCGTTAGGGCTCTTCCTTTTGGCCTATGGCGCAGCCTTCTATTACGTTTCCGTGCGTCCTTACCTCTATCGGTGGAATGTCGCGGAGATTTGTTTCTCCCGCCCCGTGGTGCATGGTATCGACATCTCCCATCATCAGGGAACAGTGGATTGGACGGCACTCAACAACAACCACGTTCAGGACAGTACGCTCCGGTTTGTCATCATGAAGGCCACGGAGGGGTCGGATATGATGGACAGCACTTTCCAGCGGAATTTCAAGAATGCCCTCGATTACGGGTTTATTCGTGGGGCATACCACTTCTTCAGTCCCTTGTCGCCGGCCAGTGAACAGGCCGCTTTCTTCATCAAGAATGTACAACTGTTGCCTCACGACCTGCCTCCGGTGTTGGACGTGGAGCGCAAGGGAACCTACTCGTCCGAGTCGTTGCGCACGGAGGTGAAAACCTGGTTGCGCATCGTGGAGGAGCATTACAAGGTGAAGCCCATCATTTACGCTTCGTATAAGTTCAAGAAACGCCATCTCAACGATTCGTTGCTCAATACCTATCCTTACTGGATAGCCCATTACTATGTGGATTCCCTGGAGTACCAAGGCGATTGGGCCTTTTGGCAACACCGCGACAATGGCTCGTTGAACGGGATAGACGGCGACGTGGACATGAACGTGTTCAACGGCGACCTGCAAAAGCTGATGCAACTCACCATTCCCGAAGACTCCACTTCGCAAACCCTGAAAGCGGATTCCTGTGCCTCGCCTCTCTGACGGTTTGCGGCTGAGGCTACTTCTTCATCAGCTTGATAGCCGACCAGTTGTCCTTCTCGCGGTAATGGTCGAACACAAGGCCCAACTTTTCGCCCTCCTCACGCAAGTAAGGAATGTCTTCCACATAAAATCCGCTCATGTAAATCTCTGAGCCTGGGTGCATACAGGCGACATAGTGCTTCATGTCGTTCAGCAGGATGTTGCGGTTGATGTTCGCGATGACAATGTCGAACATTCGTCCCGCCAACAGCGAAGCGTCGCCCAGCTCCACTTGGATGTTCTCCACATGGTTCAGGGCAATGTTGTCTTTGGAGTTGGACACGCACCAGTCATCGATGTCGATGGCCGTCACCGGGTCGGCACCTCGCATCGAAGCCAATATCGCCAGAATGGATGTGCCGCAACCCATGTCGAGCAACGACTTCCCTTTCAGTTCGGCATCGAGCAGCTCGCCGATAATCAGACTGGTGGTGGCGTGGTGGCCGGTGCCGAACGCCATCTGCGGATTGATTAGTATCTCGTATTCCGCCTCGGGGACGTTGGTGTGAAACGTGCTGTGTATGACGCAACGGTCGCCGATGATGATGGGTTGGAAGAAATTCTTCTCCCACTCCTCGTTCCAGTCTTTGTCTTCCTGCGGTTCTATGGCATAGCTGATGGCGGTGTCGGGGAGGGGGAAGTCGCTGATGACCTTCTTCAATGCCGATTCGTCGAACAGCTTTTCCTGCACATAGCCTTTGACACCCTCGTCCGCTTCCATGAAGCTTTCAAAACCTATCTCGGCGCACAGGGCCGACAACACGTCGTTTACCGTTTCGCAACAAGGTTGCGTATGAAATGTCACTTCCAGGTATTTCATCTTTTCGTCTATTTATTCTGCAAAGGTATGAAAAATATAAGAACGCCCCACCTTTGGAGGAGATAAGTCGCATCTTGACAAAATAATCAAGCGAGCTTGTCATTCCGCGTCCAATTTGGATTATCTTTGCACCCGTTATATAATATGTATAGAGTGAAATGAAAAAGACGATACTATCATTACTCCTTTCCTTGTTGTTGATGAACAGTGCCGCTTGGGCACAAGTACAAGTCCCGAAGAGGGAGTTCAGGGGTGCTTGGATTCAGGCTGTCAACGGACAGTTCCAGGGCATGTCGCCCCAAGTGATGCAACGGACGCTGACCACCCAACTCGACAAACTGCAGCAGGCGGGCATCAATGCCGTCATCTTCCAGGTGCGGACGGAGGCGGATGCGCTTTACTCCTCGTCCATTGAGCCGTGGAGCCGTTTTCTGACAGGCGTACAGGGACAAGCTCCTTCCCCGTCGTGGGATCCCTTGCAGTTTATGATTGACGAGTGCCATAAGCGCAACATGGAACTCCATGCCTGGATAAACCCCTATCGGGCGAAGACGAAAGGAACAATCAAGCTGGCCGACAACCATCCGTACAATCTCCATCCGGATCGGTTCTTCAGCTACGACGGGTTGTTGCTCTTCGACCCGGGTCGTCCCGAGAACATAAGCTATATCTGTAAGGTGGTGGAGGACATCGTCAATCGTTATGATGTGGACGGACTGCACATTGATGACTACTTCTACCCCTATCCGGTGGCCGGACTGCCCATACCCGATGACGCCAGTTTCGCCGAGTACGGCAGGGGATACGCTGACCGCAACGACTGGCGGCGCGACAACGTGAGCCGCTTGGTGAAGGCATTGCACGAAACCATCCATCAATGTAAGCCTTGGGTAAAGTTCGGCATCTCGCCGTTCGGCATCTACCGCAACAAGAATAACGACCCCATCGGGAGCGACACCAATGGACTGCAAAATTACGATGACCTCTATGCGGATGTTCTCTATTGGGTTAACAAAGGGTGGGTGGACTACAACGTCCCACAGGTTTACTGGGAAATAGGTCATCCCGCAGCGGACTATGCAACCCTGGTGCGCTGGTGGGCCATCCATGCGCAGAACCGTCCGCTCTTCATCGGACAGGACGTGTTGCGTACGGTGAAGCATGCCGATTTGAAAAATCCGTCCGCCCATCAGCAGGCCAAGAAGATGGAGATACAGCGCACCTACACCACCGTGTCCGGTAGCTGCCAGTGGTATGCGGGTACCGTTATGGAGGACCCGGGTGACTACTGGACCGCGTTGCGGACCAACTATCATCGTTATCCCGCCCTGCAGCCGCTCTTCCCCTTCATCGACAGCAAGGCTCCCGCCAAGGTGCGCAAGGTGAAACCGGTGTGGACCACCGACGGATACCTTCTCTTCTGGACAGCTCCCAAGGCCGCTCAAGAGATGGACAAAGCCGTGCAATACGTTGTTTATCGTTTCGCGAAGAAAGAAAAGGTGAACATCAACGATGCGTCCAAGATTGTGGCGATTACACGCAACACTTACTATAAGTTGCCCTACGAGAACGGCAAGACCAAGTACATCTACGTGGTGACAGCCTTGGATAGGCTACAGAACGAATCGGCCATAGTAAAGAAGAAGGTGAAGCTCTGACTCTCTTGATGTGACGGTGCCCGGACTAATTTCCTCGCTTTCATGGATGGCTTGGAAGGGAGGAAAAACGGCTCACCCGATAAATCGCGTATGCGACTCCCAAAGATCGCAAGTACTTACGATGGCGGATGAAAGTACTTACGATGACCAACGCAAGTACTTGCATTGGCAATTGAGACTATATTCGTTTTTTTGCGCCTTTCGTGATGTTCACATATACATAAATTTGGCTGTATGTCAACAATATAGTGACATACAGCCAAATGAGGATTTAGGGCAATCTGGTCGATGCCGCTTATTTCTTCAGCGCGGCAATGCTCTCCTTCAGTGAAGCGATTTTGCTTTCGGCATCAGACTGCTTCTTGCGCTCCATCTCGATGACGTTGGCGGGTGCCTTGCTGACAAACTTCTCGTTGCTGAGTTTCTTCAGCACGCTCTGCAGGAATCCCTCCTGATATTTCAGGTCGGCCTCCAGTTTGGCAATCTCCTCCTCCACATTAATCATGCCGCTCAATGGCACATAATACTCTGTGGTGCTGACCATGAACGAGGCGGCACTATCCGGCTTGGCGTTTACGGTCTCCACTGTGGAGAGGTTGCCCAGCTTCTTCATGATCTCTTCGTAATCGGTCAGTTTGGTCTCGCCCATAATCTGCAGGCTCAGTACCTCCTTTTGCGGCAGGTTCTTCTGCGTGCGGATGTTGCGGATGCCGGTGATGACCTCCTTCAACTGCTCGAAGTCCGCAATCATTGCGCTCCCCTCCGCTGTAGCCGTGCAGGCGGGCAGGGTAGCGGTCATGATACTTTCGCCCTCTTGGCGGTCGTAGATGTGTTGCCACAACTCTTCGGTGATGAACGGCATGAACGGATGGAGCAACTTGAGCTGGAAGTCGAAGAAATTCAGCGTAGCCTCGTAGGTCTTGCGGTCGATAGGCTGGCCGTATGCCGGCTTCACCATCTCCAAGTACCAACTTGAGAACTCGTCCCAGAAGAGTTTGTACGCTACCATCAGTGCCTCGCTGAGGCGGTACTTGCCGAAGAGGTCCTTAATCTCTTCGGCCACCTTTTGCAACAGGGCCTCGAACCAGGCTATCGCCAGTTGGGCGTAGCGCGGTTGTTCGATGTCGGCGACCTGCCATCCCTTCACCAGACGGAAGGCGTTCCATATCTTGTTGTTGAAGTTACGTCCTTGCTCGCAGAGCGCCTCGTCGAAGAGGATGTCGTTGCCTGCCGGGGCGGACAACATCATGCCCATGCGCACGCCATCCGCGCCGAAACGCTCAATCAGCTCCAGGGGGTCGGGCGAGTTGCCGAGAGACTTGCTCATCTTGCGTCCCAACTTGTCGCGCACGATACCCGTGAAGTAGACATTCCTGAACGGCATCTTGTGCTCATACTCATAGCCGGCCATAATCATGCGGGCTACCCAGAAGAAGATGATGTCCGGTCCTGTCACCAAGTCGCTCGTCGGGTAGTAGTACTTTATCTCTTCGTTGCCGGGGTTGTTGATGCCGTCGAACAGGGAGATAGGCCATAGCCACGAGGAGAACCAAGTGTCTAAGCAGTCGCTGTCCTGGCGCAGGTCGTCCACGGTGAGCTGATTGTTTCCGCTCTTCTCCTTTGCCAACGCCAACGCCTTTTCGGCTGTCTCGGCGACCACATAACCTCCTTCGGGAAGGAAGTAGGCCGGGATGCGGTGTCCCCACCACAACTGACGGCTGATGCACCAGTCCTTGATGTTCTCCATCCAGTACTTATAGGTGTTCTTGTATTTCGAGGGGTAGAACTTGATGTCGTCGTCCATCACGGCCTTCAATGCCGGTTTGGCCAGATGCTCCATCTTCAGAAACCACTGCATGGAGAGTTTCGGCTCGATGGCTACGTTGGTGCGCTCGGAGAACCCCACCTTGTTGGTGTAGGCTTCCACCTTCTCCAACAGGCCTGCCGCGTCCAAATCCTTCTCTATTTGGTTACGCACATCGAAGCGGTCTTGGCCCACATAGAGTCCTGCGGCCTCGCTCAGTGTGCCGTTGTCGTTGAAGATGTCGATGCTCGGGAGGTTGTATTTCTCGCCCAACATATAGTCGTTCACGTCGTGCGCCGGCGTCACTTTCAGGCAGCCTGTACCGAACTCGATGTCCACATACTCGTCCTCTATCACCGGAATCACGCGGTTGACCAGCGGAACAATCACCTTCTTGCCGCTCAGCCAACGGGTCTTCGGGTCGTTGGGGTTGATGCACATCGCCGTGTCGCCCATGATGGTCTCGGGACGCGTCGTGGCCACTACGGCATAGTAGCGTCCGTCGGCGTCTTGGTGAACCACTTCACCCTCGTTTCCGCTCGGTGTCACGGTCTCGCCCTCGGCGACGTAATATTTCAGATAGTAGAGTTTGCTGTGTTCTTCCTTGTAGATAACCTCCTCGTCGCTCAGGGCGGTGAGGGCCTTCGGGTCCCAGTTGACCATGCGCACGCCCCGGTAGATGAGTCCTTTGTTGTAAAGGTCGACAAACACCTTGATGACGCTCTCGCTGCGTTTCTCGTCCATGGTGAAGGCCGTGCGGTCCCAGTCGCACGAAGCTCCCAGCTTACGGAGCTGTTTCAGGATGATGCCTCCGTGCTCGTCGGTCCATTCCCATGCGTGTTTCAGGAATTCCTCGCGGGTGAGGTCGGTCTTCTTGATGCCCTGTTGGGCCAGTTTGTTTACCACCTTGGCTTCGGTGGCGATGGAGGCGTGGTCCGTACCCGGTACCCAACAGGCGTTCTTGCCTTCCATGCGTGCCCGGCGGACCAGGATGTCCTGAATGGTATTGTTAAGCATGTGTCCCATGTGGAGCACGCCGGTGACGTTGGGTGGAGGGATGACGACGGTGTAAGGTTCTCTTCCGTCGGGTTTTGAACTGAACAATTTATGGTCCAACCAATACTGGTACCATTTCCCTTCCACATCCGCGGGATTGTACTTGCTTGCTAATTCCATTTTGCGTGTCTATTTTTGTTGTTTTATTCGCTTGTTGATAATTGCGGGCAAAGGTAGTAAAAAGAGCGTGAACGCCCAAACGTCCAACGGGATAACAATCCGCCGAAAATGACAAGTCCGGCGCGCGTCGCTCCGTGGACGCGTGCCGGGCTTGTCGGCAGGGAGAGGCGAACGGTTGTCCGCCGTGCGCTTATGCGTTTAGAAATTCAGCTCTTTTCCCTTGATGTCGATGGCCTCGAAGAACTCTCCGTTTACGGAAACCTTGTTGAGGCACTTCATGCGTACGGTGGGCTGAGGCTCTTTGGTCCGGATGGTGACATTGTCAATCGTCACGCTGTCGGCCAGGCTCAGCACAATGCCCTCTTTGGCGTCGGTGACGGTGATGTCCTTCAGGTTGATGTTCTTGATGGGCATCTCGGGCAGACCGTTGAAGAATATGGCGCGGCCCGAACCCTTGCAGGCGACATTGGAGATGTAGATGTTGCGGAACGCCGGTGTCTCCTCGGTCACGGGAGGCACGGTCTCAGCCTTGTCCTTCGTATCCTCGGCGGTCACTTCCGTTGGCGACTTGCCACCGTAGAAGAGGTCGAACAGGATGGCCTCCGCCGGGATGTCTATCATGTTGATGTTGCTGATGTAGATGTTCTCCACCAATCCGCCGCGTCCGCGTTTGCTCTTGAAGCGCAGGCCGACGTCCGTACCGAGGAATGTGCAGTTGTCCACATAGATGTTGCGCACGCCGCCCGACATCTCACTGCCGACTACGAAACCTCCGTGGCCGTGAAGCACCACGTTGTCCTTCACGATGACGTTCTGGCAAGGCTCGTTGCGAAGCCGTCCCTCCTTGTCCTTGCCGGACTTCAGACAGATGGCGTCGTCTCCGGCGTCAAACGTACAGTTGGCGATGATGGCCTTGTTGCACGACTCCAGGTCCAACGCGTCTCCGTTCTGTGAATACCAAGGGTTTGAAACGCTGACTTTGTTCAGCGTGATGTCTTCGCAAGAGAGCGGGTGGATGCACCAGGCGGGAGAGTTCTTGAAGGTGATGCCTTCGAGCAAGACCTTCTTGCACTTTGTGATGTCCACCATCACAGGACGCAGGAAGTCGCGGACGCTTTCCCAGACACTGTCCGTAGCGTCCTGGGGAATGAATCCCATGGCATGTCCCTTCTGGCTGCTTTCGCTCGGGAACCAAACGTCACCTTTCTCGTTGGTCACGCCGCCCGATTTCAGCAGGTTTTTCCATTGGCCTTCGGTCAGCTTGCCTTTCTTCACCGGTCGCCAAGTTCCTCCGTTGCCGTCGAACGTGCCATGACCCGTGATGGCGATGTTCTCGGCGTTGTGTGCGGTGATAGGCGATTGGCAACGGCGCGTCTCCCAACCCTCGTAGGAAGTTTTGATGATTGGGTACAGGCTATGGTCTGCCGAGAAGACAACCAGGGCGTTGTGCTCCGTGTAGAGGTTCACGTTGTCCAGGAGCACGATAGGACCTGTGAGCCACAGTCCCGCAGGGATGACGACTTTGCCGCCACCCTTTTCGCTCACCGCCTTGATGGCGTTGTTGATGGCATCGGTATTCAGTTCTTGTCCGCCGGCTTTGGCCCCGAAGTCGAGGATGTTCACTTCGTAGTTCCCGAATGTCGGTTGGATAACCTTTTCCATCTGGAAGGGGAGGTTACTGTACACGCTCGAATCGATGATTTCCGAGCACTGCTGGGTTGCCGGTTGGTTACAGGCGGTCAGTGTCATCAAGGCACAGCCTATAACGTAGGTCCAATTCTTTTTCATAGGTTTTGATATGTAATTAGTATTAGTATGTCTTTTTCGTCTGAGTGAGAAAACCAATCCGTTATTCCTTTTCCGGTTTGTCTGTGCGCAAATATACGCCAAAGTTACCGAATAATCATCCCTTTCCGTGCTATTTTCGATGCCGAAAGGATTTTTGCGCTGATTTTTCGGGTATTATAAAGGAATAAAAGCTATCTTTGCAATCAGAATCGGTGGAGAATGAAGGCGAAATCTTATATCTGGATACTCATTGTGGGGATGTCTCTTTCCCTGACGGCTTGCCAATGGAAGTTGTCGGGTGGGAAGAGTGCGGCCGACAGTACCGATATCAAGGTGGGCCGGTTCGACAAGCTGCTGGACGAGTATGTGGAGCTCAACAGCTTCTCCGCCCTGCAGAAGATGAATACCGAATACCCGCAGGAGACGAAAATCCTGGTGGAGGACGTGCTGATGATAGGCGAGGTGGGGGAGGCGGACCTGAACTCACGCTTGAGGTCTTTTTATGCGGACAGCACCATACAAGTACTGATGAAGGATGCCTTGGCGAAGTTCGAAGATATGGGGCCGATAGAGAAGCGGCTCACCGCAGGCTTCCGGGAACTGAAAAAAGAAGTCCCCACACTGAAGGTGCCGAAAGTCTATTCCCAGATATCGGCCCTCAACCAGTCGGTGGTTGTCGGTGAGAACATCCTCGGATTCAGCATCGACAAGTATATGGGTGCCGACTACGCCCTCTATCACAAGTTCTACTACGACTACCAATGCCGTTCGATGGAACCCTCGCGCATCATCCCCGATTGCTTCATGTATTACCTCCTCAGCGAGTATCCTTTCCCGTGGGGATGGAACCGTACCCTGCTCGACCAGATGATGCACTTTGGCAAGATGCACTGGGTGATTGCCCGTCTGCTCGACTACGACTCGGTGGAAGATGAGATTGGCTACACCAAGGAGGAGAAGTCCTGGTGCGAGAAACATAAGAAGGAGGTTTGGGACTATATGGTGAAGAACCGCCACCTGGACCAGACGGACCCGATGGTGGTGCGCATGTACATGCGTCCGGCTCCCAGTACGGCTTGCTTTGGCAAGGATTCTCCCTTTGAGTTGGGCGTGTGGATTGGCGCGCAAATCATTGACGCGTACATGCATAAACACAAGGATATGACCATTGCGCAGTTGCTCAGCGAGACCGACTACCGAAGGATGCTGGTCGAAATTCAGTTTAAACTTTAACCGATGGAGGGGGGGGAGGCTTCTTCCGTCCTTATTCTCAAGAAAACATTCACTTCATGGATACAGCACTCTATTTGTTACCCGTATTGCTGGGTGACACGACGGTTGAGGCCGTGTTGCCGGCCTATAACAAAGAGGTCATTGCAGGCATTCGCCATTTCATTGTGGAAGACGTGCGCTCCGCGAGACGATTCCTCAAGAAGGTGGACAAGGAATTCGACATCGACGGTTCCCAATTCTATCCGCTCAACAAACATACCTCACCCGAAGAGATTTCCGGCTATCTGCAACCGTTGCTCGAAGGGCATCCCATGGGCGTAATCTCCGAAGCCGGTTGTCCGGCGGTGGCCGACCCGGGTGCCGACGTGGTGGCTATAGCCCAACGGAAGGGACTGAAGGTTGTCCCGTTGGTGGGTCCGTCGTCCATCATTCTCTCCGTTATGGCCTCTGGTTTCAACGGCCAGAGCTTCGCTTTCAACGGATATCTGCCCATTGAGAGCGGCGAACGGGCGAAGAAGCTGAAGACGCTGGAACAGCGGGTCTACAACGAACAGCAGACGCAGCTCTTCATCGAAACGCCTTATCGGAACAATAAAATGGTGGAGGAGATACTGAAGACTTGTCGTCCGCAGACCAAACTGTGTATCGCCGCCAACCTCACTTGTGAGGACGCTTACGTCCACACCCGCACGCTGAAAGAGTGGAAAGGCAAGGTGCCCGACCTCTCCAAGATTCCCTGCATCTTCCTGTTGTATAAGTAGCGAACGGATTTCCTATATATAATAAGGTATAGGAAGGAATGAATAAAACGACGCGCCCGTTGTTCCTGTGTCGGAATGACGGGCGCGTCGCTATGTTGTTTCGTTCCTCTTCCAGGGAAGAGCGGGGTCACTTCAATAACCGTGCGCGCAGCTTTTCGAGCATATCGGTGGTCATGGAAGCGAGGTCGTACCGCGGCTTCCAGTCCCACTCCTTGCGGGCGCAGGAGTCGTCCATATTGTCCGGCCAACTGTCCGCGATGGACTGCTTCAGCGGGTCAATCTCGTAACGCATCCTGAAGTCGGGCACATGCTTCTTTATCTCCGCGTAAATCGTTTCCGGGCCGAAACTCATGGAAGCGATGTTGAAGGCGTTTCGGTGAACCAGGCGTGTCGGGTCGGCCTCCATAATCTGAATGGCGGCATGCAGCGCGTCGGGCATGTACATCATGTCCATCAGCGTTCCCTCCTTTACGGGACAAACAAACTCTTCCCCTCTCACGGCCGAGTAGTAGATGTCCACGGCATAGTCCGTGGTGCCGCCACCGGGCAGCGTGATGTTGGAGATGATGCCCGGAAAACGTACGGCGCGCGTGTCCACTCCATATTTGTTGTAGTAGTAGTCGCTGAGAAGCTCGGTGGTCACCTTCGTCACGCCGTACATGGTGCGGGGGCGTTGGAGCGTGTCCTGCGGAGTGTTCACGTGTGGAGTGTTGGCGCCGAAAGAGCCGATGGAGCTGGGCGTGAAGACGGCACATCCGTGCTCACGGGCTATCTCCAACACGTTGAGCAAACCGTCGATGCCGATGTGCCAGGCCAACATGGGTTTCGATTCGGCTACCACGGAGAGCAGGGCCGCCAGGTTGTAGATGGTGTCAATCCGGTAGTTCTTCACCACCGCCGCTATCATCTCCGGACTGGTGATGTCCACCACTTCCGCCGGACCCGATTCCTTCAATTCTCCTTTTGGGGGTGCGGCGGGTATGTAACCGGCTACGACGTGATCATTCCCATAACGTTTGCGCAATTCCATGGTCAGTTCCGAGCCAATCTGCCCGGTAGAGCCAATCACTAAGATATTTTTCATAAAAGACGTTATTAGTATATATGTTTAGGTGCTGGCAAAGATACAAGGTTTTTATAACATTTATCAAATTGTTACTTGATTATTCAAGTAAAATGCGGAACTTTGTGGATGCATAGCCGAAAGGGCTTTTGTAACCATACTAAACTAATAAAATGTTGAACGAATCTAACAGTATCAATTATGTACGGAAAAATGAAAGAATACCTCAGAAACACGCTTTCTGAGATAAAGGAGGCCGGACTCTACAAGGACGAACGCCTGATTGAAAGTGCGCAACAGGCCGCCATCACGGTCAAGGGCAAGGAAGTGCTCAACTTCTGCGCCAACAACTACCTGGGCTTGTCCAACTCTCCCCGCCTGATTGAGGCGGCGCATAAGATGATGGAACGCCGTGGCTACGGAATGTCGTCGGTACGTTTCATCTGCGGCACGCAGGACATCCACAAAGAGTTGGAGGCGGCGATTTCGGACTACTTCAAGACCGAGGACACGATTCTCTACGCCGCTTGTTTCGATGCCAACGGCGGTGTGTTCGAACCGCTCTTCACGGAGGAAGACGCCATCATCAGCGACTCCTTGAACCATGCGTCCATCATCGACGGTGTGCGTCTCTGCAAGGCCAAACGCTATCGCTACGCCAATGCCGACATGGCTGAGTTGGAGAAGTGCCTGCAAGAGGCGCAGTCCCAACGTTTCCGCATCATCGTCACGGACGGTGTCTTCTCCATGGATGGCAATGTGGCTCCGGTAGACAAGATTTGCGACTTGGCGGAGAAGTACGACGCCTTGGTGATGGTGGACGAGTCCCACTCGGCGGGCGTGGTCGGCGCTACCGGTCATGGCGTGAGCGAACTCTACGGAACCTATGGGCGCGTGGACATCTACACCGGCACGCTGGGCAAGGCGTTTGGAGGCGCGATGGGTGGATTCACCACGGGACGCAAGGAGATAATCGACCTGTTGCGTCAGCGCAGCCGTCCCTACCTCTTCTCCAATTCGGTAGCTCCGGCGGTGGTGGGTGCCAGTCTCGCCGTGTTCGATATGCTGAAGGAGAGCAACGCGTTGCACGACAAGCTGGTGGAGAACGTCAATTACTTCCGCGACCGCATGATTGCCGCCGGTTTCGACATCAAGCCGACCCAGAGTGCCATCTGCGCCGTGATGCTCTACGATGCTAAGCTATCGCAGATTTTCGCGGCCAAGATGCAGGAAGAAGGCATTTATGTCACAGGCTTCTACTATCCTGTCGTTCCGAAGGGAGAGGCGCGTATCCGTGTGCAGCTCTCTGCGGGTCACGAACGCGAGCATCTCGACAAGTGCATCGCCGCTTTCGTGAAGGTGGGCAAGGAACTTGGCATTGTGAAATGATTGTCCGATAAGTTCAATAGATAGACAATTCGCCCCGGTTACAATCCGTAACCGGGGCGAAATCGTTTGTAGCTTTCAGCTCAACGCTCAGTCTACTACTCCTTCCCGTATTGTAACCGGGGCGAAACTGTTAGTAGTTCTCAGCGCAAATCTCGAAGTAGCTCTGCGGGTGGTTGCATACCGGGCAAACGTCCGGTGCCTTCTTGCCGACAACAACGTGTCCGCAGTTGCGGCATTTCCAGATGCAGTCCCCGTCGCGTGAGAAGACGATGCCCTCCTTGATGTTCTGCAGCAATTTCAGGTATCGCTCTTCGTGATGCTTCTCGATGGCGGCCACACCGCGC
>CAVFNZ010000013.1:0-3236 GCA_963624095.1 Clostridium sp. CAG:217 | reverse complement strand
CCACGCCGCGCATGGCGGCGGCTATCTCGGGGAATCCTTCTTCGTCGGCCTCGCGTGCCATCCGGTCATACATGTCCGTCCACTCGAAGTTCTCGCCTTCGGCGGCGGCTTTCAGGTTGCTCATCGTATCCTTTATCGCTCCGCCTTCCAGCAGTTTGAACCACATCTTGGCGTGCTCCTTCTCGTTCAGAGCGGTCTCCTCGAAGAGGGCGGCAATCTGTTCGTAACCTTCCTTGCGCGCTTTCGAGGCGAAGAATGTGTACTTGTTGCGAGCCTGTGACTCACCTGCGAACGCGTCCATCAAGTTGCGTTCCGTCTTTGTTCCTTTCAGTTCTTTCATGATGTTCTTGTCTTTGTGCGGCGTGTCAGATGCCCACGCCTTAGTTAGTCAATAGTTTTTCTTTAATCCCGGCTTCAAAAATAGACAATAGTTTCGTAAAACAAACATTTCCCCTCCTTTATTTTTGCCGGGAAACTATTCTCCCTTTCATCCAAATTCAATCGTTATTTGACAGTCGCTTTGATGAAACTCTTGGTAGCCGGATTAGCAGCATCCTTCTCAAATAGAGGAGAATACTTGCCGGCAGGCATATCCGTCAAGACGAAAGCATTGCATTTTCTGCCGGCAACCACCTTGTCTGTAACCGCTGTGTTGATAGCTGTAGCAATCATACCCACGAGCGCACCTAAACCACCGCTTCCGCCATTGATACTGGTGTCCACCTTAATGATTCCTTCCTTTTGATACAGAACCTGTCCTGTCTTGGTTGAGCGGAGACGATACTCTATATTCACTGTCAATGTACCGCCCACATTGTTTCTTCTCCAGTCTTTGATGATTGTAAACATGGCGGCATCTGCACCCAGTACCTTCTGGAAGATACTTAAATCGGCATCAATGAAGTGTTCGGCATCGTAAGCGCTCTCTTGCTGGAACATCTCCATGGTAAGATAGGGAGAGAATACATAATAGCCTTTCTCGCAAAGCGGCAGATACATCGTGGTATAGAAGTAATCCTTGGCCTCGGCATGAGTCGTTTGGTTTATGGGTGGCATGATGGCTATCGTCAACGGCTTTTCTTCGTACATCCCAGGGTACTGCTTTCCCATGGTCAGGGGTGTAGAGCAGGAACTCATCATTGCTGCTATCACCAATGCGGATAATATGATCTTTTTCATTTCTCTAATTGTTTAATGATGCGTGAAATATATCTTTCAGACTCCGGATAGAGTTCTATTTCCTTCTTCAGGAAGCTCAAACCCTCCTCCTTCTTGCCGCTTTTGCAGAGCTGATAACCATATTCGGCATACAATCCGGGAGGAACCACGCCACGGATGCCTTTCTGTTTGTCTGTGACCTTCTTGAGCTCTTCCAACATTTTTACATGAAGTTCATCAGTGGACTTTTTGCTATATTGATACGTAGCATCCTCATAGTCATACCATGAATACAAGGTATTGGTCGTGGTGCAGGATGATAAGCCCAGCACCACGACTGTTGCGATAAATAAGTTTTTCATTATGGTAATATGATTTGTTTGACTTCCTGCGTAGATACAAAAATCTTCTTCTCATAGATGACTTTGCCTTTGCGGCTTACCCTCAATGTGCGAGTCCCTGTAGCAATGCCATATTGCGTGCCACGACGATTCGCTTTCTTGGCTTTCACCACCTTGGCCGTGAAAGGCTGTGCGTTGTCAATGGAAACTTGCACGTTCTTACCGGCATATTGATTGCCGCTAACAAACAGCAGATAGGCCATGTCTTCCTTTCCTGATTGCTGAGCGACAGGGAAGTTTGCCCTGCAGCTGAACAGCAGTAAGGGCAAGAACAATAATATCAGTAGATTTTTCATTTCATTTGTTCAATTATGTAGTTGGACATATTCGTTGAATCAATACTCTCTTGGGTAGTAACCTCCACATACGAGTACTCTGTTTCCGGGGTATCGCCATCGGTCATCACCACCTTGGCCTGTCCCACGTTTTTCCCTGGAAGCGTGATCATGATACCCGTCTGCGGGTTCTTCACCTTCTTGCCCTTGGTCATTATTGCGAAAGTCATACCCTCCTTGATGCCTTGGCTCTTGCCGCCGGCAATCAGCACGGCATCCTTGTCGTAAGAAAGGAAGAATGTCTTCCAAGGCTTATCGGTACATTTGTTGATGATATTCTCAACCAGTTGGCCGATGGCTTCCGAGATGGCCTTGTCGCTTAAAGTAGCGTCGAAACTTGCCTGTCCGCCAATACCCATCGTTGTTTTTGTAGTCAGCTCGGCCGAACCCTTGGCTTCGTCAGAGTAAATGATAAGTCCGGTAGAGACATCCACCAGACGAATGGCCACCGCAGCTTCTACTGTCTGTGTCTTTTGCGAGGAGAACACACCGTTCTTACCCGTGTTTTTTCGGCCATACTCCGTGATGGAACCGATAATCATATAGTCAGCGCCAAGGGTAGCCGATACGTTCTCGCCCTTCTGGCACTCTTCCAACAAGGCCGACAGGTCGCTTCTTTCCAACAACAAAAACTTGCCCGAAGCCGCCAACTTAGCCGAAAGGATATCCAACGCCTGTTTTCCCATCGGGTCATTCTCCTTGTCATAGAAGATACCCTTGGCATACTGAGTCTCATTAGAGAATCGGCCAATGGCCACTTTTCTCTTCAGTACCATACCATCATCCTGGATGGTGGTAGGTGTTTCTACTATTTTGGTCTTGCGTTGAGCCATCGAAGGCAGAGCAAGTGCCAAAATAACAATCACCATAATTAGCTTGTTCATGTATCTATCCATTAAAGATTAAAATTCATCTTTCAAGTTCGGCGCATCCCCATTAATTAAGGCCGCAATAGAGCAAATGATGACCCACCTCCCTTTTCCTTGTATTGAGATTTCTCAAGTTCAACAGGACGAAAACGTAATGCCTTCGTATTCCTGATAGCTCTTGAACAGAATCTCCCCATTCAAATGCAAAGTTATAAAAAGTATCAAGAGCTTGTCCTCCGTTCTCTTTTTTAGTTCAGAAAAAACTTTTTATTTGAGGACACGGGTTACCCTTTCTCCTCTTTGTCGTCCCATACGGAACGTATCTTCTTTCTTCAAATGGCTGAAGAGCCTCTTTCTTTGTCATATTATTATTTCACAATATCCATCAGCGTATCGAAACTGTCCACCTTGCCATACGTTACGTTAGCGGTGGAGAGTTGTTCGAAGAGTTTCTCGGCGCAGGCTATCTTGCC
>CAVFNZ010000012.1:0-37102 GCA_963624095.1 Clostridium sp. CAG:217 | reverse complement strand
GTACTGGCACTTGGGTCCGGTGGACCTGTACAACGAACTGAAAACGGAGTTTGAATAGACATTCTATATGGAAAAAGAGACAGCGGCATCAAGTCTTTTAAGAAGTTGCTTGTTAGGTAACTATGCTAAATATAAATAAAAAAAACTGGTTTGTTCGTCGATTCCATGCGAATTATATAACTTTGACTTTAGATTAAACAGATTGAGGCAATATGGCAACCTATAGATAGGTTAAAAGCTGTTCTTTGTAGGCACTCGATAAACAATTGTTCTATGGCAAGAAAGACGAAACAAACCATACAGTTCATTGAAGGCGTTGACCCGGGATTGTTCGGACAGAAATATTCAAGTAGAGACTATCGACACGAGGATTCTTGGGGAAAGAACCAATTCAATAGTTCTTTTCCCGCATCTCTTGTGGCATACATGGGAAGCAAGGGTATCAACCCCGTCTACATTTGTACTGACAAGAACAACGAGGTCGTTCACAAGTACATCTCTTCATCAAAATTGTTGGGAATAGACCCGCTTAGCGATGAAGCCTACTATGACTACGAAGCAGGCTATTATCCTTATGAACAATATTATACCGCAAGCAAGAAGGAAAAGATAGATTTGGTAATGATAAACCGAACGACTCAAAGTCCGGTAAGTGGGTTGGAGGTAAAGCTTACTACTCTTCCAGACAATACGACTAAGGACTTGCCGGATGCGGACTACGGAAGCGAGATAGTCGTACGTTCACCCACTATCTTGTTTGTGGCTTGCAGCATTTGTGCTTGCTACGATTCGCCTAAAGGTAAGAATAAATTGCATGATATTCTTAACACCATTGGGCAAGAAATAAAGGATTGGAGCGAGATAAGGCAGGTCGTTCCCCACTATAATGAAATCAAAGAAGCTATTTTGGCAGTTTCAAGAGATCTGTCCAACAAGCAGGTTCCATTGATTATGCAACCAATATGGAAAACAGACAAAAGACTTACCGACCTTGAAGAAAACTGCCTTGATGTTTTCGTCTGGTCGAACCTGTCCGTCATTCAAATGGCTCTTCGAGAAACAGCGTTCGATGATGACATTTCACGAAATCAACGAACCATCATCTGGTTGTACAAAATGCTTTGGGACTTCACCCAGTTTGGCAAATTCAATTACACAGACATTGTCAACAGCCTCTCCTATAAATACAAGACAGACAAGGCGTTTGCCATCAGTGGCAGGTTGACCAATCCTTTCCTGAAAAGTCCCGAATTGGAGAATCCGCGCATAAGCAAGTTTGAAATCAAGAATATCATATTGGGTGACGGACAAAAGCTCCTGCGCCCGGAAAGAAGATTTGACGCTTATCTCGTTAGTCACCCTGAACTATTTGTGTAAATGAGAGCAGTTGATTTGTTTTGTGGTTGTGGGGGCTTGAGCCTCGGGTTCGAAAAGGCAGGAATGGATATCGTTGCGGCTTTCGACAATTGGATTGACGCATTGGCAGTTTACCGAAATAATTTTTCACATCCTGCCATATGCGCTGATTTAATGAATGTGGAAGATTCCGTTAAGGCAATCCGTCCGTATGAACCGGATATGATTATTGGCGGCCCTCCGTGTCAGGATTTTTCCTCAGCAGGAAAACGCGACGAAGACAATGGACGCGGAGACCTTACCGTATGCTATGCAAAAATCATCTCAGAGATAAGACCGGAATGGTTTGTCATGGAGAACGTAGAACGCATATTGAAGACACAAAAGCTTCAAGACGCGCTTAAAATCTTCAAGACGGCAGGTTATGGTCTGACATATACAGTGCTTAATGCCGCATTGTGTGGAGTGCCCCAAAAAAGAAAACGTTTTGTAATGATTGGCAAACTCGGAGCGAAAGACGACTTCATGAAAACCATCCTTTTGGAGAAACTGTCTGGTCATGAAATGAGTGTCGCGGAATACTTTGGAGATAAACTGCCGATAAAATACTATTATCGTCATCCACGAAGTTATGCACGCAGGGGGATTTTTAGCACCTCAGAGCCAAGCGCGACAATCCGCGGAGTCAACAGACCTATGCCCAAAGGTTATACCTTGCATCCGGGAGACCCTGTAAGTTCACTCGAAGGTATACGTCCATTGACCTCTTTAGAGCGAAGCATGATTCAGACTTTCCCGGAAGATTTCGACTTTGCCGGCACAAAAACGAATGTGGAGCAGATGATAGGTAATGCAGTGCCCGTCAACTTGGGTTACTACATCGCGGATGCCATCTTTAGGTATTCCGGGGAACCTCGAAATCCAAATAGCATCCACAAGAAGCCGATGATTAACAGAAACTTATTTGATGGTAAGTTTGTCTATCAATCATAACCTTGGCAAACCTCCAGTAACCACCCAGGCGGTCTTCCCGGTTGGGGAAGTGCACCTTGATGATGCCAGAAGTCCATTGTGACGGTGCAAGAAAGCGGTCGATTAGAGCGTTCGACAGCTGACAAACACTATTACGACAACTGACGAACAGGTGTTCGACAGCTGACAAACAACCTCACGACAGCTGTCAACAATCACGAGGAAGCGGTTCCTCGATGCATAGCGACCGACTTCTCGCAGCTACGAGGTGCATGTTACAAGTCAACAGAAAGGGCATCACCACTTCCGCTTTTGGTTGGCGGAAGCAGTGATGCCCCTATTACATAAAAGAACAATCGAAGCCGTTTACTGCGGCAACTCCTTGCCGTTCAAGGAGTCGATGAGCATGCCCATCGCCTTGGACATATTGCCCGACAGGGTCATATTGCCCTGTTTTGTCTGCGGCGCGCGTTTCCCCGAATTGAGGTCGTCCATACGTTGTTGCAACAGTGCCTTGGCGACGTTGCGCGGAGCCTCTTCCGTGCAGCTCTTCGCCACGGGCGTACACCATTTGCAGAGCATCAGGTCGGAGATGTCCATCCGCTTGCCATAGTCGGTGACGCACTGCATGTAGGCGTTCCAGTCCGGCTTTTTCTCATAGTACTTCATCAGGGTGGTCAGCCGCAAGTCTTCGCGCAGAGACTCCTCCACGCCACACTCTTGCATCAGAGCCAGCCACTTGTCCATCTTCTCCTGGTCGAGGGAAACGGTCCCGTTGGCTTCGTCGATGAGCGAGTGGGAGTAGCGCGTCCACACATTCTGCAGCTTCATCTGCACGGGTCGTTCACCCAGGGTAGCCGTCAACGCTTCGGGGTGTTTGGCCGTGTAGACGAAGGCGGGACAGAAAGGATTGGTCAGGTAGCGCATGAAGACATTGGCCAGCTGCTTGTCGGCGGCAAAAGTCTCCGCCTTGCCTTCGAGCAGAATCTCGGCCACCTCATTACACTGGTCGTGCTTGAAGGTGCTGCCCAGCGTCTGCAGGTAGCTGTAGAGGAAAGCCTCATCACGATCACCGTCGGCAAAGCGTTTGTCCATCTCCAGCGAGGTGCTGTCCGCACTGGCTTTTTTCACCTTCTCGATAAACTCTTCGGCTTTGCATCCACCCAGGAAGCGGCCTATCTCCTGTCCGCGGCTGTTGAAGAACACGAAAGTCGGGAAGGCCGAGATTTGGAGTTTCTTTGCCAGTTCAGGGCCTTCTCCCTTCTCCATGTCCATCTTCAGACAGACGAAGTTGGGGTTCATGTAGTTACCTACTATCTCCTGCGGGAAGACGGTGTTCGCCATCATCTTGCAGGGTCCGCACCACGAGGTGTAGCAGTCGAGAAATATCTGCTTGCCCGTGCTCATGGCTTTCTGCACGGCCTGACGGAAGAGGGTGCCCTCTTTCTCAAATCGGATGCCCTTGTCGGACTCCTGTCCCATCACCTGTCCGCCGGCAGCGGCGAACAGGGATGCGAACAGCAACATCATTAGTTTTCTTTTCATAGTTATGTTTACATTTCAAATATATACTTCCAAGCCATGTCCTTCACCTTGCCGGGGTTTGTTTCAGCTACAGACAGAAGGTCATGTAGGCGGGCAGATAGACGATGTCATCCTTTACGCTTAGATTCTTGGGATGAATCACGTAGCAAAGGCCGATGCGCTGACGGAAGCCCTCCTTGAATTTGGCGAGCGAACGGATGGAGTATCTGTCACCCGACTTCACTTCTATAGGGAAAATCTTGTATTTCAGCCTGCTATTGTTGGTCAAGATGAAGTCTATCTCCATATCGTTACGATGCTGCTCTTCGTTATATCGGGTGTAGAAGTAGAGCTTATGCCCAGCCGCCACCAACATCTGGGCGATAACATTTTCGTAGAACATACCCTCGTTAACCGAGAGTTTCCCCAAAAGGATTTCTTTGTAGAGTTCTCCGTCCGAGATTTCGTTCTCATCAAAGGTGTGACTGATGAGCAGCCCCGTATCCCCCATGTAACATTTCACATAGGTCCGGTCTTCGTTCAGCGAAAGCCCCACGTTAGGGTCGGTACAGTTGAAACATTCATTGGCAATCATCGAATCGGAGAGCCAAAAGAACGTGTCATGATATTTTGGGAAACTCGCCCCCTTCGCCACACTACTCATCACCACCCGTCTTTCGGAACGGGAAAGGAAAGCCGGAATCTGGTCGAAGATACTCAACACATTCGACTTGTAGCCCGACTGTATCTTCATGATATCGTTGCGGTAGAGTGTCAGGATGTCCCTCTTCTCCATATCCGCCATCTCGAAGCTCCGGTTGTTCTCCAGGTATACCGCCACGCTCTTAGGCATTCCGCCCACTATCATGTATTGTCGAAACAGAAACATTGCCTTGGCATGCAAGCCCTGTTCCAGTGGCTCTTTTTTCTTGAAACATTGACGGATGTAGTCCGTCAAGGGCTCATCGTTCATGGCCCACGCGAATTCTTCGAAATCCATGGGATACATCAGTAAAGAACGTTCCTCCGAAGGAATGGTTATATCCCGAACATTTTCCCTGATGGAGATGAGCGAACCCGTCTCAATGTAATCGAACCGCCCGTCAGCGACCAGATACTTTATGGCTTGCCGCGCTTTGGGGAACTGTTGTATTTCATCAAATATGATAATGGACTCCTTGGGGTAGAGTTTCACGCCATATTCCGAGGAGAGAATCAGAAAAAAGGTGTCCAGGTCATTCATGTAATTATTGAAAGCGGCGACTACCGATTCACTCACCTTATTGAAATCTATCAGAAGATAGCTTCTGTACTCGTTCTTTGCGAACTCTTGCACAAGCGTAGACTTGCCAATCCGTCGCGCTCCCTCTATCAAAAGAGCCTTGGTTCCTGCCACCTGCCGCTTCCAGTCGAGCAGCTTATCGTACATCTTTCGTCTGAATATCATACCTTGCTGACTTAATCATCTTATCGACAGGCAAATGTACGGTAGTTTTCTGCAATGCGCAACTTTCGGAAGGGTTTATTTTCCATAGTACGCACTTTTTAGGATACCCGATTTTCCATAGTGCGCGCTTTTGGGGAGAGTCCCGGTCAAGGGAAAAGCTCCAGCTGGGTATCCCCATAGAGGTTGAACGTCATCCGGTGATAGGGGGTGACACCATGCAGGCGGATGGCTTCGCGATGCTTGCGGGTGGGATATCCTTTGTTGTTGTCCCAGTCGTAGAGAGGGTATTCCCGGTGCAGCCCGTTCATGTAGTCGTCACGGTAGGTCTTCGCCAGGACGGAGGCGGCCGCAATGGAGAGGTACTTGCCGTCGCCCTTCACCACGGTGGTGTAAGGGACGTCACGGAACGGGCGAAACCGGTTGCCGTCGACAATCAGGTGTTGCGGCACCGGGGAGAGTTGCTCCACGGCGCGGTGCATAGCCAGGATGGAGGCGTTGAGGATATTGACGCGGTCAATCTCCTGTGGCGAGACGATGCCTACCGCCCATGCCACAGCGTCACGCTCTATCACTTGGCGCAAAGCGTAGCGTTGCCGCTCGGTCAGTTGCTTGGAGTCGTTGAGCTGTTCGTTGTGATAGTCCGCCGGCAATATCACCGCCGCCGCGTACACCGCCCCGGCCAGGCATCCGCGACCCGCCTCGTCGCATCCCGCTTCAACGACCCCTTCTTTATAATAGGATAATAACATCTTCTGTTCCCCTCTTCTTTGTAAGGCTATATAAACTCCAGGTAATTCTCGCGGTTCACCACCTGATATTGCGCTTGCGGATAAGCCTCCCGAAAAGCCTTTGGCACTGCGGGCATCTTGTTTCCCCATTTAAACTCAAAGGCGGATAGTTCCTCGTTGTGTACTTCGACGAGGTCTACCTCCTGCATGTCGTAGGTACGCCAAAAATAGAACTCCTTACGTTGGCACGCATTGAAGCTCATCTTGCGCCGCTCACCGATAATGTAGTTCTCCCACAATGCTCCTACATCCTGCCGGATAGCCAAGGGAGAGAAAGCCCCGATGATGGCGTTGCGAATGCCGTTGTCGTAGAAATACCATTTGCCGGCTTTTGTCACCTCCATCCGAAGGTTATTGGAATAGGCCCCCATACGGTAAACGACAAAGACCTTCTCCAGAAGGTCGAGGTATTTCTCCACGGTCGTCTTGCTCATGCCCAGCTGTTTACCCAGTTCATCATAGGAGACCTCACTGCCAAGCTGAAAGGCGACAAGGCGCAAGAGGTCACGCATCTTGCGTGAATTCTTCAGCCCGTCGATAGCGAGAATGTCCTTCAGCAGGTAAGCGTTCACGATATCGCGCAAGTAATCGGTCTTACGGTCAAAGTCGTTCAGTGTCACCACCTCAGGGTAGCTTCCGTAAATCAGCCGCGACTCCAGGTTTTGCCTGGTATCAAGGGCGGTCTCTGTCTGTGAGAGTTCGCGCTGCGAGAAGGGCGTGAGCAGAAACTGTATACTGCGTCCCACCAAAGGCTCCCCTATTTTGTTGAGCAGGTCGAAAGAAGACGAACCGCTTGCCACCACACGGATACCTGGAATCTCGTCCACTATCAGCTTCAGGATGTTACCGATGGCGGGGATACTCTGCGCCTCGTCTATGGCGAGCAGGTCTACACCCTGCAACAGGTGACGATAGTTTGCCACGGAACGGTTTTCGAGCAAAGCCAGGGTATCATAGTCTTCACCATTCAGCATCAGCGTATGTCCCTGAAAGTCCTGTACGATACGCCGCATCATCACCGTCTTACCCACACGCCGCGCCCCGTAGATGAGGACGACCTTGTTGGGTGAGATTGCTGACGCGACCTTCTCTTGCAAAATCCTGTCGATAGTCTCCATAGCGAACTCGTTTATTCTGCTGCAAATATAAAGATAAACGATTAAAGGAGCATCATCATTCTATATTTAAAGGGACGGTCCAGGAAAGCAAACAGGGGACGCTCCGTAGGAACGTCCCCTGTTGGTAAGGCTATATATACTTTGGATAACCTTTATCTGCCCATTCTTTTGGCTGTCAATCAGTCTTTGAAGAATCCTTTTACGTTCTATTCTCATCTCATATCAATTAAGATTAAAGGGATTAAAACAACAATCATCATCCCGTATTTAATCTACATCGTAAAGCTAAACAAGCTCCATATAAATACACAAGTTCGTTTGGAACGAGAGAGAAGTATAGTCCACGAATATTCCTTGGCGGTTGTGTGGTTTAACTACAAAGGTGGGACTCGGGTAATATAGGGTTGAATAGGCGTAAAAATCGGGTCATTTTGACCCGATAATTGGAACAAAAAGACTTCCCATAATCGTTATGCTTTGTTGCTTTATAATGATTTTAGGGTACAAAGTTAATTCTTTTATTTGAAACACCGCCAATTTGCCTTGTTGATTAGCATTTATACGAATACTAACGTGGAGAGGGGGCGCCCCGTAAGGACGTCCCCTCTATATTCTATCTAAGCCTTGCGGCGTAGATTACTCATTCTTGAAGCCGTAGCCGTTGGTGAAACCACCCGAGCTAAGAACGTTCGGAGTGAACGGCCACAAGTAGATAGGAGCTTTCTGTCCATCGTAATCGTAGAAGAGGTACTTCTCGTACTCCTGACGATTGACACCGGTCTTGCCGTATACGAGGTCAACACCCCACTTAACCAAGTCATAACCATCGGCATCCTTAATAGACACAGCTGTATACTTCTTGGTGTCATAGCCGTTGAGCAAGTCATACAGGCTCTTCATGGTAATACCTTCAGTGATGGTTTCCGTTTCGGTCTTCGCTTTTTCCTCACCATCAGCCAACACACAAGTGCGGGTTACAGTGATGGATGCGGGCAGACAAATCTCAAACAGACCCTTGATGGCCAAGTTGGTCTTCGGGGTAGAAGTACCATAATCCAAACCAAAGTTTTCCCAACTGTCGTTCTGGCCGCGCCATCCCGGATAGAGAACGGGGTCATCCTTTTTGTCCTCGGGACATTGAGCCGTCAAGCGGTGTCCGTATTCACTCTTGGCATCCACCAATTTCGTCCATACATAGGCAGGAATGATGTTACCATTTTCAAATTTATAGTAACCATCATTGGTCAAGCCGTCAAGCATCTTTGTTGTCAGAGTCTTGATTTTCATGATGTCCTCGCCTACGTAACCGGAGCGAATCAATGTCCAGCGGCGATCACCCTCACCGGCATACTCAAAGCCTCTCTCTTCGATGACGGCACGAACGAGGTCGCCACCCCAAGAGTTGATAAACTCATCGGTGTTAGCTTTGCCTTCGGGGAAGGAACGTTCACGAACGGTCTTCAGATATTGTTTGGCTGTAGTAGCGTCACCCAAAGCGGCGCAAACCTCTGCATAACCCAAGTAAATCTCTGCCATACGCATGTACGGGCCATTGATACCGGATTTACGCTGAGCTGCTACCCAAGGAGAAGTCTGGCGGTTCTCGTCCCACTTGTTGAGTGAAAGACCACCACCATCTACCTTAGATCCTGGCTCGAAAGAAACCAATTTCTCTACGCCCTTACCTGTACTACCTGTAACAGCTACGCTGACATCACGACGCATGTCGTTCGGATCGAACATACCATAGTAGAAAGCTGGGTTGATACGACCCTGTCCGTAGTTCTTGCAAGGATAAGCAGCCTTAGAACCACCATTAGAAGGACGACCGAAAGAGTAGGGACGACCATCGTTACCGCCACCCTGCTGCATCGGGTACTCGTAGATAGACTCGTCAGCATATTGGTCATCTGCCTGATGCATCTGCTCGAAGAAGTACTGATAGGGGTTGCCGAATGTACGTCCATTGTTGTCCGATGCGCCACGCGGGTCAGTTGTGTAGAACTTGGCGGTACCCGTGTTGGTCAACAACTCTGCATAATATTTCTGAGCAATCTGATAGAGGCTCTTCCAGTCAGAACGACGGCCATATTTTGCTCCGTTGTTCTCAATACCCTTATATTCATAGGTATAGGCGGTACCTGTGCTGTCCACGCGAGTAAGGTCGCCACGGCGTGTCTGATAACCACCGGCTTCCAAGCACATACGTCCAATCAAGCCCTGCACATAGGTCTTAGAGAAATAGTTCTTGGTAGTGAAACCGGGGATGCTACCTACCGGATACATCAACTCAACTACATTCACCAAATCCGCGATGCAAGCATCGTAGATGGAGTCACGGCCCACCAAACCAGCGGGGATAACACCATATGTTCCCACATAAGGCACATCACCGAAGTTTCTGCACAACTCACGATAGGCAGTAGCCCGCAAGGCGATTGCCTCACCGTACATCTGGCCCATTTCCGTTTGTCCACCATTGATGATTTCCGAGAAGTTCGGAGCATTGCGCATAGAGGTTATCACGGCATTCGCCTTGCTGACCACCTCAAAAAGACCTGCATAGATACCATTCTCTTTCAAGTAGGTTAGCAATCCATACTGACTGGCATACGTTCCGTTCTGATAGAAACTCTCAGGCCAGTGACGACCGGGTTGGTTCGTAAATGCCTCGGGATGGCGTTCAATATCCGAACCGCAAATATCGGCTCCATAAAATATTCCGTCACCGAACACACCATTCTGAGCTATATCTCTCCATGACTCATATGCACCGTCGAGTGCTGCACGTGCGGTAGTAGTATTGGAGAAGACGAAGTCAGCATCCACCACAGAGGGTGAGCTTGTCTCCAAGAAATCGCTACATGAGGCAACGCTCATCAGTGTTGCAACACCCAGCGTATAGTATAATATCTTTTTCATAGACTGTAAATTCTTTAAAGTGATTAGAATGCCAAGTTAACACCAAACGTATAGGTTCTTGCCTTCGGATAAGACTGATAGTCGAAGTTCGGAGTGGGGAAACCGTTGCCACTGGCATCGCTGTTTACATTGACATCGGGGTCGATACCAGAGTAACCGGAGATGCAGAAGAGGTTAGACCCAGTGAAGTAAACACGGGCATTCTGCAAACCTACCTTCTTCACCCAGTCTTTCGGGAAGGTGTAACCTACGGTCATAGTGTTCAGACGGAGGTAAGAAGCGTCCTCGATGAACTGTGAACTTACGATACCGTACTCAGAGAAGAACGAAGCATACTTCGTGTTTGCGTTCAATGCATTCAACGCTGTAGGATCTGTCACCAATACCATGTCACCATTGTCATCTACGTCATAGTACTTGTAGCACTGCGAAGTAAAGGCCAAGCGGTTGTAACCTGCACCATTATCCTTATCACCCATCATAGAGTGCATGGAGTTAGCGTTGTAAATCTTACCGCCAATCTGGTAGGTGAAGCCGATGGAGAAGTCGAGTGACTTGTAGTTACCGATGATGTTCACACCACCCGTGTGTTTAGCCATAGCCTCACCGATGATGGTCTTGTCAGAGTCATCCACCACACCGTTTCCGTCCACGTCCACAAACTTAGGCATACCCGGAACGGCTGTCTGACCGGAAGGTGCCAATCCACCCAAACCGGCAGGATAGTTAACGATACCCTGGATGTCGGGCACACCCTCTTTCAGTGTGTATACACCATTTGCATAGTTAAAGTCATCGGTTGTATAGAAACCTGCAGACTTGAAGCCCTGGATGGTTCCTACAGGGTGACCTTCGCGGATGATGTAGTCGTAGGTCGGAACAGCCATGGAAGAACCCCACTTGTTTGCGGCACGGGCATCAGCCAGAGCGTCATCGTTTACATCGTCTACATTGTTCTTATTGAAGTTGTAAGTCATGTTCACGCCCAAGTTGAAATCTTTCTTGCGGAAGATGTCAAAACCGAGTGCCAACTCAATACCCTTGTTGGAGGTCTGACCTACATTTTGGAACTGGTAGCTGAAACCGGAAGCGGCATCGATAGGCACCTTCATCAAGATGTCCTTGGTGGTGTTCCAATAGAAATCGACGCTACCACGAATCCAGTTGTTGAAGAAACCGAAGTCAAGACCAAGGTTGCGGCTGACGGTGGTCTCCCACTTCAAGTCGGGATTACCCTTCATGGAACCCGGTACATAGGTCGTAATCTTCTGACCGTCTACGGTAATCTGCTCAGTTCCCCAAGTCTCTTTCCAGAGAGAGGCGTCGATGTTGTCGCTACCGGACGTACCGTAAGAGAGACGGAGTTTCAAGTTGTCCAACCACTCTTCTCTTGCCGACTCGAACCAATTCTCGTCAGAGATACGCCAAGCCACAGCGGCTGCGGGGAAGTAACCCCAGTGGTTGTTGGGTGCGAACTTGGAAGAACCGTCGGCACGGAACGTGGCGGTCAACAAGTACTTGCCTTTATAAGAGTAGTTGGCACGACCGAACCAAGAGAGCGTACGACTCGGAGTACCGATAGTAGACTTGAAGTAGTCCTTACCCAAGGAAGCGGTAGTCATGTTGATCATACCGAAAGCGTCCTTCATCGTGAAACCAGCAGGATAGCCGGCACCATAGATTTCGGTAGAGTTGCTCTTGGAAGCCAGCACCTCGTTACCAACCAGGAAAGAGAGGCTGTTGTCGTCACCGAGTCCCTGTACCTCATAGTTCAAGGTAGAGGACCAACGGGTAGAGAAGCCGTCACCTTTGTTCCACTTGGCGGTACTGATATCCGTAGCCAACTGACCGGCATCCCATGTACGGGTGTCAGTCCAGTTGCGACCCAAAGAGAGTTCCGTCTTGGCGGTCAAACCCTTGATGATTTGCCATGTCAAGCCGGCCTTCGCGCGCAGACGGTTCGTCATCTTCTGATAGTCAACGGTATTCAAGTAGTAAAGGGGGTTCTCCGTATCTTCCATGTGAACGTCACCGTTACCGAAGCCGCTTGTAGCGGAAGAGTCACCACCGATAGCATCCACATATTCCGGATCAATCGGGCGATACTTGTAAGCGGAAGTCGCGTTACCGAAGCCCGAGCCCTGAATCAGAGACTCTGTGTAACGGAGGTCAACGTCCGCGGTCAGGTTCTTCGTGATTTTCTGGGTCAACTTGAAGTTGGCGTTCCAACGAGAGAAGCTTGATTTGCGACGGATACCCTCATCATCGGTGTAGTTGACAGAGGCATAGTAGGTAGTCTTGTCGTTACCACCGGAGAGAGACAAGTCGTGGTTCCAAGTGGAAGCCGTACGCATCAAGTCGTTGATGTAGTTGTGAGTCGGCACGTTCTTGTAGTCCTCCAAGTGGTTGCCGTAAGCAGAGCCGAGGCCGAAATACTTGGCAACACCGTTACCATAAGTAGCACCGTAAGCGGTCATGTATGACCAGGTATTGTATACATAGTCATAAGCATCGCAAACAGCGAGTGTTTCGGGGTTCTCCTTCACCTGATAGTACATGTTGTACTTCACGGAAACTCTACCTTCTTTACCACCCTTGGTCGTCACCAAGATAACGCCGTTGGCACCGCGGGCACCGTAGATAGCCGTAGAAGCGGCATCCTTCAGCACGTCGATGCTCTCGATGTTGTCGGCAGGGATATCGTCGATGCTGCTAACCTGCACACCGTCCACGATGAACAACGGGTCGTTGCTCTGGGTGATGGAACCACCACCACGCACGCGGATAGACATGCTGGCACCCGGACGACCGTCCTGAGCCGTCACGCTGACACCGGGGAGCTGGCCTTGCAGGGCCTGAGCCACGTTGGCAACCGGGTTGGCAACCAACTTCTCACCGGATACGGAAGCAACGGAACCGGTCAAGTCACGGCGTTTCACCGTACCGTAACCGATAACGACAACCTCGTCCAGCGTCTTGTTGTCCTCTTTCAGGACAACGTCGATTTTTGTTTTGCTACCCACCTCAATCGTCTGAGACAGATAACCGATAAAAGAAAATTGGAGCTTTGATTTGTTGGATGCTTGGAGTGTGTAATTACCATCAAAATCGGTTACGGCACCGACCGTGGTTCCCAACACTTGTACGCTAACGCCAATCATCGGCTCACCGGCGACATCCTTCACGGTTCCGGAGATTTTTCGATCTTGTGCGCTAACCTGTACAGCAAAGAGGACAGTAAGCAACCAGACTGCCCCCCCCATTAACGTTCTTTTACATTTCATAAGAAGTGCGTTTTAAGTTAGTATTACATTAGGTTTGTTAACACGCTTAACGTGGCCAAAAGTATAGGAATATTTTGGCAGCAAAAAGGAAAAGACCGTTAAAAAAGGCAAATTAACAGAGTTACGGCACTGCATGGCGTGCCGCAAGCTATCGGTTTCGGCGCAAAAGGCTGGAGAAATCGAACAGCTTGGAGTCGGGTTTTTGCTCCTTTTTCTGTGTTTTTGCACTGCTTATCAACAAAAGCACGTCCCCCGTGCGCAGTTCGAGCCCGCCGTTCGGCACAATGTGTTCCTCCCCTCTGCGCACCACCATCACCAGATGTCCGGCTGGCAGACTGACATCCTTCAGACGGCATCCCTGCGCCAACATCGGTTCGGTGACGACCATCTCACGCAGGGAGCTGTTCATCTCGTCGGGCAGTTCCACACCGAAGCTGTTGCCCTCTTCGCTCAACGGAGCGTCGAGTTTGAGCAGCCGCGCCACCCACGAGATGGATGTGCCCTGTATGACCAACGAGAAGATGGTGATGAAGAAGACGATATTGAAAATCTGGTCGGCCCCCTCGATGCCCGCCACCACGGGATAGGTGGCGAAGATGATGGGCACGGCACCGCGCAAGCCCACCCACGAGATGAAGAGGCGCGACGGATAGTTGATGCGTTTGGAGGAGTAGGGCAACAGACAGAGCAGCACACTCAGCGGACGCGCCAGGACAATCATGAAGATGCCGATGAGGGAAGCCACGAGGGCGATGCCCAGCATCTCGTGCGGATTGACAAGGAGTCCGAGCGCAAGGAACATGACAATCTGGAACATCCATGTGGCACCGTCCAGAAACTTGGTGGTGTCCCTGCGGTTGACCACCGTGGGCGAGTTGCCCAAAATGATGCCGGCGATGTAAACCGCTAAGTAGCCGTTGCCGCCCAACAGATAGGTTACCGTATATATAAGGAATACGCAACTGAGGATAAGCAGCGGATAGAGGGAGGTGTTGTTGAGGTTGATGCGGTTGTTGAAGACAGTCACCAGCTTGCCGAACACTACACCCGCCAGACCTCCGACGATGAACTGCACGCAGAAGTTGCCGAAGATGGCCCAGACGGACATGCCGTCCGTCTGGATGTACTGTATCAGCACAATGGTCAGCAGGTAGGCCATCGGGTCGTTGCTGCCGCTCTCCAGCTCCAGCGTGGGACGCAGGTTATACTTCAGGTTCATCTTCTGTGTGCGCAGGATGTTGAACACCGAGGCGGAGTCGGTAGACGACATGGTGGCGGCCAACAGCAGCGACACCGTGAGCGGGAAGGAGATGTTGGTGAAGGGCAGGTTGGAGACCCAATAGATGAAGAATCCCGTGAAGACGGTGGTAAGCAGTACGCCGAGAGTGGAGAGGAGGATGCCCTGCGAAAGGATGGGACGGATGTCTTCCTTCTTGGTGTCGAGACCGCCCGTAAACAGGATGACGGCCAACGAAATCATGCCGATGAACTGCGCCTCGGCGGCACTGTGGAACTCCAGGCCTAAGCCGTCGCTGCCGAACACCATGCCGACAAGGAGGAACAACAACAAGGTGGGGACACCAAACTTATAGCCCGTCTTGCTGACAACGATGCTGACGAACAGCAACACGGCACCCACTAACAATAACACTTCCGGTGAAAAACTCATGCTCGTTTCATTTTTATAGATTTGACAAACTTACTGAACGCGGCGACCCGCTCGTCCTTGTAACACCTAATGGGCATTTCCATTCTTTGCTGTTTCGAGTGACAAAGATAAAGAAAATGAAGCATACCGCCAAATTCCCCGACGAAATTATCGCATCATCGCATCACTGCGCCGGTGGTCAGGTACCACTGATAAAGGCGGTGGATGCCTTCATCGATTTCCACTTTGTGGTGCCAGCCCAACTTATGGAGCTTGGTGACATCGGTCAACTTGCGCAGCGTGCCATCGGGCTTGGTAGCGTCCCAACGCAGTTCGCCCTTGAAGCCTACCTCCGCCACTATCTTCTCGGCACAGGCACGGATGGTGAGTTCCTTGCCCGTGCCCACGTTGATGTGGCAGTTGCGCACCTCCGTGCTGCCCGGTTCAAAGGTGTCCTTGAAGCTGACGTTCAGCAACACGTGCACGCTGGCATCGGCCATCTCCTCGCTCCAAAGGAACTCGCGCAGCGGTTTGCCTGTTCCCCAAAGGGTGACAGCCTCAGCGGAGATGCCGTATTTGGCAAGGGTCTCCGTAATCAGTGCCTCATCGGCCTGGCCGTCCACCCCTTCCACGGGACGGAGGGAGAGGTCGTGGCGCACAGCCGACCAGTCTCCTTCGCTCAGGCATTTGGCCAAATGAATCTTACGGATCATGGCGGGCAGGACGTGGCTGTTCTCCAGATGGAAATTGTCGTTAGGTCCATAGAGGTTCGTGGGCATCACGGCGATATAGTCCGTGCCATACTGCAGGTTGAAACTCTCGCACATCTTCAGTCCCGCTATCTTGGCGATGGCATAGGGCTCGTTGGTATATTCGAGCGGCGAGGTGAGCAGGCACTCTTCCTTCATCGGCTGCGGCGCTTCGCGCGGATAGATGCAGGTGCTGCCCAGGAAGAGGAGCTTCTTCACGCCATGACGATAGCTCTCGCCGATGACGTTCTGCTGTATCTGCAGGTTCTGGTAGATGAAGTCCGCCCGGTAGCGCAGGTTGGCCATGATGCCACCCACATGGGCGGCAGCCAACACCACGGCATCGGGTTGTTCCCGGTCAAAGAAAGCCTTCACGGCAGCCCCGTCGAGCAGGTCGAGTTCCTTGTGGCCGCGACCCACAAGGTTCGCATAGCCGCGTTGCTTCAGGTTGTTCCAGATGGCGGAGCCCACCAGTCCGTGATGCCCCGCCACATATATCTTCGCTGATTTGTCCAACATCGCTTAGTCCTCCATCTGTGCTTTCAAGTGGAGCTTTTTCACGAATTTCATGTCATGCTCCACCATGATACGTACCAGTTCGGGGAACGAGGTCTTGGTTGGGTTCCATCCCAACAGGCTCTTGGCCTTGGTTGGGTCGCCCAGCAGCTGTTCCACCTCACAGGGACGGAAGTATTTCGGGTCTACCTCTACCAAGGAGCGTCCCGTGGCCTTGTCGATACCCTTCTCGTTCACGCCTTCGCCTTGCCACTCCAGCTCGATGCCGAGATAGCTGAAGGCTAAGGTACAGAATTCACGCACGGTGTGCATCTCGCCCGTGGCGATGACGAAGTCCTCGGGTTGGTCGTGCTGCAGGATGAGCCACATACACTCCACATAGTCTTTGGCATAGCCCCAGTCGCGCAGGGAGTTGAGGTTGCCTAAGTAGAGCTTGTCCTGGTATCCCTGTTTGATGCGGGCCGCCGCCAGGGTAATCTTACGGGTGACGAAGGTCTCGCCGCGGCGCTCACTCTCGTGGTTGAAGAGGATACCGTTGACCGCAAACATGCCATAACTCTCGCGGTAGTTCTTCGTAATCCAGAAGCCATACTGCTTGGCCACGCCGTAGGGCGAACGCGGATAGAAGGGGGTCGTCTCTTTCTGAGGCACTTCCTGCACCTTGCCGAACAGTTCGGAGGTGGATGCCTGATAGATGCGGCAGGTGTGTTCCAACCCACAGATGCGGACGGCCTCCAGCAACCGCAGTGTTCCCACCGCGTCGGCCTCCGCCGTATACTCGGGCACGTCAAAGGATACCTTCACATGGCTCTGCGCCGCAAGGTTGTAGATCTCCGTCGGATGGATGTCGCTGATGATACGGATGAGCGAGCTTGAGTCGGTCATGTCGCCATAGTGGAGATTGACCAAGCGCGCCTTTTTCATGTCGCGAACCCACTCGTCGAGATAGAGGTGTTCGATACGGGCTGTGTTGAAGGAAGAAGAGCGGCGCAGGATGCCGTGAACTTCATAACCTTTACTCAATAAAAACTCCGCCAAGAAGGATCCGTCTTGGCCGGTGATACCGGAAATAAGTGCAACTTTCCTCATTAGGTAATATATTTTAGAAGTTTATCCCTTATGGTCGCTCACCGACAGGTCCTCAGACCCATCGGCATGCAGTGGGCAAAGATAATGGTTCTTAGCGAGTGTGCCAAAAGAAATGGATAAATCCGCAAAAGGAACGGGCTGCATCGGGAACTTCAGGAAGTCCGGCGATGCAGCCCGCTTTATGGAAAATCGATAATAAAGTATGCCTATTTCAGCGTCCAGGTGCAGGTGTCGGTAAGGGTCTTCTTGCCGCTCTTGCCCACTACCTTGATGACGTTCTCGCCCGGGGTGAGGGTGACGTTCCACATCATGCGGTTGACATCGTCTTTCCGCATCTTGCCAATCTTCTTGCCGTTGATGTAGAGTGTGGCCTCCTTCAGGTTGCTGTAGACACGCACTTGGGTGTCGGCCTTCGTGCGTGAGGTGAAGCGGCGACTGGTGATGTAGAGCATCGGCTCGGGATTCCAGTTGGCTTTGTAGAAGTAGAACACGTCTTTCTTCGTCTTGCGGTCGTAGGTGACGGAACCCTTGTCGTTGATGCCCGGCGTGTCTCCCTCGTTGCGGAAGAAGGACTGCATGTCGGAGAACTGCCAGATGATTTTCGCCCACAGGTAGGGACGCTTGGCGAACGCGCGCCAATAGCCCTCGTGGCAAATGGCCTGGTGTTCCTCGGGGTGATAGCCGCCTTTGGCTACAAAGTCCACGTCCAACGGGTCTTCGTGTTGCAGGGGACTGCCGCCCGCACCGTATTCCGACACACCTACGGGATAGCCCTTGGCCGTGGCGTGCGCGTTGTCGAAGAACTCGCCCGCCATCTGCTCGGACTTGGTCCAGCTGAAGTATTTGTTCCATGCCACCAGGTCGCTGCAGCCTAAGTAGGGCACTTGGTCCACGCAAGTCGCGAAGGTGGTGAGGCGCGACGGGTCGAGTTGTTTATAGAGTGCGTTGATTTCCTTGACGAAAGCGATGGGGTTGTCATACTCCTGGAAGCGGTTGTTGTCGCTCAACAGGAGCTCGTTGAAGATGCCCCAGAAGCAGATAGAGGGGTGGTTGAAGTTCTGGTAAACCAGTTCGTGCGCCACCTGACGGGCGTTGTCTTCAAAGCCTTTGTTGTGGAGGTAGCCCGTATAGGCATAGCCGCCGGGACCACACATCGGAATCTCGGTCCACAGGAGGATACCGTTCTTGTCGCTCAGGTCGTAGATTGGCTTGCCGTGGGGGTAGTGCGCCAAGCGAAGCACCGTAGCACCCACTTCGTTGACGAGTTCCATGTCACGTTCATAGTCCTCCATGGTGAGCGCGCTGCCCTTGCCCTTCACGTCGTCGTGACGGCAATAGCCATGCAGGTCGAGGGGTTTCCCGTTGAGGAAGAATCCCTTGTCGGGGTCGGCATGGAAATAACGGAAACCGGTACGCTCGGTCACGCGGTCAATCAGCGCGCCGTTGTCATAGAGCTCGGCAACGACGGTATAGAGGTAAGGGTTCTGCTTGCCGTTCCACAGTGTGGGGTTGTTGAGGGTGAAGGGTTGTTTCACCGTATCGCCCGTCACGGCTGTCTCTTTCTCCGCCACCGGTTGGCCAGCGGCATCGAAGATAACCGTCTTCACGGTCAGTCCCGCCTTCCGTTCTTTCAGCGAGAGAATGGTTTCCACGGTCAGGTCTGCCTGTGTGTCGGTCACTTTGTCCTGATGGATGAGGAGGCCCGAAGAGGCGTAGAAAAGGGGTGAGATGCAGTTCTTTTCCGTTATAATCAAATGGCAAGGACGATGGAGTCCGCCGTAGATGTTGAAGTCGCCGCTGATGGGGAGTATATCGGTGCGGTAGGCGTTGCTCACCCACACCTCCACGCCATTGGAGCCTTCGTGTACATAATCGGTAATCTCCAGACAGAAAGCGGTGTAGCCTCCCAGGTGCGTACCCACGGTGCGGTAGTTCACCATCACGTCGGCAGCGGAGTTGGCTCCTTCGAAGTAGAGGAAGAGCCGCTTGTCCTTCATGGCGGGAGTGACCTTCAAGTCACGTTTGTAGATCATCATCTCCCGGTTGTACTGGGTAGTTCCTTTCAGGTATTCGGCGTTCCAGGTGTGGGGGAGCGTTACCGGTGTCAGCGAAGCGTTGCGGCTGTTATCCGTAATGGGCTTGTAGCCCCATCCTTTGTCGAGGAGGACGGAGGTACGCGGATTGTCATTGCCGAAAGCGGCCGCGCCACCCAGCAGCCATACCATGGCGGCGCACAATGCAGTGAATGTTGTTCTCTTGAGTTTCATATCGTCATGTTTTTGATTTTCATTCGTCAGACGTTGTCCGCAAGGGCTTCTTCACGCAGTTGCGGAGCAACATTCATACCTATCTTATATACGGAACAGGAGGCGGAAGCACTTAATACCTATGGATTTTCTTTTGTTATTTTGGCACATTGTTTGTCACCCACGGAAATAGTTTGGTAATTTTGCCAACCCAAACGACGTGGACAAACTTATAATATCATCAATATATGGAGAAAAAAGAGACACCGGTGCTGCTGCTTACCGGTTACTTAGGAAGCGGCAAGACAACGTTGGTGAACCATATCCTATCCAACCAACGGGGCATCAAGTTCGCCGTCATCGTGAACGATATCGGCGAGGTGAACATCGACGCGGACCTGATTCAGAAAGGCGGCATCGTGGGCAAGAAGGACGACAGCTTGGTGGCGTTGCAGAACGGATGCATCTGCTGCACGCTGAAGATGGACCTGATAGAGCAGCTCAACGAGATACAGAAGATGCAGCGGTTCGACTACATCGTGATAGAGGCCAGCGGCATCTGCGAGCCGGAACCTATCGCGCGCACCATCTGCTCGATGCGGCGCATGGGCGGACAATATACGCAATACGGCGTGCCGCGCCTCGACTGTGTCTGCACGGTGGTGGACAGCCTGCGCCTGCAGAGCGAGTTCGCCTGTGGCGACAGCCTGACGAAACAGCAGATTGACGATGAGGACATCGAGAACCTCATCATCCAGCAGATAGAGTTCTGTAACCTCATCCTGCTCAACAAGGCTTCGGAGGTGAAGCCCGAGGAGCTGGACCGCATCAAGCACATCATACGGGTGTTGCAGCCCGGTGCGGAGATTATCACCTGCGACTACGCCGACGTGGACATCACGAACCTGATAAATACCAACCTCTTCAACTATGACAAAGTGGCCACCTCCGCCGGATGGATTCGTGAGTTGGAACGCGAAGTGACCGAAGAGGAGGAAAAGGAGGCGCACGAACCGGGACACCACCATCATCACGAGGAGGAGGAGGAACATTCTCATCACGACCATGACGAAGCGCACGAGCATCACCACCATCACGATGATGAGGATGAAGATGAGGAGCATGAGCATCACCATCATGACGATGACAACGAAGAGGAACACGGGCACGGACATCATGACGATGACAACGAAGAGGAACACGGGCACGGACATCATCATCACCACCATCATCACCACGACGAGGGTGAGGCGGAGGAGTACGGCATCGGTACGTTTGTCTACTACCGCCGCCAGGCATTTAACCTCCGCAAGTTCGAGGCGTTCGTCAACGACCGCTGGCCGAAGAACGTCATCCGCGCCAAGGGTGTTTGCTACTTCAGCAGCAACACCGACATGTCGTACCTCTTCGAGCAGGCCGGCGTGCAGAAGAAACTGATTGAGGCCGGACAGTGGTACGCCACCGCTCCCGAGGAGGACCTGATACAGCTGATGAAGCAAGAGCCGGGATTGCTACGCGACTGGGACGACAAGTACGGCGACCGCATGGAGAAGATTGTCTTCATCGGTCAACACCTGGACAAGGAGCAGATAACCCGCGAGCTGGACGCTTGCCTGGAATAGATAAAATTATGAGGTTAACCTCATCGCCCCGAGAGGTTAACCTCGTGGGCTTGTGAGGTTAACCTCGTTGAGCAACGAGGTATAGCCTCACTTTTTTATGTCCGTATGTTCGCTGTCTTATCCCGATTTCGGTTGTCAGTTCTCCGGTTATATAACTACGTTTCTTGTCAACCTTCAAACTCACGCTCCTCTCTACCGGACAAGTCAGTTCTTCTTCTCCTCGTCGGTGCCCTGCTTGATTTGCCGCAACAGGTCATCGTAGTGGTAGGCTTCCAAGCTGCCTGACTGACTGGCGGCACGCTGTTCCTCGACGTACTTCTTCACCTTGTCGAGATGCATCCGCACATACACGGGCACGTCCGTCCGGGCTTCGGGGAAACCGGCCGGCTTGGCCACCTCCGTTGGCTTGAGCACCTTGCAGAGGCTCGTGACGTAGGTGCGCTCGTTCTGACGGATGAAGTAGTTGCCCTTCTCATCCTGTGCGTCAAAGGGTTTCCACACGAGGTTGAACACGTCATTCAGGTACTCGTCCAGCGGATAGGGCTCAGCGGCATATTGAGCGGATTCATGCATCTCCTTCAGCGTTCCATTGGCAAGAAGCCCCGTGATGGTCACCGCTTGTCGACTGCCAATCTCGGCCATCATGTTGGTGCCCGTCTTGGAAGTCACCTCTTCGGGATAGAGCCAGTACTGGGGTGTCAGCACGTTGCGTCCATACCAGTCCAACGCTTCCTTTTGAAGACTTGCCGACACGGGTTCTTCGGGCTTCAGGTCCGGAGCCGTGTTGTGATAGACACCGCCCAGGTTGCGTTGCACATGCGTCACATAGCGACCATACTGCAAGTACACAGCCTTGTAGATGCTCTTCAGGTCATCGTATACGCCATCCGGCTGTGCCGTCCAGTCGAGAATGTTCTCCATCACACGCTTCAGGTTCTTGATGCCGTAATCGCTGGCTTTCATGCTGTTGTCACCCAAGTCCTCCATCTGGTCGCGCGGGTCTCTGCTCCTTCCCTCGTCACCCACATACATCATGCGGTGGTCGGACTTCAGCTTTTTGGTCACTTCAGCGCGCAAGGCTTTCTTCTCCGCAAAGGCGTCCTTGTACTCGGGACGATACTTATAGCCCCAATAGATGGCCCACAGGTCGTAGTCGCCGATGCGGGGGAAGAGTCCCTTGGGCGAGATACGGTCTTCGGGTTGCGCCACATAGTTGAAGCGCGCGTAGTCCATGATGGAGATGGTGTGCCCGTGAGCCTCCACCCACGACTTGTCGCGCAGCTTCTCCACCGGCGTAGCCGAGCTGGCCATCATGTTGTGGCGCAGTCCCAGGGTGTGACCCACCTCGTGCGAGGAGACGAAACGGATGAGCGTACCCATCAGCTCGTCACTGAAGGTCATCGTACGCGCCCGCTTGTCCAGCACTCCGCACTGCACCATATACCATTTCTTCAACAGGTTCATCACATTGTGATACCAACAGACGTGGCTCTCCATGATCTCACCGCTGCGGGGGTCTACCACGCAAGGTCCGTAGGCGTTCTCCTGCTCGGACGGCAGGTAACGGATTACGCTGAAACGCGCGTCATCGATGTCCATCGTTTCATCCTCCGGCCACTCTTTCGCCGTGATGGCATTCTTGAAACCGGCAGCCTCGAAGGCCTTGTTCCAGTCCTTCACGCCGGCTATCAGATAGGGCACCCACTTCTTCGGCGTGGCAGGGTCGATGTAGTAGACAATCTGTTTCTTGGGCTCTGTCAGTTTACCGCTGCGGTAACTCGCTTCGTCCTTCGGTTCCAGCCGATAGCGGTGCGTGATGGACATCTTGTCCGTCACCTGCTGCTCGTCAGAGAAGAGGGTTATCGGTGTCTCGAAATAGCCCACCCTCTCGTCCGCATAACGGGGACGCATCGGCTCTTCGGGCAACAGCACGATGCTGGTGTTCAGTGCCAGCGTGACAGCACCCGTCTTTGATGCCGGCATCTTGCCGATGTTCACGCTATAGGTGCGAAGCGTCACCACGGAGATGTTTTGCGGGAAAGTCTTGATGGTGTCCACCATGGAACGGTCCGGAGCCAGACCGTTGAGCGAGAGAGCCGTACGGTTGCGTGTGGTGAAACCAAAGAGTTTGTTGTCCGCCAACGCCAGCCTGGAGATGTTCACCAACTGCGCCTTGGTGTCGGGGTTACGTCCTATCACTTCGAGCTTGGCGAGTATAGGGTCTACGGTCGACCCTTCCACAGCCTTGTAGATATTGTCCCCGGCGGAGGCATACTGCGTCTGCGCGTATTCCTTCAGCAGCAAGGTCTTGTCATCGAACTGCTCCCAGTAGACGACACTGGTGTTCACCTCTTCGCCCGTAAACTTGCCCAGTCCCTGCGGCACGCCCCTGAAGCGGGTGACGGCAAGCATCAGCCGTCCCATCAGCGAGTCGGGCACCTCCACGTACCAGTCGTTCTTGATGTGGCGCACGAGGAAGAGTCCGTCACGTTCGGAGCCGCCCTCCTTGAGTAGTTTCTCATAGGCGTTCGGCACCTTCGCTTTCACTGAATCCTTGGCGACCTCAGTCTTCACGGAGTCTCTGGCCGCCGTCGCCTTTCCATTGTCTGTCCCCGCTATCGCGAGCGAACAGGAGCATGCGAACATCATCGCATACACGGATAATCGTTTCATGTACTAATCTGTATATTGAGTTATTTATTCATAGTCCGGTTATTGCGCACAAAGATAGCACAAGAGTTGCAAACCGCCCGTTTATTTTCGTATCTTTGTGCGTCCAAAGGAGGACAAACCATCATCATCGACCACTAAAAACGAGACTTCATGATAGACTACATCAAAGGAGACATCGCGGAAATCACGCCGACCCAGGCCATCGTTGAGACCAACGGCATCGGCTACGCGCTCAACATATCGCTCAACACCTACACGGCCATCCAAGGGAAGGGTCAGACCAAGCTCCATGTCTACGAGGCCATCCGCGAGGACGCTTATGTGCTCTATGGCTTTGCGGACAAGAAAGAGCGTGAGCTCTTCCTGTTGCTCATCTCCGTGTCGGGCATCGGCGGCAACACCGCCCGCATGATTCTGTCGGCCCTCTCGCCCAATGAGTTGTGCGATGTCATCAGCTCGGGCAACGACAAGTTGCTGAAGACCGTGAAGGGTATCGGCCTGAAGACGGCGCAACGTATCATCGTGGACTTGAAGGACAAGATTGCCTTGACGGGCATCACGCCCGCCAGCACCCTCTTCTCGCCCGAAGCGTCCGAATTGCAGGAAGAGGCCGTCGCCGCCCTCACGATGCTGGGATTCCCCGCCGCCGCTTCACAGAAAGTGGTGCAGGCCATCCTGAAGGAAGAGCCGACCGCCGCGGTGGAGAAGGTCATCAAGCTGGCGTTGAAACGACTGTAAACAGGCATCGGACTTCGGTAGCCTACCGACTCGGAGCGAGGCTCGTCCGTCCATAAATAAGGCAGCCATTACTGATTCTCCTGTCAGCAATGGCTGCCTAACTTGTCTTCGCCGCTCGTTAAGTATGTCGGTCAGTGGCTATAAAACCTTATCTGTTCTCCGATTCGCCGTTCGGGCTCTTCGTCTCGCTCAGCCGTCTCTGTTCTTCCGCCTTCAGCTTGTTGAAGAGCGACTCCTTCACCTTGAAGATGGTGCCGTGCTTGTGTCCCTTCGGGAATGAGACGCGCTCGTCGCACGGCGTGAAGGTCTTGAAGTCTTTCGTGGAGACAGCTCCGTAACGGCCTTGACGATAGACATCGAAATAGATAATCCATTCATCACCCAACTTGATGCAGCACGGACCCTCGGAATAGGTAGGGGCGAACTTGTCCGTAGGATTGCCGAAAGGCCCTTCGGGCGACTCGCCAAAGACGCAGAAGAGGTCGCTGAAACCGGGTTTGCGGTTGTCCTTCACGATGTAGACATAGTCCTTGGGCGCACGTTTCACCAAGAATCCGTCGATGGAGTTGAAGCCCGGGTCGTAGTATGCCTTGGCGGGAGCGAAGGTCTTGAAGTCCTTCGTTGTAGTGTAATAGCCCCGGTGGCATGAGTTCGTACCCAATGTGTCGGCAGCGGTGAAACGCTCCTTGGGGATGGCGGACGACCAGATAACAAGGAACTGCTCCTTCTCGTCGTCATAGAAGAGTTCCGGCGCCCACACGTTGTTGGTGAGGGAGTCCTTCATGACAGGTATCTCACGCTGCTCGCTCCAGTGGATAAGGTCTTTGGAAGAGGCGTAGCCGAAGCCTTTGGAGCCGGACCAACCGGTGGTCCACACATAGTGGAACGTGCCGTCGGGTCCCTGCAGGATAGAGGGGTCGCGCATCATACATTGTTTATAGTACTTGGGCGTGTCCACCTCGTTCGTGTAGATGTTGACGTAGAGCGACTGGTTGCCTATCTCCGGTTTGAGCCATACGCCGGCCAGGCTGTCCCAATGCAGTCCGTCGTAGCTATAGAGGAGGTGAAGACCGTCCAACGCCGGTTCGCGGTGGGAGGTAAACAGATAGACTTCTTTCTCCGGTTTGGAGCAAGCCGCCACGGAGACGATAGCCACCGCCGCGACTACGGCCTTGCCCAGTAAGGATTTCAATTGTTTCATCGTTGTATGTTTTTACTGTTTATATGATGGTTATTCTTGCGTCTGCTGAGAGGCCGTCTGTTCCTCGATGCGGTGGTTGATGAACTGTATCTTACGGGTGGCCTCAGCCTGTTGCCGCTTGATTTCCTGAATGGCGGAGAGGACCTGCGCCAGTTGGAACACCTTGGCAACGGCCTGTTTGTCGGCCGCGGACATCGTCAGCTTGTGCGTGCGGTCGCCCACGAACTCCAACCGGATGGCGTTGGAGGGGTTCTGCGCAATGAAGGCGGCCAAGCCTCCGTCCTGCCCCATCGGGTAATCGGCCTTCTCTATCTTCCAACCCAGGTCGGTCGTCTCATAGATGTCCGTGGATGCGGGAGTCTCTATCGTCACCTCGCCCGAGTACGCCTTGACGGCTCTATGGTGTATCCATGCGGAGCCGCAATAGATGGAGGTGAGCGTCAGTTTTCCCTCCTCGCTCACCTGTGCCCGCAGGAATGTCCGGTTGATGTTCTTCTCGGTGGTCTGCGAGGGGGCGAAGTAGTTGCCAATCTCCTGATAGGCCGTATCTTTCTCCAGTACATACTGACCGCGCATCTCCTCGAACTTGGCCTGTTTCTGCCGCATCATGCTGTCGAGGAACACGAGCGACCGCTTCTGCTCGTCGAGCTCCACTTTCTGCATCAGCCGCACCCCGTTACGACGCGCCTCTATCGCTTTCGGGTAGACCAACCGGATGCTGTCAATCCACTGTTTGGCCACGTTGTAGTTGCCGTCCTTCCACGACTGTTCCGCTTGCGTAAGGAAAGCCTTGGCCTTCTCCTCGTCCGCGTTTCCACAGGCAAACAGCGCACAGGCCATGCCCACCATTACGAGCGTCTTTTTCATTGGTATCATCTGTTAATTCGTTATTCGTCGCGACAAAATTACAACTTTCTCCGCTCGTTGCCGCATAAAGCGTGGATTTCTTGTGTGGGACCTATATAGAAAGGGTATATAGAAAGGGTGCCATAAGAATCAGAGAGAGAGGAAACTTACGGCACCCGAAAAATAGAGACTTAGGTTCTATTCTTGATAACCCGTGTTCTGCTGCAACTTGCCGTATGAGATGCGAATCTCATAGTCAGGTATAGGCAGATTCCACTTGCTCTTGTCTATGGCACCGAGCGTCTTGTCGCCCAACAGGTTGCCTGTACGCATCAAATCCCAACGGTAATGTCCCTCGTAGGCCAACTCCATGTTGCGCTCTTTCAGCACCGCTCTGAGGAAAGCCTCTGTAGAGGAAAAGTCCGATGTCGTATAGAGCGCGGGCTTTTGTCCGACTGGATAGGCGCGCTGGTGTACCTCATTCAACTGTTGCACCGCTTCGGCGGATACCGAACCGGAAGTCCGGACGAGCGTCTCCGCATAGGTCAATTTCATCTCCGCCATACGGATGAAGAGAACATCATCATATCCGCTATACTTCATTGTAGTCAAGTCGTTGACGTAGTCACTCTTTGAGCCTTGCCAAATGAGATAGGTACTTCTCACGTCATTCTCTCCATAGAGCTCTTTCATCGTGGCCGGCACATAGTAGCTCTGCTTCCGATAGTAGCTCAGTCCGTTCGGATAGTTGTCGGTGTAGAGACGACTTGCCTCGAAGAAGATGAGCTCGTTGCTTCGGGTCGTCGGGTCGGGATAGGTGTTACCCTGTGCCGACTCATTGGTCGGAAAGAGAGCCGTACTGTATTCCGTGCTGGATGTCGAGAATCCATAGCCTTGGGTAGTCAACACCTCCTTGGCATAGTCACGCGCCTTTGCCAAGTCGTCTTGGTTATTGGTGTATGTACCCCTATAAAGGTAGATGCGGCTGAGCAAAGCCTTGGCTACCGTTTTGTTGGCGCGTACCCTGTCGGCAATGGAGGGAACCTCGTCCGACAAATCCGGCAAAGCCTCTGTTTCCAAATCCCTCAAGATAAAGTCCCAACATTCAGCGTTGGTTGAGCGGGAGGCGATGTCATCGGGGTTATAGCCATTGTACGCATCCGTCCGGAGTATGATGCCCTCTTTGTCGTTCGCTCCCAGCAAGGCCTGGTCTCCGTAGAGACAAAGCAATTGGAAGTTGACGTAGGACCGGATGAATTTCGCTTCGGCGATGTATTGACGTTCCATCGTTTCGTCAAACTGTCCGAACTCGGTAATCTTGTTGATGATGTTGTTGGCGTAGTCAATGGCATTGTAACCCCATGACCACATGCTCGTAAGCAGTCCGTCATGTTCGGAAGAGGTGTAGGTACTGGTCTGCACGGCAACGAAACCTGTAGAAGAAGGCCGGATAGCGAGGTTATCCGTGGTCATGTCGCCCATTAAGAGCGTGTAACCGGCGTTGGCATAGTTGTTTTGGTCTTGCGGAGCACCCGCCAGGAAAACGTCCAAACGCACATATGCGCCCAAGAGGGCCGCTTCCGCTGTCTTTTGCGTCTTATAGACCTTCTCGTCAACAAGCGTATTCTCCGGCGCATAGTCCAGGTTGCAAGCCGCAAAGGAGAACAGGGAAGCTGTCCATAAGCCCATCTGTATTATTCTTGATTTCATATTCTTCTTGTTTATGTTGTTACTTAAAAGCTGGCTCTTACTCCAAATTGCAGGCTGCGTGACTGTGGCATGGTCATGTTGTCATAACCTGCCGCCAAGGCTGATGAGCCGAACGCGCTCACCTCGGGGTCCAGACCGGAGTACTTGGTGATGGTAAATACATTGGTCATCGTGGCAAAGACTTTTACCTGATTGAAGAACTTGGTGCGCACCAACAGGTTACGCGGCAAGTTGTAGGTCAACGTGACGGTCTTCAGACGCAGGTAAGAGTTGTTTTCCAAGAAACGGGTCGTGGTGATGGCGGTCGTGTAGTCATAGTTTCCTATCACCGACTTGTTGTTCAGCTTCGGAATGTCAGTCTGCTGACCACTTATCTGCCACATATTCATGATGTCCTTCGACAGGTTGTAGGCATCCTCACTGGTGTAGTTGAGCAGCGTGGCACGGGTGCTGTTGATCATCCGGCTCCCTACCGTGAAGTTGAACATGAAATCGAGCTCGAAATCCTTATACATAAGGGTATTGGTCATGGAACCATAGAAGTCCGGCAAGGCTGTTCCGCACACGAACTTGTTGGCTTGCGAGTTGGTGTAGTCCGCTGCCGGAGGTGTGGTGGAGACGCTTCCGTCCTTGTACTGCCACAAGGGGTCGCCCGTAGCGGAGTCCACTCCTACCCACTTGTGCAGGTACCATTGTGCCACCGGCTTTCCTTCCTCATAGTACTTGTACGAACTGTTGGCTTGGTCCAATTGATTGCCCTCGAAGTTCAGCTTCAAAATCTTGTTCGTTGCCCGAGAGAGGTTGAGGATGGTCTGCCACTGGAAGTCCTTGGTAAGGACGTTGGTCGTGATGAGTTGGAAGTCTATTCCCTGGTTACTCATGTCCGCAATGTTCTGGTTCTCCTTGCTGTAACCCGTGTAGAGAGGCAAGTCCGAAGAGAAGAGCATGTCGGTGGTCTTCTTGTAATAGTAGTCGAGGGTCATCTTCACCCGACCGTCAAGCATTTCGAGGTCGAGACCGGCATCCCAAGTGTAGGTCTTCTCCCAACGCAGGTTTTCGTTGCCCGGTTGTGACATCTGCAGGTAAGTTTTTCCTCCGTAATTGGTCAAGGTATTGAGCGCGTAAGTCGCCTGTGCGCCATAGTAACTGTTGTTGCCGTCTTTGCTCGACAAGCCGAACGAGCTTCTCAGCTTCAACTCATTGACGAAAGGCAGGTTCTCCTTGATGAACTTCTCGTTGGAGAGACGCCAGCCCAACGAGACGGAAGGGGTGCTCAGGTAACGATGGTTGCGGTTGTAGCGCGACGAACCATCGATGCGATACGTAAGACCCAACATATAGGTGTGCTTGTATTGGTAGTTCAGGCGGGCGAAGGCAGAGAAGAGAGCCGACTGTTGCATGTAGGCGGAGAGCACGCGTTTGGTCTGTGCCGCTCCCACGCCATTCAAGTCGGAGCTGAAGAAGTTGCTTCCCGCTACGGAATTGACACGTTCCCGGGTATATTCATAGCTTTGGCCGATGACACCCTGCACGAAATGGTCTTGCCCAAACATTTTGTTGACATTGATGAGGTTGTTGACCACGGTCTTGAAGTTCAGCTTGGTTGACTCCGTGGCTTGGTTGCCCACAGCACCCGTCACGTTGTCAGGCAATTCGCCCTTGCGTATGTTGGAGAAGCTGTTGTAGATGTCCGTACCTACCTCCGTGCGCCAAGAGAACCAACTGAAGGGCTTGAACTCCACATAACCGTTGCCGATGACGCGTGTCTCTTCCACGCTTTCGTCATTGATGTAGGCCATTGCGACGGGGTTATAGGATTCGCCCGCACCTTTGGTGTTGGGTTGGTTGCCGTAGTGGTAGTCCCCGTTCTCATCATAGATTGGCAAGTTCGGCGCCTTCTTGATGGCCGCGGCATAGATGGAGCTGGCGGATAGCGCATTGTTGTTGAGTCGGTTGAGCGATACGCTCACGCCCATGTCCCATTTGTCACTGAGGGCGGTGTTGAGATTCAACCGGGCGGAATAACGTTGCATGTCATTGTTGATGATGTACGACTGGGTATTGTCGTAAGAGAGACTGACGAAGTAGTCCGTTTTTCCCGAGCCTCCGGACACGGACGCGTTCACGCCTTGACTCACGGCGGTACGGGTTATGGCATCCAACCAGTCGGTATTGTATCCTTGCGGATATTTGCCGTTCGGATAATATAAGGAGTATATCTGGCTATACCCGTCACCGTTGAGCAAGTCGAGTTTGCCAATCGGATTGTCGATACCCAAGGTGTAGCCCACGTTGACCTTGGTTCTTCCTTTGTAACCTTTCTTGGTGGTAATCAGGATTACGCCCGCCGCACCTCTTGAACCGTAGATAGCCGTGGCGAAGGCATCTTTCAATATTTCGATGGACTCAATGTCATCGGGGTTGAGGTTTGCCAAAGGGTTCTTCTCAAAAGAGTTGTTCAGGTCTATGTTGTAAGTCAGTGTGCCGCCACCGGTCTGCATTCCGCCCATGGCGATGCCCGGGATGCTGCCTCCCGTGGTGGATACGGAGTTGGAACTGCGGTCCGTACCGTAGATGGGCACACCGTCGATAACATAGAGGGGGTTATTGTCGCCCATGATGGAACTGATGCCACGAATCGTCAACACATTGGCCGCTCCTATCTGACCCGAAGAGTTGGACATGAAGAGTCCCGGAATACGGCCTTGCAACATCTGGTCGACCGATTGGAAAGAGACATCGTCCTTTGGTTTGAAGGAGGAGACGGAGCCGGTCAGGTCACGACGCTCCACTTTACTGTAGCCTACTACCACCAAGTCCTGCATCTGCGTGTAACCGCTTTCTTTCATGACGATGTTGATTTGAGAGCGGTTGCCCACCTTCACCTCCTGTCGGTCATAGCCGACGAACGAGAAGACCAGAACGTTAGAAGGACCCGCTATAATACTGTAAGTGCCGTCATCCGCCGTGGTCACTGCCTTGGGAGTGTCTTTCACCGACACCGAAATCAGCGGCAACGGTTCACCGTTCGTGTCCACCACCTTACCGGTGACGGTACGCTCTTGGGCGAGAGTTGTCAGCGAACAGACAAAGAGTGCCAAGAGTATATATAGTTTCGTTTTCATGAGCGAAGTATATTAGATAGTGATAAAAGAAAAGGAAACTTCCTTTTCCAAAGATTCCCTTTGGGCGGAAAGTTTCCTTTTATATCCTGTTAGATTGTTACTTGAACAGCTTGATCCATGTGTCTGTACACATTTCATCCGAGTCACCCATCGGATAGCCATAGAATCCGGAGGTCACGGTCTTGTTGCCACCGAATATCCAGGCAGCGTTGCCAAGAGCTACACCTGCACAACCGCGAGTGCCCACATAACTGGTAGGAACGGTGGCCACTTCGGTCCAGTTGACACCATCCGTACTGCGGTAGACCTTGTCGGACAGGTTACGGGTAGAGCCGTCTTCTCCCAAGTATTCACCACCAATCAGGAACGCCACGTCCTCACCGGCAATCACCTTGGCGTGATACAGGCAAGGAGCACCGGTCTGTTCACCCTCGTTTTTCCAAGTCAAACCGTCTGTTGAAGAGTAAACGGTGGTACGCATGTAATCGGCACCGATGAAGTTGTTGAATCCACCCAAAATCCACACTTTGTCTTTGAAAGTGAAGAAAGTGCCGGCGATTCTTCTGCCCACATCGCAACCACTATCATCGGAAACGGGAGTAATCGTTGTCCAGCTCGTGCCGTCCGTCGTGTAAGCGAACCGTCTGGCTCCCTGTGCCATACCGAATGCGAAGTTATAACCACCTTGAATAATCATCTTATTGCCCAAAGTAGCCACGTTGAGGTAAGTTGCAGGCAACACATAAGCCGGATTCGCAGCGGTCCCCTCCTGGTTTACAACCTTGATGCCGATTGTATCGCATTTGAAGGATTCACCGTCAGAGGTCGAGAAACTTCTCCAAGCGGCTATACTCTTGGCAGGACCCGTCCAGCCTTGGCTAACTTCCGCAGCATTGCCGTATTTGTCTGCACCCATCGTACGGGAACCGCCCAACACGTACATCCTGCCGTTCAAGACAGCCAGACGAGCACCTTCACCGCCGACAACGTAACCTTTCTGTCCTTCGGGAAGGTTGACTCCTGTCACGTCGGTCGTGTAGTTGACTTCGGTCCAGTTCAGTCCGTCCTCCGACTTGAACAACTGATAATTCTCCGTCTCACCGGAAAGCGATGTCGTGATGGCATAGAACTTACCATTGAAGATGGTCATGTCCCAGTCCAACAAACCCGACGGGAAACCGTTGAAAGAGCTTGCCTTCTTCACCATATCGTCACCGGAGGCAGTCTTGGCCTTTACCACGTTAAGGGTGTAGGTCTTGATGTTGCCTTTCTCGTCCTTGGCCGTCAACATCACGGGAGCCGAAGCGTCAACCGCCAATCCTGTCGTGCCAATTGCTTCATTGTTGATATACACCGTACTACCCAAAGTTCCTACGGCTGTGACAGTCGTGTTGGCAAGAGCGGCATCGGCCACGTCCCAATCCACGCTGTCATTGGTATTCTCGATAACCAACGTAGTCTGATCAATAACACAAGCATACGATTTTGCGCTGCCGGCAGGCGTAACCTGCACAGAAGTGATTCCCACTGTAGGTCCGTCATCGTCGCTCGAACATGAAACGACCGAGAAACCAGCCATAACCGCTAAAAACAAAAACAGATACTTTCTCATAGTTTTTCTCTCCTAAAAAATATAGTTAATAATTGCTTCTTGGCAACACGCCAAGTCGCTTTGTTTGTTCCATTTTACATCATTGCCGCACCTATCGACTTGGCTTTTCTCTCCACAGGCTTCTTGCCGGCAAGGCAGTCGTCGATGGCGTCCTTTATGCCCTCACCGCGCAAGTGTTTGCGATAGATGTTTCCATCCTGGTCTATCAAGAGGATGAAAGGAATGCCGCTAAACTGATAAGTATTCATCACCGCCTTGCCCGCATCGGGAGTCCAACCTTGCGTCCAGGGCATCCGCTCCTCTTTGAGGGCTTTGGTCCAGGCTTCCTTCTTGGCATCGATGGACACACTCAAGAACTGCACGCCCTTGTCCTTATAGGTTTCGTAGAACTTCTTGATGTTGGGAATCTCCTGACGGCAAGGACCACACCAGCTTGCCCAAAAGTCGAGCACGACAACCTTGCCCTTCAACTGTTTGATACTTATTGTTTTCCCCTTCTCGTTTTGGAAGGTGAACTCCGGAGCGGGATTTCCTTCCTTCATGCGCTCCTTCATCTCCTTCTCCTCGGCTTTCGCCTTACGGTAATCTGCCACCAGCTGCTTGCCGGTTTCCGAAGTGGATTCCAAACGAGCCAAAGCCGAGTTGATGAGGTCAGCGTCCGCTTCGGCATTGAGACGGGCAATGGGCACCAACACACTGGTTTGGTCAGAATAATGCTCTACCAGGTAGCGCATCCAAGCCTGACTGTTGTCACTGCTTGCGTCATAGAGCGAGGTGGACAGGGTGCTTTTGGTCTTTTGGTCTTCTATCTGTGCCTTCCACACGTTCTGTGAAATCGCTATCATCGACTGGTAGTTGCGATAGGCTACGAAGTTGGCCATATTCATCACCTCATTCTTCTTTCCTGCGCGTATATATACATAAGGAGGATTTTTGATTTTGATTTTCGCCGTATCCATACCCCGGAAGTCGATGTCCATGTTCTCGTCTTCCAACCAGACGTTGACACTCTGCCAATGACCGCAGTCAACGACAGCCTCACCCGGTTTGTCAAACGAAACTGTCAAGGAGTAGGCATGGTCATCATTGACCGGTGCTTCGGCAAGGATTTTCTTGCCCGTACCATCGCGTTGGTAGACGGAGACTTTGAAGTCCTTGTCCGTGAATTTCACATTACCCTTAATCGTCACTGTCTGTTGTGCTTGTATCTGACAGGCCCATCCTGCACAGATTGCAACCATAAACATGCTAAATTTTCCCATTGTCATTATCGTTATTATAGTTTTTTCAAGTTAAAGGTCTAAAGGCAGTTTGGGTATACCAGTAAAGCGACACCTTATCGACCTTTCGCCAACCGGCAGAACCGGACGTTATGGTCAAACTCCACCGAGCACTGGAATCCCCTCTCCACAGCTGCCCTCAGCATTCCTTTTGTGGAAGAATTTGTATCACTCGATGTAATTTCTCTTAGTAAGAGAAGTTGATGTCGGTGCGAAAGTAAAGGAATTAAAGCAATTAGCAAATTCTTTCGCATAAAAAATTGCGGTTTATCGCAAAATATATCGGGTATAAAGTAGCGTTTGTGGGGTAAACGCCATGGCTCATAATAACATACAGTACTGATTATCAACACATATCGAGGCAATGTAACTTCTCTTACTAAGAGAAGTTACCCCCATCCAACCTCCGCTCCCTTATAAAGATTTTAGTATCAGGTCGTTCACATCGACTGCCGTTGACGTGCCCCATGAGGCGAGTCGGAGGCACAAAGGTTGACAAGAAATTTAGTTATATAACCGGAAAACTGACAAGTGAAGTCAGGATATGACACAAGTTAATTCATGATATGACACGCCTATAATGTCTCAGGCTCATGCCTATAATGTCGTTTTTCGAAGAGGCTATTTGAGTTAAAGAGCGACTAAAAATGTCAAGTTTATGACGTAGAAAACAAGACTTTTATTAACTTTGCAGTCGATACAAGGAGATAAGTATGGTCATAGCAAGACTAATAAGGGATAAACTGTCGTTGACTCCTGCCGGGGTTGTATTGACAACAAGAGACTTTGGCGTGGAGATGCGGTATCAGCCGGCACTCGCCAAGGCTCTCAACCGTCTTGTACTGCAGGGGGAGCTGCAAAAGATAGCTAAGGGAAAATACTATATCCCGAAGACAACCATCTTTGGAAAGCTAAAGCCGGCAGACTCTGAACTTGTCAAGGACTTCTTGGAACAGGACGGAAAGGTTGTCGGGTATATAACGGGAACCACGGCATTTGCCTCAATGGGACTGACTACACAGATAAGTTCGTCCATTCTCATAGGTACAAACCGGTATCGCCGGCCGACAACAAGAAATGGGGTGAAAGTCTCTTTCCTGTTGCAGGGGAACGCAATTACTCCAAACAACATTCCGCTACTCAGGACACTGGACGCGCTGCGGTTTATCAAGGAAATCCCAGCCGCTTCACCTGACGAATGCGTGACGAATATCCGCAAAGCGATAAATACGTTTTCTGAGGAACAAAAGCAAGAACTGGCAGAACTGTCCTTGGCATACACCCCTTATGTAAGAGCCTTGCTTGGAGCAATCTACGAGAATATGGGACTCGACACGGAGCTTATCAGCCAAACATTGAACGGAGTGACAAGTTACAAGTTGCCAATCTCTGACGACGTATTACCCAACAAGAGAAACTGGAATATCCTATGAAATTGCATGAAAACCGCGAATTGTTCTCCGACGCATTACAGGCAGCGTCCCGACCGGTAGAGGATGGAGGCCTTGGCATCAAGGGAATTTTCATCGAGAAGGATTATTGGATTTGCCGTTCATTGGCATTGATGGCAGCGAACGACAAGGACAATCGTGCCATATTCAAAGGAGGAACAAGTCTTACAAAGGCATACGGCATCGGTAGCAGATTCTCGGAAGACATAGACATTGCCATCTCCGAGGCATGGACTCTTAGCGGCAACCAGTTGAAGATGCTAATCAAGAGGACGGCCAGGAACATGACAGAAGGATTGCGGGAAATGGATATGCCTGGTTTCACAAGCAAGGGTTCCCATTATCACAAGGCGTACTATTCCTATCCAAGAGCCATTGACACACTGCAAGCGGGGGCTATCAAGGCTGGACAACTGCTTGTGGAAATCAATTCCTTCGCTAATCCTTATCCGTTCCGGAAATGCAAGCTGCAGAGTTTCTTGACGGAGTTTTTGCAGAACACAGGCAATGAAAGCCTGATAGAAGAATACGACATGCAGCCATTTGAGGTGAATGTTCTCGACAGGCGCAGGACATTGACCGAGAAGTTGGTGTCATTGCTTCGTTGTTCCTTGGCGGATGATTACATGCTTGAGCTGACAGCCAAGATACGCCATTTCTATGATTTGCATTTTCTGTTGAACGATGCGGAGACACAAGCCTATCTGAAAAGTGATGCTTTCAAGTCGGACTTCAACAACCTGTTTGCGCAAGACCAACAACGATTTGACAAGCCCGAAGGATGGCAGAACAAGAGAATCATGGATTCTCCCGTCATAAAAGACCTGCATTCTGTATGGATGGCATTGAGCGATGTGTATTCACGGGAATTGCCAGACCTTGCCTACAAAGAGATACCGACAATCGAGTGTATCGAGAACAGCATGGAGCAATTGTTCTCATACGTGACAAAATGAGGGTCATCCCGAGACCCAGTGGCGATTTCATCACGCTGTTTTCAGTAAATTCAGTCATAGTCTCAGTAACATTTTCCCAGTGCTGTGAAGTATTACAGTAAGGGATTGGGTAGGGAGTGAAGCATCTTAGTAAAATAGTTCAATAAGTGTAAAGAAAGTTTAATCATTGTCAGTATGTCGTTTATGGGGTTTTCATGCCGTACGGGATGGCATTCTATAGCTGTACGGG
>CAVFNZ010000011.1:36852-37490 GCA_963624095.1 Clostridium sp. CAG:217 | reverse complement strand
GTGGCGGCCGAGGTTGTAGAACAACTGGGGCTCGGTGATGAACACGGTGCTGGCTTCTTTTTCGGTCAGATTGTCATCGCCAGTCGTATGGTTTTCCCACCAGAAGTCGGCGAAGCCCAAGAAATTCAGTCCTTTCACGCCAAAGATATCGTTCATGGCCCATACGGCTGTGAGCTGCATCGGCACATCGCTGCTTGCTTTGCGGATGTGTTTGCCGAGCACTTGCAGCGTCAGGGTGTTCTTGAAGTCCTTGCTGTGCATGAAATAATCCACACCGAACAACCAGGCCGTGTTGATGGGATAGCTTTGCGTGATGCCGCCGTTGTACTCAACGTGCAGACTCCACGCCTTCATGGCGGATTCCTGCCAGAAGTTGAGGCTGCGGGCAATCTCGGTATAGGTACCTCCGTGCGACACCTGTGCTCCCACTTTCTTCCCATCGACTTTATTATAGTTGAAATCGTGGTCGACAAAGAAGTAGGTACTACCCCATTTGTCTGCCTTGAACATCTCCAGTGTCAGGGTTTCGAACTTGCGGTCGTCACCGAAGTCGTAGTAAAGTTGTGCATTGACTTGAGCCTTTGCTTTCGGGGCGCACAAAAGGAGCAACGTAAACAAAGGGGCTATCACGGATAATC
>CAVFNZ010000011.1:0-36811 GCA_963624095.1 Clostridium sp. CAG:217 | reverse complement strand
GTATGGTACACCTCGACTCAGAACTCCGTAACTACGGGTTTGCCGTCGAGCCAAGCCGCCATGTTCAGTACCAGCAGGTTCCAGTTTTGGAACCCTTTGTTCAACACGGGTTCGCCGTTGTCCGGCAGGTAATACTCGTGCAATGCGCCAAACCGCTCGTAGTCGCGACCCAACAGCACGATGGTCTTCTCCGCCAGCTCACGCGCTTCCGCCTCGAAGCCGTATTGCACCAGTCCGCGAAACACCATGTAGTTCACGTTAATCCATATCGGACCCTGCCATGACGACGGGTTGCCGCTGGCGCAAGCGTTGTACATCTTCTCCAGTGGCGAGAGGGTGCGCACACCGGCCGGCGCGTTGAACGACAACGTGTCGTGATATTGTCGCTTCACCATCTCTTGGGCCTGCTCTTGCGTGGCGATACCGGCCCACATGGCCATGAAACCGCTCCACACGCTGAACCGCTGTATCAGACAGTCGTATGTGCGGGGTTGTCCCACATGCAGATAGAGGTCGCCGGGCATCAAGCCTTCGATGTCGGGTTTCTCCACGGGTAGCAAGTTCAGGTCTACGCTATAGTAGAATCCATCACGCTGGTCCCAACAATGTTCCTGTATCTTTGCTTTCAACGTGTCGGCCTCCTGGTCGAACCGCTTGGCGATGTCGGTCAACTTCAGGCAGTCGGCTATGTACGTCATCGCTTTCAGCTCTTTGTACATCAGTGCGTTCAGGAAGATGGAACCGGAGCTCTCGTGCGGACGGTAGAAGGTACTCGGGTCGTTGTCCACGCCTATTGCCTCGTCCGTTTCCCAGTACATCAGTCCCGTTGCCTTGTGGCGGTGAAAGTTCAGGTATTTGCAGACGAATGCCTGCAGGGTATAAAAGTCCTCGCGCAACCATTCGGCATCGCCATCCATATTGCGGATGATGAAGGCGGCGTGTTGCGCAATGGTCGGCTTGTGCATATTGGTCTTCCAAGGATTGCGTTTCTTCAGCATCTCCTCGCGGCTCGGTGCGTTGCGCTCAATCCAAATGGGTATCCATCCGTCCATGCCTCCGTAACTCAAGGCATTGAGCACGCATCCCTGTTCGTACCGCAGTGCCTGTTCGCGGTCCTTGTCTGTGCCGTTCTCCAACAGAATCTGTCGTAAGGCGATGTTGCTCAGCCAGGAGTCCCAGTCCCACAGCATGTCCAAATACTGATTGCTGCCCGGTGCCAAGAAGGGGAACTTCAAGGCACCTCCCGGTTCACGGTACATGCCTTTCATATCCTTATATATATGTTTGCGGCAGATTTCCTTATACTTCCGGATGTTTTCCGGAGTACGCTCCGGCAGTTGCGCTGTTGCGGACAGACAGAGTAGGCATGCGATGAAAGTCGTTATCGTATATTTCATACCTCAAGTTAATTTATCAAAGGAAGTACAAAGGTAGTTTAATGATTTGACATAATCCTTATCTCTTGCGGACTTTTTTCACGGAGGCTCACTGCATCCCGCTCACTGCATCCCGCTTTTTAACGTTTCGAGGCTCACTTTCCGCCTCGTTTGTTTGTTCGTTGCCGCAAAATCGCTACTTTTGCGGTGTCTATATAATAGGATGTCACGGCTCACAGGATGGCCGTTGACTGCAATGAACTATGGAAATAACATCACTTTACCACCTCTTCCAACAGCATCCGTTGGTCACGACCGACAGCCGTAACTGCCCGACCGGTTCCATCTTTTTTGCCCTTAAAGGAGCTTCGTTCGACGGCAATGCGTTTGCCGCCAAAGCCCTGGAGCAAGGTTGCGCCTATGCCGTCATCGACGACCCGCGGTACGCCTCGTCGCAAGACAAGCGTCTGCTGCTGGTGGACGATTGCCTTGCCGCGCTCCAACAGTTGGCGCACTACCACCGTCGGCAACTGGGCACACGCGTCATTGGCGTTACCGGCACCAACGGCAAGACCACTACCAAGGAGCTCATCGCCACCGTGCTGGCCAAGAAATATCGGGTGCTCTATACCCAAGGAAACCTCAATAACCACATCGGTGTGCCGCTCACCCTGCTTCGCCTGACGGCGGAACACGAGATGGCCGTGGTGGAGATGGGGGCGAATCATCCGGGCGAGATAGACCAACTGGTGCACCTCGTGGAGCCGGACTACGGCATCATTACCAACGTGGGAAAGGCGCACCTCGAAGGGTTCGGCACGTTCGAGGAGGTGATTCACACCAAGACGGCCCTCTATCGCTATTTGCGTACGAGACCGGACAGCGTGGTGTTTATCCACAACGACAATCCTTACCTCATGGCCGAGGCGAAAGGACTGAATCTGGTACGCTACGGAAAGGGTGACGACAAGGAAACGCTGCCTGTCAACGGCGAAGTCATAGAGTGCGCGCCTACCCTCACATTCCGTTGGCGCGTCGCCAATGCCGGGTGGCATCGCATAGCCACTCACCTCATTGGCGCTTACAACATAGACAATATGCTGGCGGCTGCGGCCATAGGTGTCTATTTTGGGGTGACACCCCAACAGGTCGATGAGGCATTGGCGGACTATACGCCACAGAACAACCGTTCGCAACTGAAGGTCACGGCGGACAATTCACTGATTGTGGATGCCTACAATGCCAACCCTACCAGCATGATGGCGGCTCTCGCCAATTTCAAAGCCATGAAGGTGAGCCCCAAGATGGCTATCCTCGGTGACATGAAGGAACTTGGCGTTTCCAGTGCGGAGGAACATCAACGCATTGTGGACTACCTCGCGGAGGCGGCGTTTGATGAGGTCTGGCTTGTGGGGGACAACTTCCGCGCCACCCGTTCCCCGTTCCGCTGCTTTGCCGACGCCGATGAGGTGCGACAGGCCATCGGGGTCGGGAAACCTCGCGGATACTATATCCTTATTAAAGGATCCAACAGTATGCGCCTCGCCCCGTTGGCGGACTTGCTTTGATGCTTTTTTACTCTATTAATACTAATACCAAACATTATGAAATGTAAAATGTTAACCTGCGGAAGCCTGTTGCTTGTGGCAATGGCATTCTGCTGCTCGTTCTCCCTGACGGCACAGACGCGTCCGGGACGCAACAGTATCCGGATATCCGACCCGGAATTCTTTAAGACCGATGAGGCTCGACGCATCGGCGACCAGGTACTGGTGTACCAACGTTGTACGGGCGGATGGCCCAAGAACATCGACATGGCCCGTCGCCTCACAGACAAGGAGCTGGCCGCCGTGCGGAAGGACAAGGACCGTACGGACGACTCCACCATTGACAACGACGCCACTACGATGCAGATGATTTATTTGGCCCGTCTCTATCACCAGACCAAGGATGTGCGCTATCGGGATGCCTTCCGTGCCGCCGTGAAGTATCTGCTTAGCGGACAGTATGAGAATGGCGGATGGCCTCAGTTTTGGCCCAAGATGCGTGACTACCAGATTCACATCACCTTCAATGACGACGCGATTGTCAACACGCTTCGCCTCTTCCAGGAAATCATTGCGGCCGAATATCCTTATGGTGACGACCTCACGGATGAGACACTGCGCAACCAACTCACCGAATCGTTCAACAAAGGCGTGGATTGCATCCTCGCTACACAGATTCTGGTGAAGGGCAAGCCCACCGTATGGTGTCAGCAGCACGACCGTGAAACCTTGCAGCCTGCACCTGCCCGGGCTTTCGAACTGCCCTCGTTCTGTTCAGCCGAGAGCTGCTCTATCGTTGACCTGCTGATGGATCTCCCCAATCCGAGCGCAAAGGTGAAGAAGGCCATTCACGGTGCGATGAAGTGGTTCGATACCTATAAGATTACCGGTTACCGTGTGGAACGCTATGTGGATGAGAAGGGCGAACGCAACACCCGCTTGGTGAGCGACCCGAACGCCAAACCCATGTGGGCACGCTTCTATGACCTGCAACGTTGTGAACCGTTCGTATGCGACCGTGACGGTATTCCCCGTCGCCGCTTGGAAGACATCGGTCCGGAACGCCGCAACGGCTATGGCTGGTACACCAATGGTCCGGCGAACCTTTACAAGAAGTATGAGAAATGGGCTGCGCAGAACGACCCGAAGCACAAGGTGAAAATCAGTCTCACTACCAAAGGCGGCAATGAGAATGGTACGTTCGAGATGTTTCGCAAGCCGGTGAAGAACGCCAAACTTTTTGATGCGGTGGTGAAACCGGGTGAGAGCATTCAAGCGGCTATCGAGAAAGCTCCGGAGCATGCCGATGCCCCCTATAAGATACTGATCCGCAAGGGCACCTACAACCAGAAAGTCATCATCGACCGTCCGAACATCGTGTTGGTAGGCGAGGATCGCGACAGCACCGTCATTGTCGTTGCCGAGACTTCACAGAAACGCATGGTGGAGAAATACAAAGGCCAGGACGTGCATATGGGCGCCATCGTTCTCCTCGAAGGAGCGGACGACTGCATCATCAATAACCTTACCGCTTATAACAATTACGGTACAACCGTGGAGCAGACCACTGTCCACCAAATGTCTATCTTCGGACGCGCCACACGCACCATCATCACCAACTGCAACGTTTGGGCCGACGGCAACGATGCCTTGGCACTTTGGGCACGGGACGGCAAGGGTATGTACTATCATGCCGACCTCTATCTGCGCTGTCCGGGAGTCGATTTCCTCTGTCCGCGCGGTACCTGCTACGCTACCCGTTGCCGCTTCTATGGCGACAGCCGTGCAATGATTTGGCACGACGGACGTGATACGCCGGAAAACCGCCTCGTCATCACCAACTCCGACTTCGATGCCAAGACACCGACCTTGCTCGGCCGCTATCATCATGACTCGCAGTTCATCCTCATCAATTGTCACTTCTCAGGTAATGTGCTCAACGAGAATATCCATTACGCTTACTCCGACAAGGTGCTCGACCCCTGCGTCTACGGCCAGCGTACCTATTATTATGGTTGTAAACGCGACGGCGGACACAGCGGTTGGATGAATGACAACCTCGATGAGATGCCCGGCTCGCCTGAGTTCTGGCGCATCACCTCCAAGTGGACCTTCTTTGGAAAGTGGGATCCCGAGCAGCGCATCCGCGACCTTTGGGACATCCTCCAGTACTGATACCGCTGAACCTTTATACGAACAAGGCAGAAGCCTGTCCAGTCGCCCCATTGAGGCACTGGACAGGCTTCCGTCTTGTTTCCGGCTTTCTTGTAGCCTTATATCCCTGGCTCTGTGTTTCGCTCCCGCTTGTACAGGTTATTTCTTCGCTGCCGCTTCGTGTTCCAAAGAGGCGAGGATGAAGGTGCCGACGGCTTTGCCTTCGTTCTGCGCCAGTCCGGTATCTTTGCCGCAGAGGTAATAGTTTATGGTGCCGGTACGGCTCGGGTTCTTGGCCGGGCCAAGACCTGCGGAGGCGCAACTCTGTATGATGTCCGTGCGTCCCTCTTCCTCGCGGATAAAGGTCTTCAGCAGACCCGCATAGGCTTTGTCCGCTACAGGCTGATAAACCTCTTTGTCAAGCAAGCCCAATCGAATCCCTTTATAAAAGGCGTAGGTGAAGATGCCTGAGCAGGATGCTTCCAGGTAATTCGCCGTGTCGCCCACGTTGTAGGTCTCACCATCTACCGCCGTGTCGCCTTTGCCGTCCGCCTTCGTATTGGCGTCATAGCGCAACAACTGATACCACACTCCCGACGTCTCGTCCTGACGGCGTGCGATACCTGTGGCCACCTGTTGCAGAATGGCGTTCACCGCAGGGTAGTCCGCATGTTCCTTGGGCATGAATTCCAACACATCCACCAAGGCCGCGAAGTACCAACCCATTCCTCTGCCCCAGAACTCTTTGCTACAACCCAAATAGGGGTCTTGCTTGTTGCTCCAGAAAGCGTTCGAGTCGTTCGGAGTGGCCGTCCATGCGTGATAGTTCAGCTGTTCCTCCTTGTCATAGGTATACTTGTGTATCGTTTTGAACTGCGAAGCGATGTCGCTCCAGCTTTCGGCATTGTCCTGTGCGTCGGTCTGACCGAACACATGTTGCCACTGGGCATAGATGGGCGACCCCATGAAGAGACCATCCAACCACATCTGGTTAGGATAGCTCGCCTTGTGGAAGAACCCTCCGGCACCGGGCAGACCTTCGGCAATGCGTGAGTGTTCATACTTCAGTTTGTTGCGTATCACCGTGGCCGCGTTGCGGTAGCGTTCCGCATCCTTTGTGTTGCCTTTCTTCAGCTCCTCAGCATAGAGGGCAAAGTAGATGTTCCCTGCGGGCAGGTCGTCGATGTTGCTTGGCCGCAAGGCGTTGCCGCCCTTCTCGTTCAGAATCATCGACCCGTCCTCGTTCGTGTTGTGGTCGGCGAAAGCCTTCACCGCTTCGTAGTAATCCGTCTTCTCGGGATACATCTGCCAAGCCTTCAGCACCGCGTTCGCCACCAGTCCGGACACATAGTCCCACCCGGTGTGACACAGCGAGTCTTGGTAGTGTCGGTTACAATAGAAGTCCACCAACCCGTGGCTCTCCACCATCTTCTGTGAGTAGAGGGCCTCTTCCTTTTTGCTTGATGTGCAGGCGCACACAAGTCCCATTGTGGCTGCCGCCACCGCTGTTATCCATTTTCTCTGTTTCATGACATCATGAGTTAAATATGTTTTTCTTGTCATTTTTTGCACTTGAACACCAACACGCCTGCGGTGGGGAGTGTCGTGTCGCCCACGAGCACTTTCGCGCCGCGCGGCAAGTCGAAGATGTAGGGCTTGTCGCTATAGTTGGTCACGATACCCATGCCGTTGCGGTATTCTATGTTTACGCCATAGGGAAGGTTCATCACGTCGATGCCATACTGTGCGTAGAGCTTGCGCAGCAGGTCGGCCTCGAAACTGCCGTCCTGTGAATCAACGCCCACATAGGTCACCGTGCCTTTGCCCAGCTTACGGGTAACGACGGCCGCCTCTCCTTCGTAGAACTCCTCTTGGTAAGTGGCCAGCACGTCAACGTCCTTGCCCGGTTTCATCACCTCGCCCCAAGTGTTCCACTGATAGCTCTTACCATCCATGGACACCTTGCCGGGAGTCTCCGGCGACAGGAGGTCGAAGAAACTCATCTCGCAACCGGTCAGCTCATTGAGCATGCCTCCGAAAGCCATCTCGGGCAACCTGCCCATGCGGTCTTTCTGTGCGGTGCGGCAGGTGATAATCAGGTTGCCGCCTTGCTCGACATACGATTTCCAGCGGTTCACCAAGTCCTTGTCCGCTTGCTGATAAGCCGGGACGACCATTACCGGGTAAGCGTTGAAGTCCTTGCTCTCGTCTATCACGTCCACCGGAGCACCGAAACTCTTCAGTGCCTTGTAGTAGCGGCGTATGTGGCCGCCCGTGCTCCAGCTCTTGTTCTGCTTCTGGCGGTCCATGTTCCAGCTGTTCTCGTGGTTATAGAGTATCGCCGTGCGTCGTGCCGTATAGTCCGCCGGCACCACTTCTTTCTTGTCGGCCGCCTTGCGGATTACCTTCATCTCTTTGATGAACTGTGCATACTCGGCTCCGCCGGGAGTCACCGTTACTCCGTCCGGGCCGACGATGCCGTAGTGGTACTGCTCCGTGCCGAACAGGGGCTGTCGATAGCGGTAGGTGCAGACGAAATCACTGCCTCCGGCAAATACGCTCCATAGCCACAGGCGTACGGCTCCAGGCAGGAGTTGGGAGTTGCAAGAGCCCCAGTTTACCTGTCCCGGTTGCAGCTCCATCACTCCATAAGTGCCGTCAATCGGGCGGAAGAAGTCGTTGGCGAAGGCGATGCGCAGCGGATTGCCCACACGGAAACCGCGGCGACCGATGCCCTCGTTGTCACCATATACCATATAGCGTGTGTAGCTCACAAAGTCAAGTGCCTTGCTGCCACCGATGTGTCCTCTCTCGTAACTGGGGATGTAGTTGGTCGTTACCCACTGGTTCTTGGCGTACTGCTTGATGAGGCGGCACTGAGCGTCCAGAAAGTCGCAAGTCTCCTTGGCGGCGAACCGCTTGTAGTCCAACACGAAGTGGTGGTTCGTGTAGCTCTCGCTAACCAAGGGGATGTTTATCTGGTTGAAGTCGCTGTAGCTTTGGCTCCAGAAAGCCGTGCCCCAGGATTTGTTCAGCTCGTTGATGTTGTTGTGGTATTTCTCGCGCAGAAAAGCCCGGAACTCCTCCTGTGCCTTCGGGCTATAGTCGTATTGCACGCCGGGCTCGTTGTCCAGCTGCCATCCTATGATGCGGCTGTCGTTCCCATAGTGTTCCGCCAGCTTGGCTATCATCTTGTAGGCCAACTCGCGGTACTTCGGTGAGGAGAACGACGCGTGCTGTCTCGCACCGTGGTCGGTATGCGTGCCGTTTTCGTGCTGTATCAATATCTCCGGATACTTACGGGTTAGCCAAACGGGTGGAGTAGCCGTGGAGGTACACATTATCACCTTCAGGTCATACTTTGCCGCCAAAGCCACGGCCTTGTCCAGCCAGCTGAAGTCGAACCGTCCCTCTTCGGGCTCTATCTCCGCCCAGGCGAACTCGGCGAAGTGGGTAAACTCGAATCCCATGTCGTGCATGTTCTTCAAGTCCCGTTCCCATTGGCTCTCGTCCCAGTGCTCCGGGTAATAGTAAGCTCCCGTGATGGTCATCTCTTTTTCGTCGAACCACGCTTTCTCTTGCGCGGCCAGTCCGCCTGCCATCAGTAGTGCGCAGAGCGTTGTCATCATTTTCTTTTGCATAAGATTATTAGTTTTTGTGTTGAAAATAGGTATTTGATTTCTATATAGCGTTCATTGTATAGCGTGTGTTTGTGGTTGCTCCCGCTCGCGTACGATTTGCAGCAACTGCTCCGCGAATTCAAAGTCCTCGGGCCAGTCGATGTCCAGTTCCTCCGTTTGGCTTACCGGGGCTAAGTAAGGATGTGTTCCGATGCGTTGTCTCTGTTCGGTCCACACTTCACGGTGGAAGATAAAGAAGGCACTTGTCTCCACAATCACAGGCTTCAGGGTCTCCGTGTGGGGAATGTGCTTCAGGTCATAGTTCAGCGGCTTGCCGTCATACCATGCGAAGGTCTGTATCTTCTTGTAGCTGAAAGCGGAGTCGTAGTCTTCGTCCAGCACCTTGTTGAGTGCGTTCTCTATGGTCGCCCCTTGTATGAAGGGCGAGGTGGTGTGCGCCAGCAGGTAGACATCCGCCTTCACTTCCCGGGTGAAAGCCTCGTAGATTTCGCTGCCTGTAGTTTCGTCGCTGTCCAGTGCGGCAGACCGTTTCAGGAATTTCACCCCTTGGGGCAGATACTGCCGGACGATGTCCTGACTGCAGTAGACGTATATTTCATCGATGCGGGGTATCTTCACCAGTGTCTCCAGCACATAGCACATCAGCGGTCTGTCGCCCAAAAGCCGCATGTTCTTTCCTGCTACCCGTCTGCTGTTCAGCCGAATGGGGACAAAAGCTACTGTTTTCATACCGTTGTCATGTTTATTAGGTTACAAACAACTGAAAGCATCGATGAGTCCCGTGAACTTCCCTTCGTCGTTCACCACCACCAACGAGTGGATGTTGTACCGGCGCATCAGCTTCTCCGCCTGCGACAGCTTGTCGTCCTCGCGTACCGTCTTGGGATTGTGGCTCATGATGTCCTTCACCGTGAGTGAGAAGAAGTCCTCTTGCCGGTTCTGCATGGCGCGCCGCACGTCGCCGTCCGTCACCACTCCGATGATGTTTTCGTCCTCTATCACTACGGCAATACCCTGCTTCGTCTTGCTAATCTGTATGATAGTGTCGCTCACCATGTCACGGGTGGTCACCACCGGCAGGTTGTCCGACACCATATAACTCTTCACCTTGCTCAGTAACCGCTTGCCCAGACTGCCTCCCGGGTGGAACTGGGCGAAGTCCGAAGCCTTAAAGTCGCGTAGGTGCACCAGTGCGCAGGCGATGGCGTCACCCATGGCCATGGTAGTGGTCGTGGACGAGGTCGGTGCCAGGTTCAGAGGGTCTGCTTCGCGCTCCACGCGTATGTTGAGGTTGCACGAGGCGTACTGTCCGAGCAGCGATTGCGGATTGCTGGAGACTCCGATGATAGGGATGTTGCGTTCTATCAGCAAGGGGATGAAACGCAACAGTTCATCCGTGTTGCCGCTGTAACTGATGGCCATCACCACATCCCCTTGCGCTATCATGCCCAAGTCGCCATGGTATGCGTCCAGCGGATTGAGGAAGAATGAGGGCGTACCCAGCGAAGCCAATGTAGCGGCAATCTTCTCGCCCACATGTCCGCTTTTTCCTACACCGGTCACAACCACCTTGCCGGTACTGTTGTATATCAAATCCACCGCTTTCGAGAAGTTATCATCGAGCATGGGGATGAGGTTGAGTATCGCCTGTGCTTCGTCCTGGAAACACTTGATGGCGTATGGTGTGGTGTCTTTCATCTTACAGCAGGTTAGCTATTGTTTTTTCCAGGTCTTTCAAGTGGAGCATGTTCGGTCCGTCGCTCAAAGCCTCATCGGGGAAAGGATGCACTTCAAAGAAATATCCGTTGGCACCGAACGCCTTTGCCGCCATCGCCATTGCCGGCACATACTCCCGGTTGCCTCCCGTCTTGCCGTCGGCCGCTCCCGGGCGTTGCACGCTGTGCGTGCAGTCCATAATCACCGTGTCGGTGTAGAGCTTCATGTCCGGGATATTGCGGAAGTCCACAATCAGGTTGTTGTATCCGAACATGTTGCCCCGTTCGGTAAGCCATACTTTGTCATTGCCCGCCTCGCGTACTTTCTGCACGGGATATTGCATATCCTTTCCGGAGAGGAACTGGGCTTTTTTGATGTTTACTACCTTTCCCGTCCTTGCGGCCGCGACAAGCAAATCCGTCTGTCGACAAAGGAACGCGGGGATTTGCAACACGTCCACCACCTCACCTGCAGGCTGCGCCTGAAAGCTCTCGTGGATGTCGGTCAGCAGTTTTAGTCCGTATCGGCTTCGTATGTCCGCCAACATCTGTAGCCCCTTCTCCATGCCCGGCCCGCGATACGAGCGGATGGAGGTACGGTTGGCTTTGTCAAACGAAGCCTTGAAAATGATGTCTATGTCATACTTCTTGTTCAGTCGTACCAATTCCTCCGCCACTTCGTTCATAATCTCCATCGATTCGATGACGCAGGGACCGGCAATAAAGCGTGGTTTCATTCTCCAGTGGTTTTATCTGTTTGCAAAAATAGTAAAGTAATTCAGAATATCCTTACAAGGCAGGCTGAATTTGCGTTTTGCCCTGTTAGAAATGAGGGTGGAACGGGTCGGGCGGTAGTGTTTGTCCGCCCGCATCTCAAAAAAAGTTGCTCAAGAAGATACAAGGAAAGCAAAATGTTGTACCTTTGCACCCGGAAAGATGCCAGAGTGACCGAATGGGCCGGACTCGAAATCCGGTGAACGGCTTGTCCGTTCCGTGGGTTTGAATCCCACTCTTTCCGCCATAAAGGAATCCGCAAGTCCGAAGCGAAGGCAGGACTTGCGGATTTTTGTTTATGCCTTGTCCTGCACTTACGACAATTCCAGGTCGAAGTGCTCTTTCAGCTTTTGTAGGGCGGGGTTCTTCTCCACCATCAGTTGGAATTGCTCCACCCGACTATAGGCGCGTTTTTGCTCCGCTTGTTGTGTCACCTTGAACCGCAAGGTTATTTGCCGGTTGTGCAGGTTGGTGCGCAGATACTGTTCAATGCGGGGCGCAATGGCACGCATGGTGCTCTCCACCCACTCGTTGTCAACGGCAACCTCCACATCGGTGTCGGTCAGCTTGCTCAACGTCATTGCCTTCATGCGCTGGGCGGTCGATTTCTCCTCATTGGGCAATTCGTTGGCGAAACGAAGCCACTGGTATCTCAGAGCCTCTTCGTCGAACGCTTGATCCACTGCCGTCTCCCCGGCTGCGGATTGCGAGCTGAACAGGTCCGGTTGGACGGATTCGGCCACAACGTTCCTGTTCTCCAATTTTTCTTGCGTACGCTTGATGGAGAATCCTACCCGGTTCATGTTCACCGTAGGAGCCTTCCGTACGGTACTGGCCTGTGGCAACGGGCCGTTCGTCACGCTTACCTGTGGGATGCCTATGGGCGGACTGTCTGTTTGCGCGTTCGCGGCTTGTGGGTTCACGCGACTCGCATTGCCGGAGTTCGCATTGTCTGTTGCGGTGACTGCTGCATTACCTGTTGTGGTGGCTGCTGCATTGCCTGCCGTGGTGGCTGCTGCATTGCCTGCCGTGGTGGCTGTGGTCTGAGGCGGAGCCTGGGCCTGTGCCTTGAAGATGGGGTTTAATCGCTTCGTAGGGCGACGCCCACTATGGTCTCCGTCATCGTCCGCGGCGGCCTGTGCCAGCTCTATCAGCGTCAGTTCCACCAGGAAGCGTTTGCTCTTGCTTTCCCGATAGGCCATTCCGCAGTCGTTGCAAAGCCTCATCGCCCTGTAGAGATAGGTCGGCTTGCACTGTTGCGCCTGTTGCTGATAGCGTGCCTTCACGGCATCGCTCACCTCCAACAGACTGAGCGTCGAAGCGTCGCGGCCCACGAGCAGATTGCGGAAGTGGTCGGCCAGTCCGGCGATGAAGATGTTGCCCTCGAATCCTTTGCTCAGGATGTCGTTGAAGAGCAACATCGCTTCCGTCACCTTATTGCCCAGCAGGATGTCGGTCATGCGGAAGAAGTACTCATAGTCCAGCACGTTCAGGTTCTCCACCACGCTCTTGTAGGTGATGTGCCCGCCCGAGAAACTGACCATTTGGTCGAAGATGGAAAGTGCGTCACGCATACCGCCATCCGCCTTCTGCGCGATTACGTTCAGGGCTTCGGGGTCAGCCTCGATGCCCTCCTTCTCCGCTACGTATTTCAGATGCTCCACCGTGTCGTTCACCGTGATGCGGTTGAAGTCGTAAATCTGACAACGGGAGAGTATCGTGGGGATAATCTTGTGCTTCTCCGTCGTCGCCAGGATGAAGATGGCGTGCAAGGGCGGTTCTTCCAACGTCTTCAGGAAAGCGTTGAAGGCGGCGGGTGACAGCATGTGTACCTCGTCGATGATGTACACCTTGTATTTGCCGACCTGTGGCGGGATGCGTACCTGCTCTATCAGGGCGCGGATGTCATCCACCGAGTTGTTCGACGCGGCATCCAGCTCATGGATGTTGTACGAACGCTGCTCGTTGAAAGCCTTGCACGACTCGCACTCGTTGCAAGCCTCTCCGCTCGCCGTCGGATGCAGGCAGTTGATGGTCTTGGCGAAGATGCGGGCGCAGGTGGTCTTTCCCACACCACGCGGTCCGCAAAACAGGTAGGCGCTTGCCAACTTGCGCGAGGCGATAGCGTTCTTCAGTGTCAGGGTCAACGCACGCTGTCCTATCACCGTGTCGAAGGTGGAAGGACGGTATTTACGGGCCGATACGATATAATTATCCATGGCGGAAACGTGTTTTTTAGAAGTAATGTTGCAAATGTACATTAAATTATCGGTTTCCCGTGCGTGCCGAGACGGAAATATTTCTACCTTTGCCGTAGTTAATTCAATATTAGGCCATGAGCAGATTATTCTCCGTCTTTCTTGCCATCTATCATGTGATAGGCAAATACAAATACCTTATAGCGGTATCGGTGTTCTTGCTTATCTTTGTCTTTTTGGACGAGAACTGCCTGATTCGCCGCTTCCAGCACAAGCAGGAGATACGCGCGCTCAACGAAGAGATTGAGAAATACCGCGGTATCTACTTGCGCGACACGGAACGGCTCAATCAGCTGGAGACCAACCCCGAGGCGATAGAGAAGATTGCGCGTGAGAAGTATCTGATGAAAACGGCCAACGAGGACATATATATTATTGAGGGGAAGGAATGACTATGAAGAATCTTTCGTGGATGTATTATTCAGGCGGTGTCTTGCTGCTGTTGGGTTGCGGTTCGTTTGTTACGGGTTGGCCGGCTTCGCCCTATCTCTACGGGATAGGCTCCGCGTTGTTCGCCATACCGCAGTTGCTCGACCGTTACGAGGGCGGCAACTTCATCATCCGTCGCCTCCGCCGCCAGCAAATACTGGCCGCCCTGCTGCTCATGATGACCACCTTCTTCATGTTCTTCTTCGAGCACAACGAGTGGGTGCTCTGCCTTACCATCGCCGCCGTCCTCGAACTCTACACGTCGTTTCGCATCTCCTCTGAGGAGAAGAAGGAACAACGGAAAAAGTAAGTGGCACGGCTTCGCATGGAGCGGTGCGGTGAGGAACGTATAATATATAATAGGTATTACGCAAAAGGAACGAAGATGAAGAAAGAAGGCGGTCGCGGCACGGTGCGCATGGATATGCTTCACGGAGGTTTGTTGGGAAAGATGCTGATGTTTGCCCTGCCCTTGGCGGCCAGCAGCATCCTGCAACAGTTGTTCAACTCGGTGGATGTGGCGGTGGTGGGCCGATTTGCCAGCAGTCAGGCCTTGGCGGCGGTGGGTAGCAACGGTTCCCTCATCAGTCTGCTCATCAACCTGTTTGTGGGCGTTTCCGTTGGTGCCAGCGTGGTGATAGGCAACTACATCGGACAAAAGGACGATGCCGGGGTTTACCGCTCGGTGCAGACCGTGGGGGTGATAGCCGTCGTGAGCGGCCTGCTGCTCATGGTGGTGGGCTTCGTGGCGGCGCGCCCTATCCTCGAACTAATGGATACGCCGCACGATGTCATCGATTTGGCCAGCCTCTACCTGCGCATCTATTTCCTGGGCATGCCTTTCATCATGATATTCAACTTTGGCGCCGCGGTACTCCGCAGTATGGGCGACACCAAACGTCCGCTCTACAGCCTGGTGATATCGGGCATCATCAATACCGTGCTCAACCTGGTTCTCGTCATTGTCTTCCACATGAGCGTGGCGGGTGTGGCCATCGCTACCGTGGTCTCCAATGTGGTCAACGCGGCCATCATCGTCTATATCCTCAAGCGCGAGACTTATCCTTTCCGCCTCAACGTCAAGGAGCTCAGGATTTCCAAGCCCGAACTTCACAAGATGCTGCGTATCGGTGTGCCTGCCGGATTGCAGGGAATGGTCTTCTCGTTCGCCAATGTCTTTATCCAGTCCGCCATCAACGGATTCGGGTCGAATGCCGTGGCCGGCTCTGCCGTGGAGCTCAACTATGAATACTACTGCTATTTCGTCGTCAGTGCCTTCGTGCAGGCCACGGTCACTTTCACCAGTCAAAACTACGGAGCCGGCGAGATAGAACGCTGCCGACGCATCTTCCGTTTGGGCATGATTCTGAGCATCGTCTGCTGTGGCGCGCTCAACCTCTTCATCACCTGGCAGAACCCGTTCTTCATTGGACTCTTCACCGACAGTCCCGAGGTGGCTAACTATGCCGTCGTGCGGATGTTCTATGTGCTCTGTTTCCAGTCACTCGCCAGCTCCTACGAAATAAGCGGCGCGGCCATGCGCGGACTCGGTCATTCCATGACCCCCACCATCCTTACGGTCTTCGGCACGTGCGTCCTGCGTCTGGTTTGGGTCTACACCGTGGCGCGTGAGTATCCCACCTACGAAGTGTTGATGGCCGTCTATCCCATTTCGTGGATTGTCACCGGCGCGGCGGTATGGTTTACCTACTACCGCGTGCGCAAAAAAGCGTTTGCTTTGCGTATGGCGTAAAAAATTGTATCTTTGCGTTCTAAACAGTAATAAACTATGGAAAACGACAAGACAAACTCCCAAGACCCTATTGAACAGCAACTCAAATACCTGCAGCTGCTGAGCAACCAGTTCCCCACCATCGCCGCGGCAAGTACCGAAATCATCAACCTGGAGGCGATACTGAACCTTCCCAAGGGGACGGAACACTTCATGAGCGACATCCACGGCGAGTACGAAGCTTTCCAGCACGTGCTGAAGAACGCGTCGGGTGACGTGAAACGTAAGGTTAACGAAATCTTCGGCAACACCCTGCGCGAGTCCGAGAAGAAGGACCTCTGTACCTTGATATATTACCCGAAACAGAAACTCGAACGGGTGAAGTCCACCGAGACGGACCTGGAGGACTGGTACGTCATCACGCTGAATCACTTGATTCAGGTCTGCCGGAGCGTCTCCTCCAAATACACCCGTTCCAAAGTCCGCAAGGCCCTGCCCGCGGAGTTCTCCTACATCATCCAGGAGCTGCTCCACGAGAGCTCCATGGAACCCAACAAGCACGGCTATGTGAACGTCATCATACAAACCATCATCTCCACCCACCGGGCGGACCAGTTTATCGAGGCCATGTGTAACCTTATCCAACGCCTCGTCATCGACTCGCTCCACGTCATCGGCGACATCTTCGACCGCGGTCCGGGTGCCCACCTCATCATGGACCTCCTTTGCAACTACCACAATGTGGACATCCAATGGGGCAATCACGACATTCTGTGGATGGGCGCCGCTTCCGGTTGCGACAGCTGCATCGCCAACGTCCTTCGCATCGCCATGCGTTACGGCAACCTCGCCACGCTCGAAGACGGCTATGGCATCAACCTCCTGCCATTGGCCACCTTCGCCATGGACACCTATGGCGATGACCCCTGCACGGTGTTCTATCCCAAGATAGACGAGGACGACAAGACGCACAACGAGCGCACCCGCAAACTCATCGCGCAGATGCACAAGGCCATCAGCGTGATACAGTTCAAACTTGAGGCCGCCGTCATCAAACGTCGTCCCGAGTTCGACATGGCGGACCGCAACCTGTTGGAGATGATAGACTATGGGAAGGGCGTGCTTCGCGTCAACGGGGTGGAGTACGAACTGAATGATTGCAATTTCCCCACGATTGACCCCAAAGACCCCACCAAGCTGACCGGTGAAGAGCTGGATATCGTGAAGAAGATGCACCGATCGTTCATCCTCAGCGAGAAACTCAAGCGTCACATCCAGTGCCTCTATACCCATGGTAGCATGTACCTGGTGATGAACTCCAACCTCCTCTTCCACGCTTCCGTCCCCCTCAATGCCGACGGTTCCCTGAAGGAGGTCTTCATCCAAGGCAAACCTTACAAAGGCAAGGCACTGCTCGACAAGATAGACAACCTCGCCCGCATGGCGTTCAACGATGACCCGTCGAAGGACAAAGCCTTCGCCATCGACTATATGTGGTACTTGTGGTGCGGCAAGGACTCTCCGCTCTTCGACAAGTCGAAGATGGCCACCTTCGAACGGTACTTCATCAAGGACAAGTCGGTCCAGGCGGAGGAGAAAGGCGCCTACTATGCCCTTCGCGACAGTGAAGAGATGTGCGATATGCTGCTCGACGAGTTTCAGGTGACGGGTGAACACCGCCACATCATCAGTGGTCATGTTCCCGTGAAGACCAAGAAGGGGGAGAACCCCGTCAAGGCCAACGGCAAACTCCTCGTCATCGACGGCGGATTCTCCAAAGCCTACCATTCCGAGACCGGTATCGCCGGCTACACGCTGGTCTACCACTCGCGCGGCCTGCAGCTCGTGCAACACGAGCCTTTCACCTCAGCCCAGGAGGCCATCCGTCATGGCAAGGACATCATCTCCACCACCCAACTGGTGGAACTGAGCAGTAAGCGCGTCATGGTGCGCGATACCGACAAAGGCAAGGAGCTGGAGCGTCAGATTTATGACCTCTACAAACTCCTCACCGCCTATCGCAAAGGTATCGTCAAGGAGCGGTGACGGTCGCAATCACCGCAAAATGACACCAAATGTCTCCGTTGACAAACTTTTATACAGGAATTGTCACTTTCTTATTATAAATTTCATACTTTTGCGACCTGATAACGAATGTGACGCGGTAGAGGGAATAGAATGGCTAACTCGGATACTACATACAGTCAAGCGCACGACAAGTTCATGCAGATGTATGAACAACGGTACGTCGATTTGGTGGACTTCGTCACGGGGATGGTGGACCGGCACGATGTGGCGGAGGACTTGGTGCAGGAGCTTTTCGCCCGTTTGTGGGAGAAGGGCGTGAACATGAGCCAGTTGACGGAGGGTTATCTCTTTACCAGCGTGAAGAATGCCGCCATCGATTATCTGAGACGTGCGGAGATGGAGAACCGGTATGCCGAACAGGTGGAACGCACGGAGACGGAAACGGCGGAATGGGAGGAGCGATTGGACGAACAGGTGCTGACGCTGCTCTTCAAGGAGATAGACAAACTCCCCGAACGTTGCCGTGAGATATTCCTGCTCCACTTGGACGGATGCAGCAACGACGAGATAGCCGCCCGGATGAATCTGTCGGTACTTACCGTAAAGACCCAAAAGAAACGGGCCATGAAGAAACTCCGTGAGTACTTCGACAACGAAGCGGAACAGCATGGTTTCCTCCCTCTGCTCGCCATCGCGGGTTTCGCGCTGCTATGCGGTGTGTCACTACTCTAAAGTCAATTCGCTTAATTGAATATCTAATACCCCAATGACCAACGAGTACTACTTCGTTGGCTATCGGGGTCATTTGCCGTAAGCTATTGGATTACCAGGCAAAGCCAAGCAGTTGCATGCCCCGTACCGCTCAGTCGGTACGCCAGTCCTGGTTAGCCGGTACGCCAGTCCTGATTGGCCGGGACAAAATGGAGTACTGGCAGAAGGAGGCGGTAAAAGGTGTTGCTCTGGCGGTTGCACCTATTCTCGTTGCCGAAGAACCTCTTTTCTGACAGACGGCTCGATTAAGCACGATGCCTCGTTGCCTAACGCGGTAGTACGTCTTGCAAAAGCCACACCTTCATGTTGCCCTTGCCGCGGTGCGCCCATGCGAAGTAAGGGATAAGGGTGAGGGTGGTATCCTCGACGGTGAGCCGCCCATCCTTGTCGTAAGCCAACGACTGTGCCGGCGTTTGCAACGTGACGAGCTGCTGGCCTTTGTAGAGGGTGAGCGTCTCCTTATAGTCTGTGGCAATGAATCCGTCATAGGCTTCCCGGCCTTCGGTGAACGTCGGCTTGCGGTTCACGAGGATACTCATGAGGTCCGTACCCTGGTTGTCGGGCCATTCGGCACAGTAAACCAGCGGCCCGCGTTCCACGCTGACACAGCCGCGGTCGGCGGCCACTTGCGCATTGGCGCGTACGGTGCGTACGGGCATGTCCAAATGGATGCGAACCTGGTCACCCTTCTTCCATCGACGTTCGATGGTGAAGTATCCGTCCTCGGTGAGCCGTCCTTCAGCGTTCTCGCCGTTTACGGTAACGGAATAGGAAGCCTGCTTGTTGTCGGTGTACGCGTAGAGGTCAGAAGGGAGAGGTTGACCTTTCACCCAACCGGGAACGCGGACCTTCAGGCTAAACTGCCCGGCTTTGTTCTGGTCTACGGTGAGGACGATGTCGCCATTCCACGGATAGCGTGTCTCCTGGCTGAGTGCCACCTTCTTGCCTGCGACAGAGAGCGACGCGCTGTTGGCGAGGAAGAGGTTGACATAGACGTTGCGCTCCTTCACCGCATAGACATAACCCGGCAGAGAAGGGAGGATACGACAGATGTTGCTGGGACAGCAGGCGCAACCGAACCAAGGTTGGCGCGCGTACCCACCGGTACTCTCCAGGGGATTGGGGTAGAAGAAGCTGCCGCCGTCGAGGCTCACGCCACTGATGAGGCCGTTGTAGAGGGTGCGTTCCAACACATCGTAATATTTGCTCTCGCCATGAAGCAGGAAAAGGCGATGGTTTACGTAGACATTGCCGATGGCCGCGCAGGTCTCGCAATAGGCCGTGCGGTTGGGCAACTCATAGTTGGCCCCGAAAGCCTCTCCCTGATTGGTGGCACCGATGCCGCCGGTGATGTAGAGTTTCTTGCTGACGATATTCTCCCAAATGCGGTCGATGGCGTGGATGTAGGCCGTGTCGCCCGTGAGGGCCGCCACATCCGCCATGCCGGCATACATGTAGGCTGCGCGTACGGCGTGGCCCACAGCCTCGGACTGTTCCACCACGGGCTGGTGGCTCTGCGAGTATTCACCCTTGATGGTGGTCTTCCCGCGATGGTCGAGGAAGAACTTGGCCTCGTCCAGGTACCGTTTGTCGCCCGTGACGAGATAGAGCCGGCAAAGTGCCATCTCCGCTATCTGGTGGCCGGGCACTACAGAAGCCTGTCCTTCGTTGGGTCCTACCTCACGGACAACGCAGTCCGCGTAGCGGATGGCTATATCCAGGAACTTGCGGCTTCCGGTAGCCTGATAGTGGGCTACGGCGGCTTCCGTCATGTGTCCCAGGTTATAGAGCTCGTGGCTCATCTCTTCCGTCTTGCTCCAACGGGTAGGTCCCGCCCAATCATGGGGATGTTTGGGGTTCTGCGTGCGTGCGGTGTAGAGGTAGCCGTCCGGCTCCTGCGCCGCACCGATGATGTCGAGCACACTGTCGATGTATGCCTTCAGCTTCTTGTCCGGATAGGTCTGCAGGATGTACGATGCACCCTCGATGGTCTTGTAGGGGTCCGTGTCATCGAAGCTGAAGGGCATCAGTTTGGTGACATCGTACTCCTCGCTGGGGTGTACGGCACGCTCAAAGTTCTTGTAGCGTCCCTCGCTCTCGCATTTGCTGAAGGCCAAGGGAATGGTTACTTTGCGTGAAGTCTCCAGTCGCTGTCCCCAAAAGGAATTGCCATCCACTTTCACCGAAGTGAAGGGGACGGGCGTGATGGGATAGCCGCTCGACGGATTCTCGCTTTTCTGTGCCAAGGACGGCAACAGGGTGGCCGTCGCCAAGGCTGCGGTAAGGATTATCTGTTTCATAGATTCGATAGTTTGGGTCATTGTCAATAGGGTTGCAACATTCAAGGGGCTAAGATAACCATTATTTCCGACAACGGGCGATTCCGCACGAAAAAAGAGGAGGGACAGCCCTCACGAACCATCCCCCCCTGCGTAAAAGGGTGATAAAACAATTGCATTAATCAATACTCTTTGTGTTGAGGGTCAAACTCCGTCCAACCGTCCAGCCAGTTGTCGCTGGCATCCTTGAAGGCACCGATGTAGCCGCCGTTGCCATCGGAGAGGACTGTGGAAGGACAGTACTTGCTGCCCGTGTTCTTCGGGTCGGTCAGGTTCAGCGCGGAGTACTCCATCACCTTGTTGTTGACGGAACCCGTGTAGGAACCCTTCTCGTTCAGGAAGAAGGTGTGAGAGAAGGAGTACTGGCTCTCGTCGTAAGTGGCTTTCTTGTCCGCGTCGTAGCCTGTGCAGAGCACGTCGGCGTACTTCTTGTTGGCATCGCTGCCGATGAAGTTCATGCCGGCGAAGATGATGTTCTTCAACTGGATGTCACCGCTCTCGGCATACTCCTTGCAGTTACCCTTTTCCCAGTCAATCATCAGACCGACGGGATAACCTACGGCCAAGGAGTTCTCGCAGTTGAGCTTGCTGCTGCGGCGAATCTGCATGGCGGCCTGGAACTTGCCGAGCTTTGAACCGTTGTTCGGGTTCATGTCGCCACCGTCAGCCGTGACGGAGTAGTCAAACGAGTCGTTGTCTGCGGCCGGACCGATGAAGGTCACATGCTTGAACTTGCAGGTAGTGAACGGAGTGGTGGTGGAACCGGAGGCGTTGTTGTCGCTCTCGAAGCCGTTGCTCTGTGACGTGTCGGCAATACGCGGGTCGCGGATGGAGAGGCAGTATTCGACGTTGCCGCTGAAGCCGTTGTCGGTATCGAACTCATCGTCCCATCCTTTGAACGCTACGAGGTATTTGCAGTCTACCGTTCCGCCGAACCACTCGAAGGAGTCGTCGTTGGAGTAGGATACCTGCAAGTGGTCGATAGTCGTTCCGCTACCTACGGAACCGAAGGTGATGCCATTGATTTCCTTGTCGGTGTCGAAGGGATAACCCGCGAACTCCACGCGGATGTACTGATAGATGCCGGAGTTGTCGTTGGCTACCTCACCGCCGTGTTTTGTGCGCGGACCGCCTTCAATCTGCTGTCCCAGCGTACCGTTGTTGTTGAGGGACTTGCCGCAGATGATGAGGCCGCCCCAGTCGCCCGGCTTTCTGTTCCCCACGGCCTCTTCGGAGGTCATTACGACAGGCTCCGTCTTCGTTCCTTTGATTTCGGCGTATCCGCCCGGTTCCACAATCAGCGCGGCTTTTGTCTGCTTGTCGCCCTTGATGATTGTACCTGCGGGGATGTAGAGTTTCGCGCCGTCGGCTACATAGACCCATCCCTTCAACAGGTAAGTGCCTTTCTCCAGCGTCACGTCGCCGGTGAAGACGAAGTTCTGGTCGCCGTTACCCAACTGCTTTCCACCGTCGAAGAGGATGCCGCTGCTGATAGCGGTAGTCCCGTCGTAGGTCACTTCGGGGTCTTTCTGGTCTTTCTTGTCCTCTTCGCTGTTGCTGTCGCTACAAGCGGTGAACAAACATCCTGAACAAATGGCCGCCCCCATGAGGAGGTTCAAGCCCATCTTTTTGATTTCCATTTTCATAATCTTTTTACTTAAGAATTTGGTTAGTCATCTGAAATGTTAGTTAATATCTCTTTGTAATCCGGCAGGCCGGATTGGTTGTTCCCTTCGTTGTCAGAAACTGTATCCCACGCTGAGGTTGAAGTTACGTCCCGGTTTGTAGCAGCGTGTCACCTCTTCGATGGTGCGGCTCTGTCCGTTCACGGTCACGTCCTCAAACTGCTTGAAGTAGAACTTCTCAGCGAGCAGGTCGCGCACGGAAGCCTTCACTTCCCATTTGCCGAGCTTCTTACCGACAGAGAGGTCAATGGTGTTGCGGGGCATCTCGTAAGAGTTGGGGATGTTCTTGGCATCGCCTTCGCTCGACGTTCCGTAGCGGTTGCCCACACCGATGATTCGTTTGCCTATGCGGTTGTAGAGCAGGGCCACGTTCCATCCCTTGCGGGTGTTGTTGTAGAAAAGTCCCGTGTTGATGAGGTAGGGCGACTGTCCCTGCATCGGCCTGTTGAGTTCCTTGCTGCCTTTCTCGAACTCCACCTTGCTCTTTATCCAGGCGTAGTTCAGGGAGAGGCTGAAGTCCTTCAGTCCGATGAAGTCCAGGTTCTTGCGGATGTCCACCTCGATACCGTAGTTGTTGGCACCCTTGGCGTTGACGTAGGAGTAGACGGGGTCTGTACCTCCGGTTACGGTGTAGGTCCATTCGATAGGGTCTTGGAAGTTCTTGTAGAAGAGTGCGACCGAAACCTGCTCGCCTTTGTTGGGATACCATTCGTAGCGCAGGTCCACGTTCTGGATGTATGCGGGCTTCAGGCTGGAGTTACCCATCACGCTACTGCCGAGGTCGAAGTCGTAGTAGACCGAGGAGGAAAGCTCGCGAAACTCGGGACGGTTCACCGACTTTCCGTAAGCCAGACGCAGCTGGTGTTTATCGTTCAGCTTGTAGGTCGCGTTGAACGAGGGGAAGAAGTCGCTGTAGTCGTAGAACGTGCTGTGCTTGCTCTCTTCGTAGGATCGTGTGTTCATGATGAGTTCCTGGCGATTGTTCTCGTAGCGCACGCCGGCATAGATGTTGAACTTGCCCAGGGGAACGTTCAGTCCCACATACCCGGCTATCTGTCTGTTGTTTCCGTCATAGTTGTTGGTGTAGTTCACCTCTTCTTGCATGAAGAGTTTGTCCGCGCCGTAGTTGGAGTCGATAAGCACGTTGCCCTGTACGTCATCGTCGAACTGGAATCCGTCGGGCAGGCTGTTGTTGGGTTCCCATGCGTATTGGAACTCACGGGTCCGGTAGGTACGCGTGCGGTACTCGCCATAGACACCGGCCCGCAGTGTGGGGTTGATGTCCCAAACGCTGAACTCCTTGCGGTAGTTGGCGTTGGCCGAAGCGATGTGCTCGTCCAGCTTGGTAAACTCACGGCTGATGCGATAGATGCTCATGCGGTTGTCGGTGCGGTCCGTGCGCTCGATGAGGCGGCGGTCCGGCAGGTTGCGGTTGGCGTAGGCGTAACCCACGCTCCAGTCAATGAAGTCGGTATTGTTGAAGTTGTGCTTACCCGTGAACTGCGTGTTGTAGGTCAAGCGTGACGAGTAGTAGTACTCCATGTTGTTGATCTGGTCGGGTTGTGCGTTGTAACCCGTACGTTCCGAGTAGCGGTCCTTGCTGATTTGGTTGACAATGTTCTTCCACTCGTAGGTGTGGTTTTGGTTGACCGGTTGGTAGGTCAGGTTGAGCATGCCTCCCAGGCGCACGTCGTTGCTGTACTGGTTGTCTTTGGCCTTGCGCAGGAAGACTTCCGTGTCGTGGTCCGTGTCGTAGGGTCCATAGAGGGAGTTCTCCATGTCGAGGTAGGTCTTGTAGGTGTTGCTGTAGTTGGCGGCGGCGAGCAAACCGACGGAACGTCCGCTTTCCGTCTCCCAACGGTGGTTGTAGGAGAGGTTCACCTTGAGGTCGCCCACGGGAGAGGAGCTCTTCACGGTCCAGTCGTTGTGGAATCCGTTGTTGAGCAGGTCGATGCGCGGGTTGTTGCCGCCGGCGTATCCCGGATACATATTCAGTTTCCCCTTCATGCCCGCGGCAAGAGAGCGGTATCCCGAACCCAGGCCGAGGAAGTCCAAACCGGAGCCTTGGCTCTTGTAGAAATCCTTGAAGTGGGTCTGGTCGTTGACACCCGTCCCAACGGTAACGCTAAACCCGTTGTCGCTCGGCATCTCCTTCGTGTTGACAAGGATGAAACCTCCTGTGAAGTCGGCGGGGTATTCGGGAGCCGGACTCTTTACGATCACCATGTTGTCGAGCTGCGAGGAGGGGATGATGTCGAATGAGAAGGCACGGGAGTCCGCCTCGGAGCTCGGCACGGCATTGCCGTTGAGCCACACGTTGTTGTATCGTTGTGACAGGCCGCGAACCATCACGAACTTGTCGTCGATGATGCTGACACCCGGCACGCGCTTGATGACTTCCGACGCATCGCGGTCCTGCGTGCGCAGAATCTGTTGTGCCGAGACACCGCTCTGCACCACCAGACTGTTCTTGGTGGCCGAAACCAAGGCCATCTCCGTATTGCGTTTGGCATGAGCCACCACGGTAACCTCACCCAACGCCAAATCTTCCGTAGCCAGTTCCGCGTCCAGCGTGAATGGTTCTTTCTCCGTCACCTTCACGCCCTTGACCAACATGGTCTGGTACGAAATGTACTTAATCTCCACATCGTATGTTCCTGCTTTCAGGTTTGTCAGCTGATAGTTTCCGTCCAGGTCTGTCACCACACCGAGTGTAGTGCCCACCAACTGGATGGTTGCGCCCACGAGGGGCTCTTTTGTCGTCTTGTCCTTCACCGTTCCTTTCAGGATGGCGGCCTGGGTAGCCGACCATACAGTGAAGAGCATCACAAGCGTAACAGTTTTTCTCAACAATTGTTTCATCGTATATCCTTTTTGTTTATTTACGCCGCAAAGGTCGGCTCGTGGCGTTTCTTCCGCATAACGGCGAGGATAAGTTTCGGTTACGATGATGTTTCAGAACCGTTACACCCCAATGGTCATGCCCCGGTTCCGACTACCGGCTTGTCGGCTATGCAACTGACTAATTGGTTAATATCGAAAATATCTTACTTTGCTTCTTTGCAATGTTAAAATCTTTTCGTAGGTTTGCACCCAACGGGTATATATATATGTATTCCATTAATCTTGAAAAACAAATGAACATCGTATGAACATAGCCAAGCATTTACTATTGACCCTGACGCTCGTGGTGGTGGCGCTTCCGCTCTCCGCACAGGGGAGGGCGGAAACCGACACGCCTCTCCCCTCTTCCGTGACGGACAGGGACACCATCTACACGTTCCGCTTCATGACGGGCAAGGACAAAGACAAGTTCTACACCCCGTGGGGCGGCAACGGCGCGGAACTTGCGCGCCTTCTGGCGTGCGTGGAAACCCACAGACAAGTTATCATAAACGGGTCGCCCCTTTACGTGGACGGATACTGCGATTCGGAAGCGTCGAGAGAGGCAAGCCTCGCCTTGGCGAGGATGCGATCCAACCGCGTGAAGTCCGAACTGATTGTTCGGAAAGGACTGCGTGAGGAACACTTCATCACCCGCAACCACTTCGCCGCAGGCGACTGCGTGACGGTGCGCTTAGTCTTGCCGAAGGATATGACATCGGCTGCGGACGACGGACAACCCCGCCGTAAGGAGGAGGTGGCAACGATACCGCCCGAAAGTGACCGGACCGCCGGCCAACCTGACGACACGGAGGCAGTGCCCCTTCCACTGGAACAGGAACAAAAACCGGTGCAGGAACCGGAAACCCTTCTCCCCACACTGCCGAAGAGACCCTGCCTCTCGCTGCGCGCCAACCTGCTTCGTTGGGTGACGCTCACGCCCGACCTCGGCGTGGAGTGGCGCATGAGCGAGCGGTGGAGCCTGCAGCTGAACGGCACATGGACCTCCTGGAGCTGGGACGACAAGAACCGTCGCTACGCCCTGTGGGAGATATCTCCCGAGGTGCGCTGCCACCTCGGTGAGAGCAAACGGGCCTACGTCGGCGTGATGTGCCATGGGGGACACTTCAACTACAAGTTCTCCGAAACGGGCAGGCAGGGCGACCTCATGGGCGGCGGCCTGACGGGAGGCTACCTCCTTCGCATGGGCAGTAACTTCTCGATCGACCTCACGATAGGGGTCGGTTGTAGCCATGCGGACTTCGACAAATACCGCGTCATCGATGGCGTGCGCGTGTGGTCCGGCAAGGAGAGCAAGAACCACTGGGGCGTGAACCGCCTCGGCGTAACGTTGGTCTATCATCTTAAACAGGGAGGAACAGGACGATGAAAAACAAGCATACACATTATACTTATATAGCCATTTTGACGGCTACCCTCACGCTGTCGCTCACCTCTTGCGTGAAGGACGACCTCTATAACACGCCCCATCCCGACCAGGGTGCGGGAATCATCCTCGTAGACTGGAGTGCGATAGGCATAGAGGCGGCGTTGCCCGAAAGCTACACGCTGCGCATCGGCACGGAAGAATACACCGTGGGCGGCTCCACTAACCAACTCCAACCCCTGCTGCAGCCGGGCCGTTACGAGCTGACGATACACAATTCCCCCGAAGGGATTGCTGTTGTCGGCAACACGGCCAGGGTGAACAGTGTGGAAGGCCGGACGAGGGCGACGGAGGAGTATATCGACCCGCTGCCGAACTACCTCTTCTCGGCGCACCAGGTGTTCGACGTGATGGCGGACGACACGATCCGGGTGACCGCCCAGGTGAAACAGCTCGTGCGGCTGCTGGAGGTGGAGCTCTCGGTGACGGAGGGCGACTACAGCCGGGTGCAGTCCGCCATGGCCACGCTTGACGGCATCGCCTCGGAGGTGGACATCGTGACGGGCGAACGCGCCGCGGTGGCCAAGGTACAGAATGACCTTGCCGCTAACGGAGACCGGTTCGCCACCTCGTTCCGTCTGCTCGGCACACTCCCGTCGACGGGTCACACGCTCACGGTCTCCCTGCTGTTTACCAACGGTGACACCAAGCGGATAGAGAGCGATGTCACGGCACTGCTGACAGGGTTCAACGACCGGACCGAACCGATGAAGATTACGGGCGACCTGCTGCTGCCCGTTAAGGCCGGCGTGACGGACGCCACCATCATGGACTGGAAAGAGGCCGACGGCGGCGACGTGGACGCGAACTAAGGGGTGCCTTGTCCTACAAAGCTGGAGCGGAACTCTCCGCTCCGACGGACAAGGGAAACCCTCTCGAATAAGATTAACAACAATAATAGTATAAACCCAACACAAAAAAGACAAGAGCATCATGAGAGCAAAGACAAAACTTTTCATTCTCGCAGCAACGGCGGCTCTGGCCGCCTGTACACAGGATAACGAAGTATCCACCAGCCCCGTGGAGGCACGGATTACGGCCGGCGTGAGCGGTCCGAAGTCCCGTGCGGTGGACAACGAGTGGAACAGCGACCACATCGGCGTGATGGTAGTGGGCACTGCCGGCACAACCATGGAGACCAAGTACAAGAACGTGGAATATGTCACCACAAGTGCCACCACATCCGCCGAGTTCACCCCGAAGACGGAGGGCAATGGCATCTTCTTCGAGGATAGTAACGAGGAGTTCACCTTCGCCGCCTACGCCCCCTATGCGTCGAGCACCGACAACTCCACGCTGCCCGGCACGAACGGGGTGATTGCGGTGAACACAAGCAATCAACCCACGCCAGCGCACCAGGAGGAGATAGACTACATCTATGCCACCGGAGCCAAGGCCAGCAAAAGCAGTCCGACCATCAGCTTCACCAACAATACCGCGGCGGGCGGCACCGACTGCTCCTTCAACCACAAGATGGCGCGCCTGATTCTCAAGGTACAGACCTCCAGCACCGATGGCTTCGGCAACGACAATATACTTGAGTTAGCCAGCTACAAGTTGGGCGGCCTGGTTCATGAGGGCACGTTCGACGTGACCACCGGCACCGCAACCGCCGGCACGGCCTCTCCCGTGAACGACTGGATGCTGCGCGAATGTACCGGCACCGGCGTGGAGAGAACCGTCACCAACAACTGCGTGATGAGCTACGATGCCACCACGGGCGTGATGACCTTCACCATGATTCTGCTTCCCCAAACCCTTGCGAACTGTCTCGTGTTCGAGGTGTCGCCCAACGACGGTCAGGACCAGACCTACGACAACACCACCGATATCAAGCCCAAGCTGCTGGCCGGCTACTCCTACACCTACACCATCACGGTGAGGAAGACTGGACTACATGTCAACGGAAGTACCATTGCAGACTGGAACGAAGGTGGAGACAACACGGGCGACGCTTTCATGAAGTGATGCCTGCGAGCCGCTTCCGTGCTTCGGACGCAAGCACGGAAGCCCACCACGCAGCATAACGTTGCCGATGCCTTAGCAACATGTCTTCCATAGAAGACATGTTTTGATGGTTTTTTGCAGTCTATGTCGTGATTTTTGCTTACCTTCGCATTGAATAATGCAGAATAGCGTAGTTATGGATAAGAATATCATCAAGCGAATCATACTTTGGCAGCAAGATTTTGTAAGCAAGGTTAGACTTCAAGAACGACAAATCTCCTTTGACGAGAATGCCAACTACGTCTTGGTAGGCATGCGTCGTGCCGGAAAGTCGTACATGCTTTACCAACATATCAAGGCCTTGATGGCCAAGGGGCACAGCAAAGAAGAGATGCTGTTTGTCAATTTCGAGGATGAACGTATTACGGACATAAAGAAAGAAGAACTGCATCTCATCATAGACGCGTACCGGGAATTGTTCGAACACAACCCTATCGTATTCCTGGACGAGATTCAGAACGTGGACGGATGGGAGCATTTCGCGCGGCGGTTGGCGGACGAGAAATACAGGGTATTCATCACAGGCAGCAACGCACACATGCTAAGCCGCGAGATAGGTTCTACCCTTGGCGGAAGATACTTGACCAAAGAAGTTTATCCTTTTTCCTTTGAAGAGTACCTGACATTTCACGGAGTGCGCCTGACGGCACATTGGGAGCTGTCGCCCGTTCGGAATGAGGTGGTAAGGTTGTTTTCGGACTATTTCTATTACGGAGGATTGTCCGAGATGTTCCCCATGCAGGACAAGCAGTCATGGTTACAGTCACTTTACCAGAAAATACTGTACTCAGACATAGTAACCAGAAAGGCGGTGCGCAATGAACAAAGCCTGCGCTTGCTTATCAGGAAATTGGCGGACAGCGTCATGCAGCCGACATCAATCAAGAGGTTGCAGAACATATTGCAGGGAGACGGGACGAAGATAACAAGGGAGACCATTGGGTCTTACCTGGACTATATGCACGAGTCGTTCCTCACGTTCGGCGTAAGTAGCTTTACCGATAGTGTTTCCGAGAGGGAGACCGTCAAGAAACATTATTTCTATGACAATGGCATCCTGGGTCTTTTCCTGTTTCAACCTGAGCCCAAACTGCTTGAAAACCTGGTGGCAATCAGCTTGTATAAGAAATACGGAAAGGACTTGTTCTATTACAACAGGAATGTGGAGATAGACTTCTGTGTGCCGAAGGAAGGCTTGTTGGTTCAGGTCTCGTACAGAATGACGGATGACATGACAAGGGACAGGGAGATTGGAGCATTGCGCAAGGTAGCGAATTTCCTGAACGCCCGAAAGTGCATGGTGATTACCTATGACCAAGAGGAGACATTGGCGGTTGACGACGCGGGACCGGAGGTGGAAGTTGTTCCCGTCTACAAGTTCCTGCTAAAGTGAAACCGGTCATGGTCATGGGGACGGAATCTTAGAACCTCGTCATGAATTCGATGACGAACTTGTCCTGCTCCGAGGTTTTGGCAAGGGAGCTGCGGCCATAGAAATACTTCTCGTAGTTGATGCGGATGTCGGAGATGAAAGGCTTGGCGATGCTCAGGGTCACTCCGCCCGTGATGCGTTGGCGACGATAATCGTTGGTGGTGAGCACTCCGTTTTCCGTGTCCTCCTTGCCGTCCGTGTAGCACTTGCCGTCGCTGTGGTCGCCCATGTAATCGTAGCGCGCCAGGACGGACACCTTGCTGAAGAACTTCTTGCGAAGCCGGAAGTCGTAGCAGACGAACCCGTCGAAGGCGTGGACATCGTGATACGAATGGTCGCTGTAGTGCTTGAACAGATACTCGGCTTCGACATGCCATCCGCGGCTGTGGTAATAGACCCCTCCGTCATACATCATCACCGAGTGGAGGCTCGGCTTGATTTTCTGCGCACTGAGCGTGACGTTGAATCCTTGCGGCAGGAAGAGCTGCATCTTGGCGGAGAAATTGATGCCTTGGGTCCAGAAGTTCTTCTGCTCCGTCAACCCGGACCCGTTGAAGAGCCCGGCCTCCAACGCTATCGGCAGACTGCCGTTCAGCTTATAGCCCAACGTGGCGCCCACGTCACGGACATTGCCCACCTGCTTGGCGATGAACGAACGGTTGGCGAAATACTGCTGGTGCGGTGAGCGGTGGGCATCGATGGTAAACGGCACGCGCATCTGCCCGATGGTGAAGCTGAAATGCTTGTTCGGTGTCAGGCGCGTATAAGCGTCCAGCATCTTGATGCTCCCTTCGTCGGAGAGGTCTATCTCCGCCTTGTAGGAAACCACCGGCGCGACCTTCCCCGTCAGACTGAAACGCGCGTTTCGCACCTCGAAGCGTCCGGCGTGCATGTCCGGTTGGTATTCATACTTTCCGCGGATTGTCCCGTGAATCTCCGCCGCATAGTTGGCATTGTCGCCGTCCTGCGCATGGATGCCGAGACAGCATCCGCAGAATAGCATCATTGAGAAAACGTATCTTGAATTCATAGTTTGTTTGCGTTTGTTTATTGTGGAACGAACGCTCCACTACATATACCTATTATATAAGGTGAAAACACGGACGGGTTTTAGCGGCGATTGCGCTGAACCCCATCCGCGCTTCTTATGAACCGGGAAGAATGTACTATCTGGGTTGAGGTACGTCCCTGAAGTTGCGGATGGCGCGCAGCAGGTGCCGCAGCAACGATATCAGCTCCTGGGACTCCTGCAAGGTGCTCAGGTAGACGTATGACACGGCGAAGTTGTCGTGGTCGTCCTGCATGCGGTTCATCTGTTCCTTACGTATCCGGGAGAAGGATTCCTTTAACTTGTCGCACTCGCCGCGCACCTCGTCAATCTCGGTGAAGTTGCCGTTGTTGATTAATGTCTTTGTACGGTTCAACAGGTAAAGCAGCGTGTCGCGCAGGGGGACGAACTCCTTCACGCGGTCTTGGCCGATGGGCGAGAAGTTGTTGTCCACATGCTCCTCGCAAGAGTTGCAGATGCGTACCAGGCAGTAGCGTATCTGCTCGGTGCTGTTGTTGGCAAGGTGGAACCAGGTGTTCTTCTCGATGGCCAAGTCGCGGTCGATGCGGCGCATGCCAATCATCTCGCGGCGGCGCAGTTTCTTCAGTTCCTGTTTCTTGCTCTTCAACGTGGAGTCGGCGCGGCGCAGGCTTTTCAGATCCTCGTTGATGAAGCCGTCCGTTATCTGCTGGTAGACATCCATCACATAGGTCATGTAGTCCGCCTCGTTCTTGGCCATATGGGCTTTCAGCAACTCGTAGGTCTCGGCTTTGTCCTTCGACGCGATCATCTTGTGGAACAGGTCGTCCGACTTCTCCTTCTTCAGTTTCTTCGAGTATTGGATGTTGCTGCGGATGAGCACTCCGATGGCGAGGATGACCAGTGCGATGGTCACTACCATGCCTCCATAGTACATGGCCAGCACCACGATGAAGCAGAACAGGAACGCGGCACCGGCCGTGATGAACCAACCGCCGATGACGGAGAGTACGCCGGTGATGCGGAACACGGCACTCTCACGACTCCAGGCGCGGTCCGCCAACGAGGAGCCCATGGCTACCATGAAGGCTACATAGGTGGTGGAGAGCGGCAACTTCAGTGAAGTACCCAGGGCGATGAGCAGTCCCGCCAACACCAGGTTGACGGTGGCGCGCACCATATCGAAGGCGGCACCCTCTTCGATGATAGCCTCTTCCTTGTTGAAACGTTTGTTTATCCAGCGTTTGGCACTGTCGGGGATGATGTTCAGGACAAAACGCGAGGTGGTGTTGGCCGAACGTACCAGGCTACGGGCCATGCGTGACGAGCCAAACATCTCGTCTCCCTCGTCCTGGCGGGAGAGGTCGACCGATGTCTTCACCACGTTATAAGCCTTCTTCGAGGTCATCAATGAATAGACCATCACCGCTCCCGCGGCAATCAGGAAGATAGCCGGCGTATGCGCGGGCCCGTTGAGCGAGTTCATGAGGAAGGAACCGGGGTTGCCGTCGCCGTTGGCCATGTAATCCACATAAGATGAATAGCCGGCCAAGGGCACACCGATGAAGTTCACCAAGTCGTTGCCGGCGAAGGCCATGGCCAGGGCGAAAGTACCCATCAACACAATAATCTTGAAGACGTTCACCTTGCACCAGTGCAGAATCTGCATCAGGATGGTGAAGAAGACGAAACATCCGCCCATAATCAACGCCGTGTTGTCATGAATCAACGCTTTCAGGTCGTCATTCATGAAGGAGAGGTCTTTGATGCCCTTTATCAACATGAAATAGATGATGGCCGTGGCGGCGACACCGCCGAACAAACCGATTTTCCATTTCAGCTTCGAGCGGTAATTGAAGGTAAACAACAGTCGTGACAGGAACTGCACCACCACGCCGAAGACGAACGCGATGGCAACCGACACGAATATAGCCATGATGACGGACAGCGCCTTTTCGGTGTTCATCAGGTCCGCGATGCTGAGCGAACTGTCCGCGAGGATTTTCGGAAGCGTAAGCGCGAATGTGGCACCCAACAGCTCGAACACCATCGATACGGTGGTGGAGGTGGGCATGCCCAACGAGTTGAACACATCCAACAGCACGATGTCCGTTACCATGACGGCCAGGAAGATGTACATCAGCTCATTGAAATAGAACTGCTCGGGACGGAAGATGCCGTGGCGGGCTATATCCATCATGCCGTTACTCATGGCCGCGCCACAGAACACGCCCACGGCGGCAATAATGATAATCGTCTTGAACGTGGCCGCCTTGGCTCCGATGGCGGAGTTGAGGAAGTTCACCGCGTCGTTGCTCACTCCCACGGAGAGGTCGAACACGGCCAGCACGAACAGGAAGATGACAAAACATAAATAAATCGTTTCCATTTGTTGTAGCGTTAATTATTTCGCCGCAAAGGTCGGCAGGCCATGTTATAATGTAGTGTCATAGGTGTTACAATTCCGTTACAAACGCAGCGGAAAGCCTTTCTGTAACAAGCTGTCGGCGAGGTGATAATCTTGCGTTTCGCACGCTTGTAATTTGGAAAGGATTTTCGTTTTGGAAAACTTTTTGTCCCATGCAGCTCTGTAATATACTGATATACAGATACACCTCGATTAGTTTTGGACAACTTTGTTTTCTAAATCACTTCCACGGTTGAATAATTTCGTACTACATGCTTGACGTTTTATAAAGTCTTGCTATCTTTGCCAACGCAAACGGAGGTACTTCTCCGCAGGTTCGTACGATGGCAAGACTTTGCCACATGACACCGATGATATAACAATTAATTAATAAGTATAGTTAGCAATAAACAACGATTATGAGTAGTTCGGAAACGATTATTGTGAAGCGCGACGGGAAACGCAGATTATTCTCCGTTGAGAAAATCAAGAACGCCATACGCAAGGCTTTCTTGTCCGTGGGAGCGTTCGCTACCGAGGAGGATTTGACGAATATCCTCTCCCATTTGCGCATAACCAATGGGATGAGTGTGGAAGAGATACAGAATCAGGTGGAAGCGGCACTGATGTCTGAACGTTATTTTGCCGTGGCAAAGTCCTATATGCTCTATCGCCAAAGTCACACCGAGGACCGCGAGGTGCGCGACCGTCTCGACTTTCTGATAAGCTACTGCAAGGCCGAGAATCCCGCTACGGGCAGCAAGTACGACTCCAACGCCAACGTGGAGCGCAAGAACATCGCCACGCTGATAGGCGAGTTGCCTAAGTCCAGCTTCATCCGCCTGAACCGCCGTTTGCTCACCGACCGCATGAAGGAGATGTATGGCAAGGAGTTCTCCGACAAATACATGCGTATGCTCAACAACCACTTCGTCTACAAGAACGACGAGACCAGTCTGGCCAACTATTGCGCCAGCATCACCATGTATCCTTGGCTGCTCAACGGAACCCTCTCCGTGGGCGGAAACTCCTCCAGGCCTACCAATCTGAAGTCGTTCTGCGGCGGTTTCGTCAACCTGGTGTTCATCGTCTCCAGCATGTTGAGCGGAGCTTGCGCCACGCCGGAATTCCTCATGTACATGAACTATTTCATCGGCAAGGAGTACGGCAAGGACTATTATAAACGCGCGGACGAAGTGGCGGACCTCTCCCTGAAACGACGCACCATCGACAAGATCATCACCGATTGTTTCGAGCAGATAGTCTACTCCATCAACCAACCTACGGGAGCGCGTAACTTCCAGGCGGTGTTCTGGAACATCTCCTACTACGACAAACCTTACTTCGAGAGCCTCTTTGGCGAGTTTCTCTTCCCCGACGGTGAGAAGCCCGACTGGGAATCCCTCTCCTGGCTGCAGAAGCGTTTCATGAAGTGGTTCAACGCCGAGCGGCTGAAGACTCCGTTGACCTTCCCCGTGGAGACCATGGCGCTGCTCACCGAGAACAACGACGTGAAGGATGAGGAGTGGGGCGATTTCACGGCGGAGATGTATGCCGAGGGACACAGCTTCTTCACCTATATGAGCGACAACGCCGACTCTTTGGCGTCCTGCTGCCGTTTGCGCAACGAGATACAGGACAACGGGTTCAGCTACACGCTGGGTGCCGGCGGTGTCTCCACGGGATCGAAGAGCGTGCTCACCATCAACCTCAACCGTTGCGTGCAGTACGCCGTCAACAACGGCATGGACTACATGTCGTTCCTGGCCGAGGTGGTGGACCTCGTGCATAAGGTTCAGCTGGCCTACGACGAAAACCTGAAGAACCTGCAGCGCAACGGCATGTTGCCTCTCTTCGATGCCGGCTACATCAACATCGGCCGTCAGTACCTCACGGTAGGCATCAACGGATTGGTGGAGTCCGCCGAGTTCTTAGGCATCGAAATCAGCGACAACCCCAAATACGTGGAGTATGTGCAACAGGTATTGGGCTTGATAGAAGAGTACAACAAACGCTACCGCACCAAGGAAACGTTGTTCAACTGCGAGATGATTCCCGCGGAGAATGTGGGCGTGAAACACGCCAAGTGGGATAAGGAGGACGGTTACGTGGTGCCGCGCGACTGCTACAACAGCTATTTCTATATCGTAGAGGACCACTCGAAGAATATCATCGACAAGTTCCGCCTTCATGGCCGCAAGTACATCGAGCACTTGACGGGAGGCTCCGCGCTTCACCTCAACCTGGCGGAACATCTCTCCAAGAAACAATATCGTCAGTTGCTGCGCGTGGCTGCGGTAGAGGGCTGCAACTACTTCACCTTCAACATCCCCAACACCGTCTGCAACGACTGCGGACACATTACGAAACGGTATCTGCACCAGTGCCCCAAGTGTGGCAGTGAGAATCTGGACTACCTGACGCGTATCATCGGATACATGAAACGTGTCAGCAACTTCTCGGCAGCCCGTCAGCAAGAGGCGGCCCGTCGCTATTACGCTAAGGAGCACGGAGAGATAAAATGCTGAAATGTTACAGTTACGACATTGTCTGTCAGGAGATTCCCGATGAAGTGACGCTGGCACTCAACATCTCCAACTGTCCCATCCATTGCAAGGGCTGTCATAGCCCTTGGCTGTGGGAGGACAAGGGGGAAGCCGTCACGGACAGTTTCCTGACAGACCTTGTCGGTACTTATCTCCCTGCCGTCACCTGTGTCTGCTTCATGGGCGGTGACGGTGAGCCGGATGAGGTGCGCCGTCTCTCCCTTCTCCTTCGTGAGCGGTTCTCGGACCTCAAGACCGCCTGGTATTCCGGACGCTCCGCTCTTCCCGACGGTTACGATGCCACCTGGCTCGATTACCTCAAACTCGGCCCCTACATCCAACATCTTGGAGGACTCACCTCCCCCACTACCAACCAGCGACTCTACCATATAGATAATGGTAAACTCACGTCCATTAAACTGTTTTGAAGGCCGTTGCAAAGGTTGTTTTATGGGGTTTTCATCCCGTACGGGATGACACTCTCATGCCGTACGGGATGAGGGGTAGTGAACGTACAGGATGAGGTGCTATAGTTGTACGGGATGAGGGTGCATGGCTGTACGTCGTCAGACCGCCTCCCCGAAACGGACGGATTTAGTTAACGGCGAGTTAA
>CAVFNZ010000010.1:0-37812 GCA_963624095.1 Clostridium sp. CAG:217 | reverse complement strand
TTTTATTTGTGATTACACCCCACCCCCACTATGGATAAGGTGTTTCCTGTGTCAACATTTAAACACCTAATGTTTTTATTAACCGATGCAAAGTAAGGGGTTATCCCTCTTATACGGGTTCACATATTGTCTTTTTAGGTGCACTTTTTGTCAAATCGGGACGTGCAATATTTGATGACCAATATTTCGCATACTAAGTATCAACCGTTTAAGGTAGCCCCATTGGGTCTCACAGGCAACGCACCTGTGCCGGCGTGTATCCACTACGGATTCGCCACTCCTGCGGATAGAGATTATTGGCGCGGTTGCCGATGTTTTTCGCGAATCCCAGGGGAACATCCTGATAGGTGACGAGCACGTATCCTTTGGGTACATCCGTCGGGAAAGAAATCGCCTCCTTGCGCAAGTAGGCGATGGCCTGGTCGTAAGTGACCGATGCGGTCGGGTACTGGTCCCTGTTGAGGTCTACGCTCATGGCCAATGAATGATGGGGAATCAGATCTTTGCCTTTCAGTTGGGCCACGACCACTCCGGCATGAAGGAGATGCAGCCGTTGACGCAACTGTTGGTAAAGACTTGCATAGGAGGACGGGAAAGCGACCACCGTGTCTCCGACCACCTCCCATTGATAAGCGTCCGCATGAAGCAATGCCTGTTTACACCCCGCAGGCACGGGCACGGCTTTGGCACTGCCCCGTTTATCCTTGTCCTTTTTGCGGACTTGCGGTTCGCCTTGTCGCAACTCCGCAGGGACGGACTTTCGGAACGCGGCCAAGAAGAAGCCTTCGCCTTGCGTGCGATGGGGGAGGAAATGGTAGACGGGCAAGGATGTGCCGCACAGGTCGCCCGCGATATTCCACTCCGGTTCAACGGGTACGGGCAACGGTTCGGCGCCAAGGTGTTCGACTATCCACCGCACATTCCGTTCGTCCTCATATATATTATAGGTACAGGTGCTGTAGATGAAAAGTCCGCCGGGTTTCAGCGCGTCCCACACGTCAGTGAGTATCTCCCGTTGGCGTTGCCAACAGGTCTCCACGTTGCGCGGGCTCCATTCGTCGATGGCTACGCTGTCCTTGCGGAACATACCCTCGCCCGAGCAAGGCACGTCCGCCAATATCACGTCGAAGAGTGAAGGATAAGCGGCGAAGTCAGCGGGGGCGTTTTGGGTTACTATCACCTCGGGATGTCCCCACTTGGTCATGTTCTCGGCAAGCACCTGCGCCCGGTTGCGTATCAGCTCGTTGCACACCAGCAGACTGCCCTGCGGCAAGGCCGCACGCGCCAATGTGGACTTTCCGCCGGGGGCGGCACAGAGGTCGAGCATGACAACGGGCGAGTCGACATAGGTACGCAACACCCGCTCCACGAACATCGAAGAGGCTTCCTGCACATAGTAACATCCGGCATGGAAGAGTGGGTCGAAGGTGAAGGTCAGCCGTTGGTCCAAGTAATAGCCAGCCGCAGACCAAGGGACACGCCGCGCCGTAGCGAGCGGTCCGTCCGAATCGGGGCGAACCGGCATTTTCGCCTCATTGACCCGCACGCTCACGGGCGATTCCTGTAGCAGGGCATCGCGAAAGCGTGCGTACTCTTCCACTCCCAGCAAGGAGGTCATCTCTTTCTCAAACTCTTCCGGTAAATTCATGCGAACAAATGTTTCTTTAGTTCGCTGCAAACTTACGGAAAAGAGTCGGAATAGCACGAAAGAAAGGGGAAAAACGTGCCGCCGGGAAAGAGTTGACCGCAAACACAGAGAGCGCGATAATGGAGGAACGACTCCGGCAACGCGGCTGAGACCACTAAAATATCCTGCCGCAGAGGCGCAATTTGAGAACCGGATAGACGGTGAGGTTCTCCACAATCTTACTCAACTCATCGTCCGCATTGTAGCCGTTCAACTCTTCCAGATTTCCTTCGGTGGAATATACCTTAGGAGTTCCGTGGAACTGCACACCGAGCTCGAACATGAACCCCACGCGTTTTTGCGGAACAAGACGGCCAAAGCCCAAACCCAGATACGGGCGCGTGCCGCTCACGCTGAGACCGCCTTTCACGGAACCGTCGGCAGAGATGGGGAGTTTGTACTGGTCGATAACCAATCCGGCGTCAGGGTATTGGTCCACAATCCGTTTCAACTCATCACTCTTAGCGTCAATTGTCACCAAGTCCTTTCCGCCCATGTAAAGACCGCCGGCAATGAAGAACGAAGATTTCTTCCAAGGATAGCAATTGAGCAACAGGCTGTACTGCGTGCGCTTGAAGGAGGCTTCAAGATTTACTTCCGTCGAAGAGGAGAATCCGGAAACGTCCACTTCCACATCCGTATTGACTGTGTAATCCGGCATGAGGTCTATTCCTCCACGCAACATGAAATGATTGCCCAAATTTGTGGCGACATCCACGCCTACACCAAAAGAAGAGGCACTAAGGCCGACACTGAAATGCTTGAAGCATCCGGCTTGGTAATCATCCTGTGCATTCACCCGATTGATGCCGGCACCCGCCAACGCCAACGCAATAATCCATACAATCTTTTTCATAACTTCGCTTGTTTTTGTCCGTAATAGATTTCGTTAATGCAAATATAGATAAAAAGTGTAAACCAACATAAATATTCCCTACTTTAACATTCACGACAAACAAAAACAAACTTCAGGGAGAGGGACGGGAAGTAGGTTTTTCGTACATTTGCGAAGATTTTCTTAGCAACAAAGACTACGACATGAAACAATATTTAGACCTCCTGCAGCGAATCATGACGGAGGGCACAAAGAAAGAAGACCGGACCGGGACAGGTACCATCAGCGTATTCGGACACCAGATGCGCTTCAATCTGGAGGAGGGATTTCCCTGCCTCACCACGAAGAAGCTCCACCTGAAGTCCATCATCTACGAACTGCTTTGGTTTCTCAATGGCGACACGAACGTGAAATACCTGCAGGAGCATGGCGTGCGGATATGGAACGAATGGGCCGATGAGAACGGTGACCTGGGACATATCTATGGTTATCAATGGCGGTCGTGGCCCGACTACAACGGCGGACACATCGACCAGATAAAAGAGGCGATAGAGACCATCAAGCACAATCCCGACTCGCGGCGTATCATTGTGAGTGCGTGGAACGTGGCGGACCTGAACAACATGAACCTGCCGCCTTGCCACGCCTTCTTCCAGTTCTATGTCGTGAACGGGCGGCTGAGCATGCAGATGTACCAGCGGAGTGCCGACTGTTTCTTGGGCGTACCCTTCAACATCGCCTCGTATGCCTTGCTGCTGATGATGATGGCACAGGTGACGGGACTGAAAGCGGGCGACTTCATCCACACATTGGGCGACGCGCACATCTATTGTAACCACATCGAGCAGGTGAAGCTGCAGCTGACACGCGAGCCGCGGCCACTGCCCACGATGAGAATCAACCCCGACGTGAAGGATTTGTTCAGCTTCCGCTTCGAGGATTTTGAGTTGGAGAACTACAATCCACACCCGCACATTGCCGGTGTGGTGGCCGTATAACAGAGGCGGAAAGGAGAAGAAAGATGAGCCGGACAACAGACCAACCAATCAGTATCATCGTGGCGGTGGCGCGCAACAACGCCATCGGCTACGGCAACAAATTGCTCTATTGGCTACCGAACGACCTGAAACGCTTCAAGGCTCTCACCACGGGGCACACCATCATCATGGGACGGCGCACGTTTGAGTCATTGCCCAAAGGAGCCCTTCCCAACCGGCGGAACATTGTTTTGAGCCGCCAGGCGGAGGTCGTCTTTCCGGGTGCCGAACGTTTCTCTTCCTTAGAAGAGGCTCTGTCACATTGCGCGCCGGACGAGGAGGTGTTCGTCATAGGGGGCGCGTCGGTCTACAATCAGGCGATGGCCTTCGCCAACAAGCTCTACGTCACGCTGGTGGACGACATTCCCCAGGAAGCGGACGCCTTCTTCCCCGCGATAGACCCTACGGAGTGGGTAGAAACGGAAAGAGATGTCCGTCAACCTGATGACAAACATCTCTTTTCCTACAATTTCATTAATTACGTCAGGAAGTAAAGCCCCCCTGGCGTTTTATTCATTCATCGTCGTCGACCTCCTCGTTTTCATCCGAGTCCGAGAACCGCCCCTTCTTTTCGCACAGGTCAAGAATCGGCATCTGACGTTTGATGGCCTCATTGAAGGAGATAATGGTTTCCGAGCGTTGCAGTCCCAACGGTTGCAGTTTGTCGTGGATGATCGTGAGCAGATGATGGTTATTCTTGGCGTAGATCTTGATGAAGATGTCATACTTGCCGGTCGTGAAATGACATTCCACTACCTCGGGAATACTCTTCAAGGCGTTGGTCACGGTATCGAACTGCCCGGGGTCCTTCAAGAACAAGCCGATGTACGCACAGGTTTCATAGCCTATCTTCTCAGGGTCGATGACGAACTCGGAACCTTTCACGATGCCAAGGTTCGTCAACTTCTGAATACGTTGATGAATAGCGGCTCCGGATACATTGCAAGCACGCGCCACTTCCAAAAAAGGAATACGAGCATTGTTAGCTATCAGCTTTAGAATCTGCTCGTCCAAAGAATCTAATTGATGGTGTCCCATTCTTCTTTTCGTTTATTTTTTACAAATATAGATAAAATAAGAACAGAACCACGCAAAACCATTACTTATTTTTCGATATCCGTTTGATTTAACACTTTATAAAGAATCCAAGCGACATCCATGAGGAAGCCGTATAAGGCAGCGAAGCCTTGCCCTCCGACACTATATCGGTAGGCAAGGCTTGCGCTTTATGGTTGGTAACGGCTGTTACTTTTTGGGGACGAACATGATGTCCACCACGTCAATCTTGTTGAACAGCTTCTTGGCGTACTTCTGGATATCCTTGGGTGTCAACGCCTGAAGAATTTGTTCATAGTTGGCGGCATCATCCGTGTTGATGCCAGTCTGGTAGTACGAGTTGAGCACACCCATCCAATAGGCGTTGTGGTGCTTGCTCTGCTCCCGGTTTTTCTGAAGGTTGAGGACAACCTTGTTCAACTCGTCCTCCGTCACACCGTCTTTGATTAGTTTGTCTATCTCGGCGTAAATCAAGGTTTTCAGATGTGCCGCCCGGTCAGGCTCGCAGTCGAACTGCATATCCATGGTGTATTCGCAGATAGGTTCACGGCTTACGCTTTCGAATACGCCCACGCCATAGGTGCCACCCTCTTTCTCACGGATGTTGGCCGTGTAACGCATGGTGAGGATTTCCTTCAGTACGGTGTTCTCAAAGATCTGCTTCAAGTCATACTTCATTTGTTTGGAGAAGCTGATGAGCACCTTGGTCTTCGGTGTCTCAAACGGAATCTCTATAACCTTCTCCACTTTGCCCTTCGGTCCACGCACCTTGCGGTCGATCCATTTCTCGTGGCGATAAGTGGAAGAGATGGAGCCGATGTATTTCTCAACCAACGGCTTCACGGACTCGGCATCGACATTACCGACAATGAAGAAAGTGAAGTCGCTCGCGTCGGCGATACGGTCGCGGTAGACGGTTTCTATCTTGTCCAAGGTAATCTGGTCGATATTGTCCGCCTTCAGCAACTGAACTCTCGGATTGTAGTTGGAGCTAATCAGCTTCAACGAATCGCGCATGATGGTTTCCGGATTTCCCTGGGCCTGTTGCAACAGGATGCGGTTACGGTCTATCATCACCTGGTGAACATTGGCATCGAAGCGCGGTTTCTCGAACCGGAGGTAGAGCAACTGGAACATCGTCTCCATATCCTGCGGCGTAGACGAACCGCTGACCGTCTCGTACAGGCCGTTGATGCCTACGGAGCATCCCGCGTTCTTTCCGGTAAGTAACTTTTTGAGGGCAATGGCGTCATAATCGCCCAAGCCGTAAGCATTCACCAGATTGGCCGTATTCTGGGCGGAAAGCAGCAGGTCCGTATCAAACCGGGAAGTACCACCGGCACTGTAAGCGTAGAGGGCTACATTGTCTTTATCGAAATCGGCCTTGCGGAATATCACCTTGGCACCATTGGCCAAAGTCCACTCTTCCGCGTCAAAGGCCGGCAGAGACTTGGTCTTCACGATGGCGGAGCCTTTCAACTCCCCGTTTATCAGGTTGCCGGAAACATCCTCGTCCTCGTAAGCGTCCACGGTCATGATTTCCGACTCGGCCACGATGGCTTTCGCCTCCTGTTCGGTGAGGTGCTTCACCCCTTCGCTCGGTCCGTTGACGACAATCACGCGGTTGTCCTCTTTCCACCACTCTTTAACCTTGTCGGATACCTCTGCGGCGGTAATGGTCGGGAGAATCTCCTTCACGGCATTGTAGTAGTCCACGAAATCAACCATCGCCTCGTTTTCGAGGAAGTGCGACTGCATCTCCTTAATGTAGGCCTCGTTAGCGGTTTTGTCAATTTCTTTCAGGGAAGACTCCAAATTGGCGAGGAAGTTTGTCTTCACGCGATTGAGTTCTCCTTCGGTAAATCCATGCTGGGCGACACGCGCATGCTCCGTCAGCACCGCCTTCAACGCGGCATCTTCCTGATTGGGCTTCGCTATCGCGTAAAGGTCGTAGGAGACATAGCCGCGCACGAAACCGCCATAACCGATGGAGGCGTTCATGAAGGGCGCAGTACCTTTCTGCACCATTTCTCTCAGACGGCTCGACAACATCGAGTTATAGAAAGAGGCCATGAGGTCATCCTTGATATTCTGATAGGTGACGGTCCGATTCCGCTCTTTGGACTTCCAGAAACGGATAACAGCGACAGTAGACTGCGTAGCCTCCTTGTCGGTAGCCAAACAGAAATAGGTGTCCTTGTGCCCGGGCACTTCATAGAAAGGACGCGGTGTCGGGTTCTCGATAGCGGGGATGGAGGAGAAGACATTCTTGATCTTCTGTTCCATCTTGTCTATGTCAAAGTCTCCGCAGATGGCGATGGCTTCCAAATCCGTACGGTACCATTTATAATAGAAGTCACGAAGCTCCTGATATTTGAAGTTTTGGATAACCTTCAAGTCACCAATGACATCACGCACCGCATATTTGGAATCCTTGAGCAGCACCAGGTTCTGTTGCTCACGCATACGGGCGGACGCGTCGCGACGGGAACGCCACTCCTCGGAGATGACACCACGTTCTTCGTCGATGTCCTTATCCGCAAGGGTCAAGTAGTACGACCAGTCGTGCAGAATCAACAGGCAAGTGTCCACCAAAGCGTCGTTGTTGGAAGGCACGTCACTGATGTTGTAAACCGTTTCATTTTGCGTAGTATAAGCGTTCAGGTTGCCACCGAAAGAGATACCGTTACGCTCCAGCGAAGAAATCATACTGTTACCGGGGAAGTTCTTGCTTCCGTTGAAAGCCATGTGCTCAAGGAAGTGAGCCAAGCCGTCTTGTGCATCCTCCTCAAGGAGAGCACCCACGTTACGGATAATGTAGAAACTTGCCCGTTGTTTGGGTTCCTCATTGTGACGGAGATAATAGGTGATACCATTGGGTAACTTTCCTATTCGTGTTTTGGAATCGGCCGGGAGAGCCTTGTTCCAATCTATCGTCTGTGCGAAAGTGGTACATGCACAGCAACATACTACTAATAAAAGAAGTAGCTTTCTCATGAAAGTTTAGGTTTTAGTGAAACATTATGGCAACAAAAGTAGTGCTTTCCCTTATGTCTCTGCAAGAATAATAACACATTTTATTTTAACAAAACAAAAAGGGAGAACATTTGTCTGTTCTCCCGTTTACAGTATTGAGTTGAAAACCCTTAATCTTACTGTCTTTGCGAAGCTGAATAGTTAATCTTCAAAGCGTATGCCTTACGCAAAGCCTGCTTGATATCGGTTACGATACCCATCTTGGTATCCTGGTCGATTTTCAAAGAGACACGCATAAAAGGCTGGTCCGCCTCACTCATGTTGGCACGCTCCTGATAGACGTAATCCATAACGTCAGCCACGTCAGCGAACTTGTCGTTCAACTGGATACGGCTCTCAGAACCCATTTTCTTGCGGAGTTCCTGAGTAGGACGACCTACATAAATGAATGAAACCAAAGATTTCTTTTCGAGCTTTTCCAACTCCGTACCTTGCGGAACCGTGAACTCCACCTTCAACGTTACCTCACGCATAGATGTTACAATCATGAAGAAGAACAACAAGGTGAAAATAAGGTCAGGCAAGGACGAAGTATTCAACTCCGGCATTCCACGTTTACCTTTCTTATCAAATCTTCCCATTGTTATTTACCTCCATAGTTTTTAGGTTCTGCTTCAGAAATCTTCTGAGGATAATACTCACGAATCGCATCCTGCTCTTCTTCAGAACATTCGTTATATTTCTTATTGAACTGACTCAGAGCAAGTTCGTTTCTCAATTCATTATAAGCGGCAATCAATTCATTCTGCACGTTGAAATAAGCCTTGTAGCTCGTTCCACGGTCATTCTGAACAGAAATCACGTGCTTATCAGTAACCATCACATTACCGAAGAAGGCTATCTGCTTGGCATGTTTCTCAGGCAGATTAGGATCATCAGTCGGGTTTGTAATGAATTCCTTGGCTCTGGCTCTCAATTCGTTGACATCGATATAGTCTGAACCGCACATAAGCTGGTTATTTGCATTCAGACGTACCGCCAGCACATTCCGTTCCTTAACAATAATATCTTCAGGATCTTGTTCCTGTGGAGGAGGAGGCAACTGACGCGCCAAACCTCTATCCGTGTCCATTGATGTTGTAACAAGGAAGAAAATGAGCAGAATAAAAGCGATGTCAGCCGTAGAACTGGAGTTAATGCCAGGAACGCTTCTTTTACTTTTTGCCATTTTTACTTACTTAATAGTTAATCAATGATATTATTATCTCTTTCTAAAGATTCCGGTCAAGTTAATCAGAGTAGCCAGCACGGCTATACCCAACAAGAAATAAGTAGAAAAGAGGAACATGTCCGTTACCTTCAACCAGAAGGCGTCTGAGTACACACCGTCACCGGTCTTCACGGGAACATCCGATCCCATTGAGTAAGTAACGAGTATCAAGACAACCAACAACACAAAACCGATCAAAGACTTGAGTGCATTCTTCACATTGTCTCGGAAGGCCGCTATGAACTGGGCAACGGCGGCAGCTACAGCGGACAACACGGCGATGCCGAAGAGAATGTACATTAAATAGATTAATGTCTCTGTATGCTCCGGAGCGTTGTATTCTCCTACAGGATTCGTGTATCCAACGAAGTAGAATAATGCCAATACAATTATAATAACTGCAAAGATGGCATACATCACATAGTAAGATACTTTATATGATAACTTTGCCATTTGTGTCTATTATTTTTTGTATTTCAAATTGTACTTTGTAATCATATCAAGCAGGTTGATTGTAGAATCTTCCATGTCGCTTGTCAAAGCCTCAATTTTTGAAAGGATATAGTTGTAGAATATTTGCAGAATCAATGCAACGACCAAACCGAAGATGGTAGTAATCAAGGCGACCTTCATACCGCCGGCAACGACTGTCGGAGAGATATCACCTGCAGCCTGGATTTTATCGAAGGCCATGACCATACCAACCACAGTTCCCAAGAATCCGAGTGACGGAGCCATCGCGATGAACAGGGTAATCCAAGAGCATCCTTTCTCAAGGTAACCTGACTGAACGCCTCCGTAAGAAACTACTGAACGCTCAACAACGTCAACACCCTCATCGATTCTCATCAAGCCCTGGTAGCAGATGGAAGCAACGGGACCTCTCGTGTTGCGGCAAACCGTCTTAGCCTCTTCCACGTCGCCTTTCTCCAAAGCGTCCTCGATACCTTTAAGTAACTTCTTAGTATTGACTTCAGCGAGACTCAGGTAAATGATACGCTCAATGCAGAACGCCAAACCCAAAACCAATGCGATAGCAACCAATGACATGAAGTCCGCACTACCCTCGATGAATTTAACTTTGATTTCTTTGTGAATGCCACCTTCAACAACGACTGTCTCGGGTTCTGCTGCGGCTTCGTCAGTTGCGGCCACCTGTTCCGTTTGTTCAGCTGGAGCAGCAGCCTCGTCTTGAGCCATAACTGCCTGAGTTAATCCAAATGAAAGGATTCCCATCACTGCAATAATTGCAAATAACTTTTTCATGTGTGTCTAATTTTTAAGATTAAATTAATTATTACTATTTTATTCTGTTTTACTTGTTTTTGTTTGCGGAGAGAGGGGGATTCGAACCCCCGATACGCTTTAGGCGTATACACGCTTTCCAGGCGTGCCTCTTCAACCACTCGAGCATCTCTCCAATAGTGTCTGCTTTCAAAAACGACCGCAAAATACGAAGATTCTCCGTTACGGCAAACGATTTCATCGGCAAATATATTCTTTTTTTTTCTTATACCCGTTATCAGCACCCAAATATTGCGATAATAACCCAAATTTAAAATTCTTTAATACGTCCTTAGAGCTCTTTACGCCCCAAAGAGGGCTAAAGCGTTTTGGGATGTTTGCCGCTCCACCTGTTCCAAGGGAAGCTCATAAATCTGCGCGACTTTCTCCGCTACATATTTAATATAGGAGGTCTCGTTCCGTTTTCCACGGAAAGGGACGGGAGGCAGGTAGGGGGAGTCGGTCTCCAGGACCAACCGGCCGAGGGGAATCTTGCTGTGCAGCATGGCAGGCAGCGAAGATTTCTTGTATGTCACGACTCCGTTTACGCCGAAAAGGAAATGCTCGAATCGCAAGAAGCGATCCGCGTCGGCTTCATCACCGGTGAAGCAATGGAATATTCCTCTCAGTGGGGTGTCGATATAGGGCTTCATGCAGTCATAGAGTGCCTCAAAGGCATTGCGGCAATGGATAATCAGCGGCAAATCACAAGTCAACGCCCACTGTAGTTGTTCCTCGAAGACCCGCATCTGTTCCTTGGCGTAGGTGGTGTCCCAATAGAAGTCGAGGCCGACCTCACCGATACCCGCAAACCGTCCGGGATGTTCGTCCAAGCTCCTTTTGATGGCGGACAGTTCGTCTTGACAGGCCGCCGAAGTGACGGAAGTGGGGTGAAGCCCGATAAGCGGAAAGCATTTGCCGGGGTACTGGTCGCAGACACGCAGCAACGGTTCCAGGGTAGAGAGGTCTACGTTGGGCATGTAGATGCGCTCCACCCCGGCGGCAAAAGCGCGCTGCATCACTTCCGGCAAATCGGGAGCGAACTCGTCCATAAACAGATGGGAATGGGTGTCTATCAGCATCCGTTTATACTTTTCGGTTCATTAGTGAAAGGGCGAACTGGCGAAGTGTCTCTCTCCGATCTTTCGGAACGGAAAGGCGGTCGAGCTGCGCCATACCGGCAGCAAAGATGGAGTCTATCTTGCCGCTGCACAATTCGCGTACGCCTGTCTCGTTATAGATTCTCGTAACGGCCGCAATCTTTTCTTCGGGCAGGAAATCCTTTTTATCCAACCACATCTGTAATTCCGCACGTTGTTTGTCGTCGGCATTGCGCAAAGCGTTTATCAGCAGGAAGGTTTTTTTGTTGCACAGGATGTCGCCACCGATTTTCTTCCCAAAGGTGGCCGTGTCGCCGTACACGTCCAGGTAGTCGTCCTGCAGTTGGAACGCAAGTCCTATCTGCACGCCGAAGTCATAGAGAATGTCGCTGTCCGTAGACGGAGCGTCGGCAAGTATCGAACCGATTTTCAGACTGGCCGCCAACAGTACGGAGGTTTTGAGCCGAATCATCTCGATATACTCGGCTTCGGTCACATCGTTACGGCTTTCAAACTCCATGTCGTACTGCTGTCCCTCCCCTATTTCCTGCGCGGTCAGACTAAAGAGGTCGAGTACCTCTTTCAGGTGGACCTTGCTACAGCGCGACATCAATTGGTAAGCCAGCACCAGCATGGTGTCGCCCGAGAGGATGGCTACGTTATCGTTCCACACCTTATGTACGGTCGGTTTGTTGCGGCGCATGTCGGCGCGGTCCATCAAGTCATCGTGCAAAAGGGTGTAGTTGTGATACATCTCAATGCCGATAGCCGGCATCAGCGCAGCCTTCGTCTCTTCCTTATACATATTGTACGCCAAGAGCATCAGCACCGGACGGATGCGTTTTCCGCCGAGGGAGAGTACATAAGTGATCGGCTCATAAAGTCCCCTGGGCTCGTGGGAGTACTTGAGCCCGGCGATGCCGGCATTCACTTTTTCCAACAAAGCAGATGAACTATACATCATATTAATATAGGTATTGGTGGAAACGGTCAAAAAAAAGGCTGCGCTTTTAGGAGCAGCCTTTTATCACCTTATTAATTAAACAATATTACTGTAATCTAAACATAACCGGTAATGTATATTTCACGCGCACCGGTTTACCGCGCTGTTCTCCCGGTTCCCATTTAGGCATCAGTTTTACCACGCGCACTGCCTCTTTGTCCAAGTAGGGGTCAACGCTACGCGCTACAACCACGTCCACGATGGAACCGTCTTTGTTTACCACGAACTGAAGGATTACACGGCCTTGGATACCGTTCTCCTGTGCGATAGTCGGGTACTTGATGTTCTTGCTCAAGAATCTCATGCACTCCGCGTCTCCACCGGGGAACTTAGGCATCTTTTCTACAACCTGGAACACAGGCTCTTCTTCCGGTTCAACCTCAGCAACGACTACCGCGGGGCCAGAGGCTACGACCTGTACGGCTTCACCTTTATCCTCGGTAGAGGCTATCTCGGTTTCTTCAACGTTCGCGTCATTGTCCACAATCTTCAACACTTCTTCCGCAGAAGGTGCTTTGGGCGGTGGAGGAGTCGGTTTTACCTCTTGCTGGGTAATTGGCACGATATCCTCCTCAAATGTAACTTCAACTGGTCCTTGCACTGTCAAGACCTCTCTGTCGCGTTCACTCCATTCGAAAGCGACAAACATAGCAGCCAAAATCAGCACATAACCAATAAGCAGCCAGGTAATCTTCTTACCTTCAAGGTCTGCCTTGGGTGATTTTTTAACTTCCATAAAATTATATTTAAATAAGGTGTTACTCTTTTGATGCAAATATACTCCTTTTCTTTCATTCGCCTACCGTTCTTTCATCTTTTTGCGTCCGGCAAGCCCTTAATTTGTATTTTTTAACCCTACCGGTGCCATGACCGCGGGAAAATGCGAAGGTCGACAACCTATTTAGTTATATACCCGGAAAACCGACAAGCGAATCAGGACATGACACAGGCCGCGACATGGTTTTTTATGAGGTTAACCTCATGAGGCTGCGAGGTTAACCTCTCAGGCTTGTAAGGTTAACCTCTCGGGGCGATGAGGTTAACCTCATCGGACAACGGGGGTATAGCCTCCCGACCGGGAGCATGGGCTGTCTCCTCTCGCTTGGCAACGTATGTACTTGCATCCGTCAACGTAAGTACTTTCAAGTGCCAACGTAAGTACTTACAAGCGCCAACCTAAGTACTTGCATCAAGGAGACACCCGGAAACCGACAAACCTTCTCAAATGCCTTCGCAAATGAAAGGATACCGCAGGTAGCCAACAAGTTTTTTCAGCGCACCCGCATGGTATTAGTGAGAAATGGGTTACTTTTGCAAACAAAAACGAGCATGAAAAAGATAGTTATCGCTGTGGACGGATATTCCTCATGCGGCAAAAGCACAATGGCGAAGGACTTGGCCAAAGAGATTGGCTACATCTACATAGACAGCGGCGCAATGTACCGGGCCGTGACACTCTATTGCCTGCAACAGGGGTTCTTCGACGGAGACCGAATAGACAAAGAGTCGCTCCGCAAGCGGATTGCCGACATAGAGATACGCTTCCGCATAGACCCGGAAACGAAGAAACCGCAGACCTACCTCAACGGAGCGAACGTGGAGAGTGAGATACGCACCATGAAGGTGTCGTCGAAGGTGAGCATCGTCGCCGCCATCGATTTCGTGCGCGAAGCCTTAGTGGCCCAGCAGCAGATGATGGGACGGGACAAGGGTATCGTAATGGATGGCCGCGACATCGGCACGACGGTGTTCCCCGATGCCGAACTGAAGATTTTCGTCACGGCCTCAGCCGAGATTCGCGCACAGCGACGCTACGACGAACTGAAAGCCAAGGGCGAGGAGAACAGCTTCGATGAGATTCTGAAAAACGTGAAGGAACGTGACTATATTGACGAGCATCGTGCCGTCAGTCCTCTGCGCAAAGCGGACGACGCCATCCTGCTCGACAACAGCGACCTCACCATCGAAGAGCAGAAGCGGTGGCTGACCCAACAATACCTTAGAGCGGCAGGCGAATGATACACATAGAGATTGACAAGGAATCGGGATTCTGCTTTGGCGTGACGACAGCCATCCAAAAGGCGGAGACCGAACTGGCCAAAGGAACAGACTTCTACTGCCTGGGCGACATTGTACACAACGGAATGGAGTGCGAGCGGCTGAAACAGATGGGATTGATTACCATAAACCACGAGGAATTCAAGCAGTTGCACGATGCCAAGATTCTGCTGCGCGCGCACGGCGAGCCCCCCGAAACATACCTGACCGCCAAAGCGAACCACCTGGAGGTGATTGACGCCACTTGCCCCGTCGTGTTACAACTGCAGAAACGGATAAAGCGGGAGTTCGACTCGGACGACACGCACGGCCGGCAGATAGTCATCTACGGGAAGAACGGCCACGCCGAAGTATTGGGATTAGTGGGACAAACCCAAGGGAAAGCCATCGTGATAGAGTCACTGGAGGAGGCCAAGGGACTGGATTTCCACAAAGACATACGCCTCTATTCGCAGACCACCAAATCGTTGGACGAGTTCAAGCGGATTGTACAATATATAGAGGAGCACATCATGGCTCCCGCCGACTTCAAATACTACGACACCATCTGCCGTCAAGTGGCCAACCGGATGACCAACATCCGTAACTTCGCCGCCTCGCACGACTTGATATTCTTTGTCTGCGGGAAAAAGAGTTCCAACGGAAAGGTGCTGTTCAACGAGTGCAAGAAGGTGAACCCGAACTCCTACCTGATTAATGACGCCAGCGAGATTGACTACAGCCTGCTGAGCGGCATCTCCCGCATCGGCATCTGCGGAGCCACTTCCACCCCCAAGTGGCTGATGGAAGAATGCAAGGCCGCTATCCAGAAGCACCAAAAAGATGTAACAAATCACTAATGATTAACCTATTTTTATCTTTCTATCCAATAGATTTAGCATCCTTTTTGAAACCATCCTCAATTATTTACTAAATTTGCAACGTTTTTAAATAGGTAGTTTTATGGGAGAAATAAAATGTATCGGAATCTTAACCTCAGGAGGTGACGCTCCGGGTATGAACGCGGCCATTCGTGCGGTGACACGTGCGGCCATCTACAACAACCTCAAGGTCAAAGGTATCTACAGGGGCTACAAGGGTCTGATAACGGACGAAATTGAGGAGTTCAGGACAGAGAACGTGAGCAACATCATCCAGCGGGGCGGCACCATCCTGAAGACCGCACGGTGCAAAGAGTTCACCACCCCGGAGGGTAGAGCCATCGCTTACGAGAACATGAAGAAGGAGGAAATCGACGCGCTGATTGTCATCGGCGGCGACGGTTCCTTGACGGGTGCCCGCATCTTTGCACAGGAGTATGACGTGCCTTGCATCGGACTTCCCGGAACAATTGACAACGACCTCTACGGTACGGACACCACTATCGGTTATGATACCGCACTGAATACCATCTTGGACGCCGTGGACAAAATCCGCGACACAGCAACCTCGCACGAGCGTCTGTTCTTTGTCGAGGTTATGGGACGCGACGCCGGCTTCCTGGCTCTGAACGGTGCCATCGCTTCCGGTTCGGAAGCGGCCATCATCCCGGAGTTCAGTACCGAGGTGGACCAACTGGAAGAGTTCATCAAGAATGGCTTCCGAAAGTCCAAGAGCAGTAGTATCGTGTTGGTTGCCGAGAGTCCCATCACCGGAGGTGCCATGCACTACGCCGAGCGCGTGAAGAAAGAGTATCCGCAATACGACGTACGCGTATCCATCTTGGGCCACTTGCAGCGCGGTGGAAGTCCTACGGCTCACGACCGCATCATTGCCAGCCGCATGGGAGCCGCCAGCATCGACGCCTTGATGGAAGGGCAACGCAACGTGATGATCGGCATCGACCACGACGAAATCGTCTATGTGCCTTTCACCAAAGCCATCAAGAAGGACAAGCCTATCCAGCCGGAATTGGTCAGCGTCCTGCGTGAGCTTTCAATCTGATTGGCATCCCCACAGATAGCATCAAACAAGAGAAATCTCCACCCGACTGCCTACTGCAGACGGATGGAGATTTCTCTTTGCGGATTGGTCCGTTTATCCTGCCGGTCCTGTGCAACGGCCGTCACCTTTTATCTTACTTCTTGCCGAAATAAATATCCAGCAACTGCCGGGCCGCCACAAAGGAGGTCAGCTTTCCGTTCAGCACATCATTCTCCCTGTCCGGCAACAGGGAAGAGATGGCCGGATTATTGTAGAAACTGTCGCGCAAATGTTCGTTGATGGATTCATACATCCAATATTTCGACTGCTCGTTTCTTCGGTAGTCAAAGTACCCATTGAGCTTCACGAAGTCTACATACCGGTCTATCATGTCCCATATCTCCTTTATGCCCAGGCCATAGAATCCCGAATAGGTTAGCACTTCGGGTGTCCATCCACTCTCCGGAGCAGGGAACAGGTGAAGCGCGTTACGGAAGTGGGTAGCCGCCAGTTTCGCCTTTTCGATGTTGCTGCCATCGGCTTTGTTTATCACGATGCCGTCCGCCATTTCCATGATGCCCCGCTTGATGCCTTGCAGTTCGTCTCCCGTTCCGGCCAGTTGGATGAGCAGAAAGAAGTCCACCATGGAATGCACGGCCGTTTCGCTCTGCCCTACCCCTACCGTTTCCACGAATATCTTGTCGTATCCGGCGGCTTCACAAAGGATGATGGTCTCACGGGTCTTGCGAGCCACACCACCCAATGAGCCCGCAGATGGACTGGGGCGTATGAACGACCGCGGATGCACGGAGAGCTTCTCCATACGCGTTTTGTCGCCCAGGATGCTACCCTTGCTGCGTTCACTACTCGGGTCGATGGCCAGCACGGCCAACTTGCCTCCCCGTTCCAACACATGGAGTCCGAACACGTCAATGGAGGTGCTCTTGCCTGCGCCAGGCACACCGCTGATGCCCACCCGTACGGACTTTCCGGCATAGGGCAAGCATTTCTCTATCACCTCTTGAGCCAACGCCTGATGTTCGGGTCGCACGCTCTCCACCAAGGTTACGGCTTGACTGAGGATAGTCACGTCCTGCTTCAAAATACCTTCCACATAGTCGGATACGGAAAGCTCGCGACGCTTCACCCGTTTGCGGCTACTTAAGTAAGGACTAACCATGGAAGGGTGTTCTATACCCTTGTTGACGGTCAGTCCTTTATACTCCTCGTTATTCTCAGGATGCTCCACTGCCTGTTCCATAGATAATGCTATTTGGTGACACTTATCTTCAGCTCCAACTTCGGATGGTTGGGGTCGTTGGTTATCATCACTACCTTATAAACGCCCGTCTGTTTACGCAAATAGGCTTCTTGAATCTTCACTCTGAGCTGAATCTTCGCGCCCGGGCGCACCTTGCGTTTGCCCAAATGGACATTGATGGCAGGGTTACTGACCTGCAGACTGTAGATTTCCAGGTCGGACTTACCACTGTTGGTAAGCGTCACCCTGGAAGTTCCCTTCTGTTTCTTGCCCAATTGAAGGTTGAGGTCCGTTTGGGAAAGTGCCGCCGACGGCACAGCGTTTCGCTGATAACCGGTCAGTTGCGAGAAGTCCGGCAACAACACGGAGGTGATGAGAATCTCATTGTCATCGCTCACCTTGTCACCCGAGAAACGCGACAGGTAGACGGAAGTCCGTTTCAGTCCCAAATCGGTAAGTTTATCGGACAAGAGGGTCAGCTGCAACTTGCCCGGAACTTTCGGCTGCAACTTTTCCGGTATCGATTTCGCCTCTATATATGACGGCAGGTGCATCAGCACCGGCTCGCACGCTTCGGTGGCGGTGTTCAGTATCTCCAGTTCCAGCGTAGGATGTTCGCCTCTACTAACATCGGGGAAGTCCAGGGTCTTCTTGTTCAGATAGAACGGTCCTATCTGCACCGGATATTCCTTCGAGTAATCGGATATCTCCGACCGCACCACACCTTTGACAGTCAGGTACACCGGTTTGGCGGAGGCGTTGGTGGACACTTCAATGAATTTCTCGAAGTGACCGAGCAACTTCGCGTCGTAGGTCACGGAGATGGCCGTAGAGGCTTTCGGTGCCACGGGATTCCTGTCCCATTTCGTGTCCAAACAGCCGCAAGAGGCATTCACGTCATTGATTATTAAAGGGTCGTTGCCTTTGTTGGTTATGGTAAACGATACGGTGACGGGCTTTTTCCACATCACCTCACCGACATTCTGTTCCGTCTCGTTGCAAAATATGAGCGATTGGGCTTGTGCCGTCACCGTCATTCCCAACAACAGGCAGGCTATACTGACTTTTCGATTCATAATTCTTTCTTGATAGGCTGACAAAGGTAGGAAAAATAAAAGGAAAGCCATCGCCTTTGCACGTCATTTAACAATAAGTACCATTAGACAAAGAGTTATCGAACCTTTAGCGTTGGACTTTGAGCACTTGCCCACCCGTGTGAGCGCCAAAGGCCGGAGCATAGGCCGACTGCACTTTCACGCCACCCACCTCATAGGTGCCGGACATCGTCAGATAATAGAGACTCTCGTACTGATGGGTGCCTTTCGGGAGTTTGTCCATGTAGTACTCCATCGTGACATCCTTCACGGCCAAATAGTAACCCCAGCGATAGCCAGAATGCATAGCGACGGGTTCCATGCATGAGGCGCGGTTCTCCCTTACCTGCACGAAGTCCATGTCGCGGTCGGCGGTAATCGTCAACAGGCTCTTCACCTTGTCTCCCACTTTCAACACCATGCCGTCAGTCACTTTTACCCACTCTACTCCACTCTTTGCAGCGCGTTCCACATAGAGGTCACAACGGACAGAGAGCCCTTGAGAATAGGGTTTCAGCTTGTCCGAATCTTCGGTATAGCGAGCGTACACAGCTCCGTAGGAAAATCCGTCATCGGTCTTTTTCACCGTGAACACGCGAGGGGCTTTCCGCTTGGAAGGTATCGACAAAGTTTCCTTCACGGAGTTCAGTCCAAGAGTCGGTTCTTTACCTATCTGCTTACCGTCCAATTGCAGTGTGGGCATGGGTTTGTCCGCCAACATGGAGGCATTGTCCAGCAGCAAGGCATAAACGGCATTGGCGGTATTCAGGGGCGTGTCCCAACTCTGTACCCGCTTTTGCTGCAACAGCCACTGACGCATCTGGGCGACTTCCTTGTCATGACCGCCCACTTTCAGCAGAGCCTCTATCACCATGCACTCCGTCGGTATACGGTAGTCACTCCAGGTGTACCGAGCCAGGAAGGTATCATAATAGCGTCCCATTTCAGGTGCGAAGACACTGTATTCGAGCAACGTCTTCACCATGTCATCGCGCAACGAGGCATCATCTTCGTTGTCAAACAGCTGAACCGCAACGGCTTTGCCATAGATAGTCATCTCGCCTGTGGTCTTCTTCAGTCTCGCCATGAAGTAGTCACAGGTTTTCTGCAGGTCTTTACTCAGCGTCCTTTGCGACAGGCAGTTCAGATAAAGATAATGGGAGATGAGTTCATCAGGCCACCAACTGTTCTTGTCCTTGCGCATACGTTTCTCCACTTCCACGGCAATATCATCAAGATAATCGAATCCCTTGTTGATCATCTCGATGCAGGTATTGTCCATCACGCCCGTGAGTTCTTTTGCACGAAGGAGGGTTTCCATCACGGAAAGTGTCATGTAGCGGTTGGCCTTCATGCCTTTATACCAACTCCATCCACCTTCGTCGGTCTGCAACTCTTTCAGCTTGGAAACATAGAGGTCCTGTTGGTTACGCAGGTTATTGAGGTCGAACTGCTTGCAAAGGCGTCGTTGTTGTGTCTCACGGTCAGCATCCTCCATAAACGGGGAGGCTTCCAACAAGAGCTCTTTCAATTCGGGATTACGCCGCAGTTCACTCTGCAACGTCTCTTCGGGAGCGTTGAGACCTTGTGCTTTCCACGCGTCCATAAGGGTGCGGATGCGCGGGTTGTGTTCCACAATCCATGTGGAGAGCAGTGAGGCGTAGTAAGCGGCGGACAATGAGCAGGCGTTATGGTCGGACGGAGACTCCACGGCAGGCAAAGCCAACACCGCCAGCCACGCGGGATTGCCGGTAAACTCTACGGTCAAGCGGCGATTGGTTGCCGTTACGCTCTGATTATTGAAGAGTTTCGACAAGTCGGCATTCAGCGTTCCGGGTTTAGTCATCGCCACGGTAACAGCCTCCACCACGGGTTCTTTCTTGTCAAGGACAGGCAACAGATGTTGTTCCCCATCGCTGTATCCGTTGCCTTCGGCTATCATTCGGCAGGCCATTACCGGGTAATCCGCTGTCACCTTACAGGCGAACGAAACGGGCAACGTGTTGCCTGACTTCAAGGTGAACGACTGACGTGACGAGTGGAGCACCTTTTCCGTTGAAGGGTCAAAGAGTTCCATGCGTACCGTCCCGGCCACCACCCTATTCGTCAGGTTAGACAGGGTGGCCGTGAGTGTGGCCGCATCGCCTACCCTCACGAACCGAGGGAGTACCGCCTGCAACATAAACTCCTTGGAAGCCACCGCCAGCGTGTCCAGCACGACGCAGTCCATCTCCTTGTTATGCGCCAAACCTTTCAGATGCCAGGTGGTCAGGCTTTCGGGCAGGGTGAAGACAATGTCCACATCGCCCTGCGCATTTGTACGAAGTTGTGGATAAAAGAAAGCGGTCTCCGTTAAGTTCGTACGAGGGGTGACATCCGCGGGACTATCCAGTCCGACGGACTTCTCGTTAAGGGTATTCTCCTCCGATGCGATAGGTCTATCCTGTGCGGACCTTGTCCATAATCCCGCAGAGCCGGTCATAGAAACTTGTACGTCTTCGTTACCCATGATTCTTCGTTTCTTCGGCAATCCATACTTAATATTGCGGAACGGATTGAGCAACGTCGTAAGAGCCAAGCTTTCTTCGGACAGATTGGTTATCTCAAAGTCAAGACGCTGATAGATTCCATCCCCGGAAAAGAGCCGCGTTTCCAGATTAGGGACATTTCGGCATAGCCTATAAGGCATACGCCAGGGCCCTGATCCGTAGTTTTTGTCCAGTGAAGCATCATAGAGAGTAGCCATCAACTCCGCATCTGCAGGTTTTCCTTCTTTGTCAAGGAGTTGCAATCTCCACTCTTCCTTGCCTCCTGCGGTCAGTTTATCGCGAAAGGTCTTCCACTTCAGTCGAAGTTGTTTATCGGGTTTCGGTTTTTCAATCGCCGTTGAGTTTCTGTAGAGTTTTCCCTCTTTCACAAAGGCACACTCCAATTCGATGAAGTCTCCATACTCCAGCTTTTCGTTAAACCGGGAAGTGAGTCTAATCAATTGATTGGAGACGGGACGACCAAATCCGCAAACTCGTCCGTCACCGGTATAGAACAATCCGAGCAGGCTGATGTCCTTATGAGAAGTGCCCACATAGGCAACGAGCTCCTTTCCGTCCGCGCTAAGTTCGGAATGCAGAAACAAATCGGTGCATTCGGGAACGGTTGCATCCGAAAGCGACAAGAGCTTAATGTCCAAAGAGTCTTTGGATTCTTTCCGTATATCATCCGTCCACATCCTCATCCGGTAGTTACCCGATGGCAGACAATAGATGTCGTCCACATTGATGGGTTCTCCGCTCATCCGGCTATCCGCAAGCACACGCTGTCCGGCCACCAATTTTCCGGAGTCATTCATCTCCAGCTTAAATAGTTCGTAGCGCACACTCAGGGAAGATTGTTGACCGGCGTAGTTGAGCAATGTAAAACGCATCTGTTTGCGATGTTCCTTTATCCAGCAAGTGGGTGCGCCGGACAACTCCAACCAATAGCGTTCTTTGTATACATTTATGGAACTGGACGCCGTCTGTGTCTCGCCATCAGGTGAGATTACCTCCACTTGATACCAATATTGATTGTACGGGAGAGTATCTGTCACTATTGGGAAACAAAACTGACCGGCAGAGTCCGTACGTACAGAGTCACGAGTCTCTTCCGTCCGTTTGTAGAGACCCGTCGTCACGGAATATTTCACCAGGGCATTTTGCACAGGCACACCAGTGTACCGTTTGGCGGTTCCCTTTATCCGGAGCGTGTCGCCTGCCTTATAGAAGTCCTCAACAGGAGAGAACAGCACGTCGAACTGCGGACGTTTGTACTCTTCAACCCAGAATTCCACGTTACCGGTAGCCGTCTTTCCGTCCGCTTCCACCAAGAAATATCCGTTCAGGCAAGACGTTGGCAGAGCGAAGGATGCATGGAATGATCCATACTCATTGGTTGTGACCGACGCTTTACCAATGTTTTTGCTGTTGGGGTCTTTCAGGGTAAGGACAACAGGCAGTTGGCTCTTCACACCGAGGCTGTCGCCCTTCTGAGTGAAAGCGATACCCGAGATGTACACGGTCTGTCCGGGTCTGTAGGCGCTCCGGTCCCTGTAGAGCGACAACGTCAAGTTTTCTTTCGGTTCCGCTTCTTTCCTGTCGAACAACCCACAGTTATGTATTGGCATACATTGGTGCTCGGGAGTATAAGCCTGCATCCACAAATGTTGGTCAAACCGCTCTCCTTTGTCGTAGTCCCATCTTACGATGCCATCATTGTCGGCCGTAAGGAGATCCTTGATGGGATTGTATGTTCCGTTATCGTATCGGTAGAATTGTACTTTCGCTCCAGGCACTGCCTTTCCGCTCCTTCGGTCCACCACCATTCCCAAGGAACGGTTATTATATCGGCTACCCGCAATGACACTCAATGCGTGGACTCTGACGAGGGACTTCCGTGTCTCGCACCGGCCCGAATAGGGTTTCACGGGAATCGCTTCCAACAAATAGTATCCTTCCTCGGGAATGGTTATCGCAAGCAAGGTGTCCCTCTGGCGCAGGTCAGTTGTCGGCAGTAGGGTGTAGTGTTCCGTCCGATAGAGTTTTACCTTTCCTTTCCAATAGGTGTCTTTCGGATTGTATCGCCACACCTTGTTTTTGTCGTCAACAGTTAAACGGTATATTTTCAAATCAAAAGCGGTCAGATTTCTGTAGTTTACCCGCATACGTTCCTCCTTACCCGGATAGGGGTCATACAATCCGAACGACAAGGATGGCTTGGAAAGTTCTTTCTTCAAGTCCTTCAATTGGTTGATGCCCGGATACTTCGGATAGCGGGCAATGGCCTCATCAGCAAGTTTCATGGCTCCGAGAGGATTGCCATGGTACCTCCAACTCGTACACAATTCATAGTACGCTTCTACGATTGTTTCCACATCTCCGTAGTCGGCAATCAATTTCCGATAGCGTTTTACGGAATTAGGGTAGTCCATCTGCCATTTAATGGAATCTACCGTTACCAACACATAGGACTCTCGCTGTCCGTGAGAAAGATAGTATTGCTGAAGATTATGACAGATTCTGTCTATCATTTGCTTTACATCACTCCCCCACTGGTATTTCATTAGTTGAAGTGCCCGTCTCGCCAACACGGGATACATTCGGTCCTGTTCGTAACGCGCACTGGCATCGCCCATCTTCACCATAGGGACAAAGTCTTTGGCGGAGCGTTTGGACAAGGACTCGACAGGCTGCACAGACCGCAAAAAGAAGTCTCCCCAATCAGCGGTCCGGTCGTACTCCATGCACATTTCGCCCAAGAGGCTATAGAGCACGGCTGCATTGACAGAGTCTTTCTCCTCCGCCGCCCAACGCTTCAGTCCTTCAATGTCAATTTTCAGGCTGTCTTTGGAGATACGGAAACGGGCATCCGTCATCACCAAATAGGATTTCATCATCTGCGGAGCGTTATGTTCCCGATTCGCTTTCTGATAAATGGAAAGTGCGGAGCGCGCCACCGACTCGGGAAGGTCTTTCCGCAAGTTCTTGTTCACTTGCGTCCATAGTTTATCATACGACTGAGCCTTGGAGGGTGCGCCCCATCCAAGACAACAAAGCATAAATGTCAACGAAATGAGAGTTCTCATATCCATACCTATTTGATATTTTCTACAAATGTATAGGTTTCATCCCCGCTTACCGCGTCTGTTCCCAATAAAAAACTTTAAATCGCGGATAACCGGGAGATGCCGCATGGAAGGAGACCTTTACGAAACGGGCCGCCCCACCTTTGTTGTCAGATGGAGCAGCCCGTTTATCCTATGTTTTCAGCAAGCGCGAACGCTTGCCGATTGTCATGCTTTCTTTGGGGTGTTAGCCAATGTGGCCACCAGGAAATCGTAGAACTTGGCCACGGAAGGTATCAACACACGCTCAGCGGGCGAGTGGGGAGACTGCAAAGTGGGTCCGAAGGAGATCATATCCAAGCCCGGCATGACGGCACCGATGATGCCGCACTCCAAGCCGGCGTGGATAACGACAACTCTCGCCTCTTCGCCAAACTGTTCGTGGTAGGATTCTACCATGGCCTTGAGGATAGGCGATTCCACATTGGGTTCCCAACCGGAATAGCTTCCGGACATCTCCACTTTCATGCCTGCCATGGAGAAGCAGCTTTCGAGTGACGTGGCCAAATACTCTTTCATGGAGTCGGAAGAGCTGCGCGCCAATATCTGGAATGTCGCCTCACCACCGCCGATGTTGATAATGGCCAGGTTGGAGGAGGTCTCTACGGTATCCGGTTTCGTAGGAATCATACGCATGATGCCGTTTTGGCAAGCGAAGATGGAATCCACCAGATTGTCCTGAATTTCTTCGGGCACTTCCATAGTCGGCAACGCCACCTTCTCCGCCTTGAAGGAGATAGGCGTTTCGGTTGCCTGGAACTCCTCGTTGAAGAGTTTCTCGCAGTATGCCACCAGGTCCATCACGTCTTCTTCGTTGTCAGCGGGCAATGTTATCACCACGTCACACTCGCGCGGAATGGCGTTGCGCATATTGCCACCGTTCCAACTTACCAGTCTGGCCTCGTCCGAAGCGATAGCCTCACGTACGAAACGAGCCATCAGCTTGTTGGCGTTGGCACGACCTTGGTTAATCTCCAGTCCGGAGTGTCCGCCACGCAGACCTTTGAGAGTCACCTTCAAGGCGATGTCCTGCGGGTCTGTCTCCACTTCTTTGTATTGTAATGAGGCGGTCACGTCAATTCCACCTGCACATCCGATGAAGAGTTCACCCTCGGTCTCCGAGTCGAGGTTAAGCAAAATCTCCCCATGGAGTTCTCCGGCCTTCAGGCCGAAAGCCCCGTACATGCCGGTCTCTTCGTCAGCGGTAATCAGTGCCTCCAACGGACCGTGTTTCAAGGATTTGTCCTCCATCACGGCCATGATGGCAGCCACGCCCATACCATTGTCAGCACCCAGCGTAGTGCCATTGGCTCTTACCCAGTCACCGTCAATGACAGTCTCTATAGGGTCTTTCTCGAAATCGTGGACCGTATCATTGTTTTTCTGCGGAACCATATCCATGTGCGCCTGCAGGATGACACCCTTGCAGTTCTCCATACCCGGAGTGGCCGGTTTGCGGTAAATCACGTTACCCGCCTCATCGAGGATAGTCTCCACACCGATGCTTTTTCCATATTGCACCAAGAAGTCCTGCACAGGTTTCAAATGACCGGACGGACGCGGAACCTGTGTGAGTTCATAAAAATGCTTCCACACGTTCTGTGGAGCCAAAGACTGAATTGTTTTCATAAGCTATTAGTTTTGTTTGTAAACGGCAAAGCCGCCATTCCGTAAATTCCCAACAAAATTATCAATAAAGTTTGTATTCCATGCACGAGGAGGGCGAATATTCCCGCCTCTTCCCGGCCTACGCCATAGAGCACCATCATGGAGATGACGGCAAAATGCCATGGCCCGGCACCGTTCGGAGTCGGCACCACCACCGCGATGCTACCCACCACGAACATCACCATGCCGGCCACAAAGCCGAGATTGGCGGTAAAGTCGAAGCAGTAGAAGGTAAGGTAGAAGTGCAAGATGTAGCACACCCAAATGGCTATCGTATAGAACAGGTAAAGCGGTGGGTTCTTCACTTTGCGCAGAGATAGGATGCCCTCCCAGATGTTTTTCATCGCGCCTTTCACCCGACCAAGTATCGCCAAACGCTTCAGCAGCAAATATGCCAGCAGGCAAATGGCCAACAAGCAGAGCAGCAGGATGTAAAGATTGGCGGAGGCGAACTTGTCGCCTATGCTATGGAAGTCCGTCCCCGTTTCCTGAAAGAACGAGCCAAACACGTTCATCCGGGAAAGCAACACGACACCCGTGATGAGCAAGGCGCAAGCCATGTCTATCAACCGTTCGGTGACTACCGTCCCCACGGACTTGGAGAATGAGACGCCATCGTAACGGGAGATTACCGCACAACGGGAGAGCTCGCCGATGCGGGGAATCACCAGGTTGGCGGCGTAGGAGACGAAGATGGCGTTCACGCAGTTGACGGACCGGGGATGTTCCCCGATGGGCTCAAGGGCCAGTTTCCAACGCCAGCCTCGCAACACGTGGCTCATCACTCCAAAGGCCAGGGAGACCGCCATCCATCCGTAATCCATTTCGTGCAGAAGGACTTGTTCCACCTTGGCCCAGTCGAAGTCACGGTAGGTCCAATAGAGAATCGCACCGCCCAAAAGCAGTGAAAAGAATACCTTTATTATAGAATAGATAACCTTTTTCAACTCTATCCGCTCTTAAATGAATTGAATATTGATATTAAATATGTACTTTTGCACGTTGCAAAGATAATAGGATTAAAGAAAATCGTCACACTAAATCAAGAATAATTCCATGGGAGCAGTCAGACCAAAGAAGTTTCTCGGGCAGCATTTCCTGAAAGACCTCAGTATCGCTCAGGCCATTGCCGACACGGTGGACACCTGTCCCCAAGTACCGGTTCTTGAGGTTGGTCCCGGCATGGGGGTACTCACCCGGTTTCTCCTCTCCAAGCAGCGTCCGCTGAAGGTAGTGGAGATAGACACCGAGTCCATCGAGTACCTGCGGGAGCATTTCCCCGAACTGGGAGAGAACCTGGTTGAAGGCGATTTTCTGCGTATGCGGCTCGACACGCTGTTCGACGGCAAACCTTTTGTGCTCACCGGCAACTATCCCTACAACATCTCCAGCCAGATATTCTTCAAGATGTTGGAGTACAAAGAGCTGATCCCTTGTTGCACGGGCATGATACAGAAGGAGGTGGCCGAGCGGATAGCGGCAAGTCCGGGCGGCAAGACGTACGGCATACTGAGCGTATTGATACAGGCTTGGTATCATGTGGAGTATCTGTTCACGGTGAGTGAGCATGTCTTCAACCCGCCCCCGAAAGTGAAGAGTGCCGTCATCCGCATGACACGCAACGAGACTACGGAACTGGGGTGTGACGAGAAGTTGTTCAAGCAAATCGTGAAGACGACGTTCAACCAACGACGGAAGACGTTGCGCAACTCCATAAAGCCTATCCTTGGCAAAGAGTGTCCGCTCTGCGCGGAAGAGATTTTCAACAAGCGTCCCGAACAATTGTCGGTGCGGCAGTTTATCGAACTGACCAACAAGGTGCAGCCTTACCTGCAGGCAACGACGGAAAACAGCAAGTGACACACCTATGGAAAAAGAACAAATCAACCACATAGAGGAGCTGATTGAGAAGAAAGACACCGCAGCCCTCAACGAAGAGATTGCCAATCTCCACCCCGCGGACATCGCCGACATGTGCGACGACCTGGAGCCGGAGGAGGCGCGTTACATCTTCCATCAGCTGGACAACGAAACGGCGGCGGACGTGTTGGTGGAGATGGACGAGAATACCCGTAAGAAATATCTCGACGTACTCCCCTCGGAGACTATCGCCAAACGGTTCGTCGACTATATGGACTCGGACGATGCCGTGGACATCATGCGCGACATGGACGAGGAGAAGCAGGAAGAGGTGTTGTCGCACATCGAGGATATCGAACAGGCGGGCGACATCGTAGACCTGCTGAAGTACGACGAAGACACTGCCGGAGGTCTGATGGGTACAGAGATGGTGGTGGTGAACGAGAATTGGAGTATGCCCGAGTGTCTGCGCGAGATGCGTCTGCAGGCCGAGGACATGGACGAAATATACTATGTCTACGTGGTGGACGATGATGAACGGCTGCGCGGTGTGTTCCCCTTGAAAAAGATGATCACCAGCCCCTCCGTGTCCAAAGTGAAGCACGTGATGAAGAAAGACCCCGTCTCCGTCCGGGTGGACGCCTCCATCGACGAAGTGGTGCAGGTCATCGAGAAGTATGACTTGGTGGCCATCCCCGTGGTGGACAGCATCGGGCGTTTGGTGGGACGCATCACCGTGGACGATGCCATGGATGAGGTCCGCGAACAAGCCGAACGTGACTATCAGTTGGCTTCCGGTTTGTCTACCGACGTGGAGACGCACGACAATGTCTTCCGTCAGACCACGGCCCGGCTGCCCTGGTTGCTCATCGGCATGATTGGCGGCATCGGCAACTCCATGATATTGGGCAATTTCGACACGACCTTTGCCGCTCATCCCGAGATGGCACTCTATATCCCCCTGATTGGTGGTACGGGAGGAAACGTTGGAACGCAATCATCGGCTATCGTCGTACAGGGACTGGCCAACAGCTCGCTCACGGCGGAGAACACCTTCAAGCAGATAGCCAAGGAATCCGTCGTGGCCCTCATCAACGCCACCATCATTTCCATGTTGGTCTATGTCTACAACTTCCTCCGTTTCGGCAGCATGGCCACCGTCACCTACTCCGTGTCCATCAGCCTATTCGTCGTGGTGATGTTCGCGTCCATCTTCGGCACGCTGGTCCCCATGACGCTGGAGAAGCTGAAAATAGACCCCGCCATAGCCACCGGACCGTTCATTTCCATCACCAACGACATCATTGGCATGATGATTTACATGGGTGTCACGGTGCTCTTGGCATGATTATTTGAAATAATCGGCTTGTTTTTATGATTTTTCAAATTTATTGCTTTAATTTGTCACCATTAAACATTCAGGGTTAGCCCTACTAATAAACTACAAATGATGACGGACACTCACGACACCAATGAGCACTTGCAACAAGTCCCGTTGGAAGAAGACAAGACACAAGCGGCGTCCACCCAAGACGTTGCGCCAATCGCCAATGAAGCCGAAGATTCAGTGGCGGAAGAGGAAGTGACGGAGAAGGAGGCGGAAGCCGCCGTATTTGTCGCGCCCAAGACCAAAGCGGAAGTGATAGAACGGCTCAAAGAGTTGGTTCAGGAGACAGGGAACTTAAACAGACAGGAGACAGACTCACTGAAACAAAGCTTCTACAAGCTGCACAACGCGGAGGTGGAAGCCGCACGGAAAGCGTTCGTTGACAATGGTGGAGAGGAAGGCGACTTCGTGGCCGAACCGGACGCGGAAGAAGAGACGTTCAAAACCCTCATGACGGAAATAAAGCGGAAACGCAGTGCCTACAACGAGGAGCAAGAACGCCTGAAGGAAGAGAATCTGCAAAAGAAGCTCGCCATCATCGACCGACTGAAGGAGATTGTGGAGAGTCCCGACGGCGCCAACAAATCATACAACGAATTCAAGCAGCTGCAACAGCAGTGGAACGAGGCGAAACTAATCCCCGCCAACAAGGTGAACGAGGTATGGAAGTCCTACCAGATGTATGTGGAGAAATTCTACGACCTGCTGAAGCTGAACAATGAGTTCCGCGAGTACGACTTCAAGAAAAACTTGTCCATCAAGACCGCCCTGTGCGAAGCGGTAGAGAAACTGGCCGATGAACCGGACGTTATCTCAGCCTTCCACCAACTGCAGAAGCTGCATCAGGAGTTCCGCGACACGGGTCCCGTAGCCAAAGAGCTCCGCGAGAGTGTGTGGGCACGTTTCAAGGCCGCGTCCACCGTCATCAACCGCAAGCACCAGGCTCACTTTGAGGAACTGAAAGAGAAAGAGCAGTACAACCTCGACCAGAAAACCGTTATCTGCGAGATTGTGGAGGCCATTGAATATGACCGGCTGAAGACTTTTGCCGACTGGAACGCCAAGACGCAGGAAGTCATCGCGCTGCAAGCCAAATGGAAGACCATCGGTTTTGCTCCGCAAAAGATGAACGTGAAGATTTTTGAACGTTTCCGTGCCGCTTGCGATGATTTCTTCAAACGCAAGAGCGAGTTTATCAAGGCTACCAAGGGGCTGTTCAACGAGAATCTTGAAAAGAAGAAGGCTCTCTGTGAAAAGGCGGAAGAGCTGAAGGAGAGTACCGACTGGAAGGCTACGGCCGACAAGCTGACGAAGTTGCAGAAGGAATGGAAGACCATCGGTCCCGTTCCGCAGAAGTACTCCGACAGCATCTGGAAACGGTTCATCGGTGCCTGCGACTACTTCTTCGAGCAGAAGGGAAAGGCTACCTCCTCGCAACGGTCGGTGGAAATGGATAACCTGGCCCAGAAGAAGGAGATTATCAATAAGCTGAAAGAGATAGACCCCGACACGGCCGATGAGGAGACCAACAGACAGGTGCGCGAATGGATTAAGCAGTGGAACGAGATTGGGCATGTTCCTTTCAAGGAGAAAGACAAGCTCTTCAAGGAGTTCCACGGGTTGGTGGACATCCTCTTCGACAAGCTCAACCTGAACGCTTCACGCAAGAGACTGAACAACTTCAAGTCGAACATCAAGGATATCGCCGACGGTGAGAACAGCTCACTCTACAAGGAGCGCGAAAAACTGGTACGCAGTTACGAGAACATGAAGAGCGAGATACAAACCTATGAGAACAACCTCGGATTCTTCAGCAGCTCTTCGAAGAAGGGTAACAGCCTGATGAACGAAATCAGCCGAAAGATAGAGAAGCTGAAGGCTGACCTCGAAGTGGTCTCGGAGAAGATACGCATCATAGACGGCCAAATAGGCAAATAGCCTCAGCGAGCCTGTCCGTGCATCCATAAAGTCCGCACGCCGTTGACAAGTCAAACGGCGTGCGGACTTGTTTTTGTCCCACAACAAGCAAGGGAGAAGAGACATCGCGCCCCCTCTCCCCTCTAAGCAAAAGACAAACAACTAAAGCCAAATTGGCTTAAGGATTATTTGATACCCTCCAAAGCCTTTTTCGCCACAGCGTGGTTAGGGTCCAGGACCAATATCTTATTCCAGTAATTTTTCGATTCCTCATAGTTTTCCGCTACCAGGTAGTAATATCCCAGGTAGCTGTAGCACTCTATCAGCACGGAGTTATAGCGCGGGTCGTCCTTCTTCAGCAGTGTCTCGATGACGGCCTCGTAGTAAGGTTTTGCCAGCCCCTCCACGGTCTCCGGGTCTAATGCCGAGTTGGCACGGGCTCTCCAAAAGTTGCCAAGATGACTGTCCGGAGCTTTCTGCGCTACGACAGCGAATACGGAGTCCGCCTGAAGTAGGGCCCCGCGGCGTTGCTCGGGAGTCACCGTCAACGTGTCGGACGAAGTGCCCTCGGCATAGTAGAGTTTACCCAAACGGAAATCCACGTCGAGTGTCCGCTCTTCCTGCGGCAATGCCTCGCGGTAGGTGCGGTAAGCCTCTATCGCCTTGCCGTACATTCCACCATCGGCATACGCCTCCGAGATGGTTTTCCACAAGTCCGTCTTGCTCTCGTCCACGGACAGGGCTTTGTGATACTGCTCCACGGCCTTGTCATACTGCTTCAACTGGTGGTACAGTGTGCCATGGTAGCGGTAGTCGAGCGACGAAAGCTCCTCCGCGGGACAGTCGTTGAAGAACTTGCCGGCAATCTCCAACGCCTTCTCATACTGCTTCAAGTCCACATAGTTGTAGAGAGCCAAACGACGGAACGTCAGGTTGTCGGCATTCTGCGCCAGCCCCTTGTTGACAATCTCCAGCGACTGGTCGAAGTTATGATTAAAGAAGAGCGAGAAGGCGTATTTCGTCAAGTCCTCCTCGGTAGCCACATCGGAATGGATAAACTGTGGGTATATCTCAAGAGCCTGTTTCAAGCGGTTGTTGGCGTAGTATACGTCCGCCAGTTCCCTATAGACCGCCAAATTGTCCGGTGCCAACGCTTTCAGCTCCTCCAGTTTGGCAATGACCATTTGCGGATTGGAGCGTTTATAGACTTTGGCATAGCGGAAATAGGCTTCCGCACACAGCGGATTAAAGTAGATAGCCTGGTCATACGCCTGGCATGCCGAGCCCGCATCGTTCTTTGCCAGAGCGATATCGCCCGCCAGCAGGTAGACCTCAGCGTTTTTGTTGTCCAACTTCTGTGCGTTCTGTCTGTACAGGTCGGCCTTGTCGGTCATGCCGGCGTCCAGGTAGCTACGCCCGACCGCCAGCAGTAGCGACACGTTCTTCTTGTTCTTCCCCTTCAGCAGTTGTTCCACAAAGGGCTGGGCCGTGTCCGGAGCGTCTTTCAGTATTTGGTTCAGCTTGGCCACCTCACTGCTCCATACGCTCTCGTTGGTTTGCGCCCAGAGTGGGGAGAGGGTCACAAACGCCAATAATAAAGTAATCGAAAAATGTCTAATCATAACTCATTCAAGTAATTAAATATCGTTTATTCGTCTTTCACATGCACGATGCGCACCGGTTGGGTCGCGGGCACCAGTCCGGACTTGAGGATGATACGCTGTCCCTTGTCCGATGTCAGGAACATGTAAAAGCCCCACGGTAACGCATTGCGCGGGTCGTTCAGCAAAAGATAGACGGGTCTTGCCAAAGGGTAATTCCCATAGAAGAGATAAGCCTGATAGGGCTTGTAGCTGTTTTCCGCCGTGGCGGGTCGGTCGGCACTGACAGACATCACCCGCACTTCGTCGCGAAACGACAAACGGGTGGAGTCGCTTTTGTTGCCCAACCAATTGACACCGATGACACCGATGGCATCGGGTGTCGAGGCCACATAGTTTACCACCTCGGCATTGGTCTGCACCGCCCTCACCTGTTCCTTCGCCAACGGTTCTCCCTTGCAGATGGAGTCTATCATCCAGCGTACGGTACTCGAATTCTGATTGTCGAAAACCATGGTCAGGTCACCCAACCGGCTGGAAGGATAGAGTTCTTTCCAGGAACGCACCTTGCCGGTGAGGATGCGCACGATATCGTCCACACAAATCAGGGTATCGGGGTTCTGACGGTTCACTATCAACGCCAGTCCGTCCGTGGCGACCTTCGTCTGTTGCGGGAAGAACTTGCGGCTTTGGAACGAGAGAAGCTCCTCCTGCGTCAGCATACGGGTGGCAACAGCCAACCGTACACTGTCGCGCAGGAGCAGGTTCACGGCCTCTCTCTCCGTAACAAACCGCGGAACGATACCCGCAAGCGGATATAAACATTCAAAAACATCAATCTCTTCCTGTATAATGGGCTGAAAGCTCTCGTCCACGGCAATGCTTATCACTCCGGACGTGTAGGTATCCGTCCGCCCGTCTTTGGGTTTGGAGCCGCAAGCCGCCATGCCGACCAAGAGCAATCCACCGACTATATTCCGCCAAGTCCACATACGCTACCGTTTACTGTAACCTGAACACAATGGGCACGGTGTACTTCACCGCCACCGGTTTGCCGTTCTGTTTGCCCGGAATCCATTTGGGCATCAGTGAGAGCACACGCACGGCCTCTTTGTCGCACGAGGGGTCGAGTTGCCGGAGCACCTGTATGTTCTTCACCGTACCGTCACTGGAGACCACGAACTGACAGATGACCTTCCCCGATATGCCATTCTCCTGCGCGATGGACGGATAACGGATATTCTTCGCCAGGAACCTCATCAACTCCTCCTGGCCGCCCGGGAACGAAGGCATCTGTTCCACCATGTCGAAAACGGTCTCTTCCTTCGGTGTTCCCTGCACCACGATTTCCTTCAGGTCGGCGATGTCCTGACCGTTAATCTCATCATTACCTTTCACATCGGCGATGGAGATACCCGCCTTGGCGGTGTTCAGTTCTTCCTGGCTCTTCATCTCGTCCTCTTCGGGCACCTCTTCATCCTTCTTGATTACGGGTGCAGTGAACTTGATGGAGCTCTTCACGGCCTGTGGAGGCGGTGCTACCTTCTCCACCCGTTTAAACTCCTCCTGCTTCACCTCGGGTGCTTCCAGCTCGGCGATGGTAGTCACTTCGGTTATCACCTCCCGCTGCTTGGGGGTGGCCCACTTCACCAAGGTCGGTATGCAGAAAGCGAAGGCTACTATCAGCACCACTGTCAACATGGCCAGGTTGTGACGTTTGGGCGAATCCAAACGCATCCTGTAGGCCCCGTAAGCTTTGTTCTTGTCCTGGAAGATAAGCTCACACCATGCGTTCGATGTCAAATCTATTTTTGCCATACCATTCAATCATTTTACTTGTGTTACACTTATTCCCGGACAGACAACGCGCCCTTCTGGTCGTAGTTGTTTATCAAGAATTGATCTCCTTCGGCGATGTCCGCTATCACGTACTTGCCGATGTTGCATATCTGCATCTCATCCAGCGCGTCAACCAGGTTCTTGTAGGTGGACTTGTCCGTAGCCTTGATGATGACCACCGGGGTGTTCTTGGCGTTCTTTATCTCGGACACCTGTTTCGTATATTCCTCCTCGGTAATCTTCAGGTTGAGCTTGTCCAGCTTCAGAGCCTTCACCTTGCTCACGGCCACCGCGTTCCTCTTCAGCAGCATCGCCCTCAGACCGTCCGCATCGTACGAGGTCTCCTTCAGCGAAGTGTAGTCAGCATAGTTCGGCTCGCCGTCGTAATAGTAGATTTTGTCGTTCCCGTCGAGCAACAGGGTGACGGCTTGCGAAGCCTTTACCTTGTTCTGCTGCTCCTCTGTTATATTCTTGTCGTTCGTCGGCATGCTTATCTCCATCGTCTGAGGCTTGCTCAGCGACGTACAAAGCATGAAGAAGGTGATCAGCAGCATGTTCATGTCCACCATCGGGGTGAAGTCCACCCTCACGGTCATCTTCTTCTGCTTGCTCGACTTCTTCTTGCCGTCGTTTTGAACTTCATTACTCATAATACGTTCCTCCGTTTAATGGTTTTCATTCGTCGGGGACGGTCTTCAGAGAGGTAATCAGGTTGTAGCGATTCTCCCTGAGGTCCTGCAACGAACTCATTACATTCTTGATTACGGCGTAAGGTGTGGACTGGTCCGCCTTGATGGCGATACGCAGGTCGCGGTTCACGGTCCGCGCGTTGCGCACCCACACCTTAAACTGGTTGTCCGTGCTGTCGCAAGGGATGCCTTGTCCCTTCAGCACCTCGTCACGCTGCTTTTCCGGCAAGTCGAGGAAAGCCTTCAGCTTGTTCACGGGCACTCCGAAAGTGGGAGCCACCATGAAACGCTTGGTCTGTTCCGGCGTGAACCGCATGCCGTACTCCTCTCCCACCGCTTCGAGCACCGCCCGCATGTCCGACTGTTTGTCGAGGCTCATGAAGATTTTGCCGTCAGCGTTGACCAGAATCTGCAGCACGTCCGTTTCGGGAATCTTAATCTCCGACACGGAAGCCGGCGTGGTCACATGCACGGGTTCTTTCTTTACGAACGTGGAAGTAGACATGAAGAAAGTCAACAGCAGTACGGTGACATCGCTCATTGCCGTCATGTCAATGAACGTGCTTTTCTTTTTAACTTTTGGTCTACCCATAACTCATCCTCCTATTGGATTGTTCCTTTGAATCATTTGTGGGTAGCTGCAAAAGTCTGCACGATGGAGAAGCCCACCTCATCGAGGCTATACGTCAGTTTGTCTATCTTATTGGTGTAGTAGTTGTACGAGATGACGGCCAACGCACCGGTCAGGATACCGAAGGCGGTATTGATCAGGGCCTCGGAGATACCTTGTGACAAGGCTACGGAATCAGCTCCGCCTCCGGCGGACAAAGCGGCGAACGAACGGATCATACCGATGACGGTTCCGAGCAATCCCATCAAAGTACCCAGTGTGGTGATGGTACCGATGACCGGCAGGTTCATCTCCATGGTAGGCAACTCCAGTGCCGTGGATTCATCCAGTTCCTTCTGAATGGCCAGCAGCTTCTGCTCTTTGGTCAGCGTGGTATCCGCTTCCATCTCCTCATATTTCTTCAAGGTTGCCGTCACCACATTGGCTACGGAACCGCGTTGCTTGTCGCACAGGGCGTGGGCGGCCTTCATGTCACCGGCAGCCAATGCGGCTTTGATGTTCTCCACGAATTTCACCAGCGAGCCTTTACCGAACGCCGTACGGATAGCGAAATAGCGTTCGACGCTCAAGGCGATGACGGTGAGCAGCAAGGTCTGAATGACAGGAACGATGATGCCACCTTTATATATAGTACCCAGGAAGTTGCCCGGCAAGGGTTGGTTGTTCGGGTCGTTGTTCATGAAGTTCTCGGGGTTACCGAACAAGAAGTTATAGACACATACGGCTATGACAAAGCAGCATAGAATAACCAGTCCGGCAGATTTGATTCCCTTGAATGTAGTTGTTTTCTTTTTAGCGTTTACAGTTTCCATAATACAGTTGTTTGTTTGTTTTTTGTTTGGTAATTAGATGATGCAGTCCTCCTGTGCACATCGCGCTGACGCGCACTATACCTGTTATCAAGGCAAGATGACCTCTTACTGTAGCTATATACGACACACCATATATAGCTACAGATTCAGAATGAATAGTAAATAAATGGAAACTGACCGCTAAATCAGGATACGTCTTAGAGCGAATATGAAATAATCGCTGCAGGTTTGCTTATTACGAACCGGGGTGTAAGCGTCCGCTATCTTACACTTGTCCACCAACTCAGCCCGTTTATAAAGCAGGCAGAGCTTGTACATTGAAATCTTGAAAAGCTCAGAGAGATGAGAGATGCGGCGGGCGCGGAACTGGTTGGACTGCACAAAGGCCTCCAGCAAGGAAGAGAGAGCCATCTCGCCATCGGAATAACTTTTACCCTCTTGCGAACGGCTGTAGGCAAAGTTTCCTACGGATATTTGCCGATTCAATGAGACCTGTCTGTCCGTTGGAAGTCGCAAGTCCAGGGACTTCAGCCTATCCGCGGAGACCTGCCAGTCCGCCACGCTTGTCGGAACAACCTCTTGGGTTGGAGCAAACACCGCACCCCCTGCCAGGTTAGTGACAAGCAGCAACAGAAGCGTTGCAATAAACAACTTAACTCTAAGTCCCATTGTTTTCGTCTTTTAAGCGCAACAAATGTAGGGAAAATATCGAACGCACCCAAAACATTTTGTACTTTTTAATAGTCTATTTGAGTTACGCAGAACGTTCCGTAGGACATACCACAAAATGCCCGTGTGTTTGCGCTTGCGGATGCGTTACCTGACAACTGACAGAAAGCGGTCGTCATGCTGCAAGAATCCGCTTCATCACGATTGTTGACAATTGTCGTAAAGGTTGCTGACAGCTGTCATAAACATTGCTGACAATTGTCGTAAACGTTTCTGACAATTGTCATTCATTCTACCTGAACGCTTTCTTACACAATATCAACGGCTTACAATCAATCGCAAAAGTTGTTTCCAACACGCCGTCACGGAACGGATGTCAACAATTCCATGATAGTCTCATTTTTGTAAGGTTATTGATTACCAAGCATCCCTCTAACCTCCTGGTCAAAGTCAGAGTCTATGCGTTGCGTGCGGTTGAAGATGTCATACTCCGCCTCTGCTTTCTCCTTTGCCTGCGCCG
>CAVFNZ010000009.1:10652-38037 GCA_963624095.1 Clostridium sp. CAG:217 | reverse complement strand
CGGACCGGTTGGCCGTATTCCGTACGTTACCGACCGCTTGCGTGAGCAAAAAATTATACCAATTACCTAATATTTACAGATTGAACACATGAAGAAAATCATCCTGTTATCAGCGTTCACTTGCCTGACGCTGACCGCGATGGGACAGAGCTGGCCCACCCCACAGACGGAGGCGCGTCCGGGTACGCGCTGGTGGTGGCTCGGCAGTGCCGTCGACACCCAAAACCTGAACTACAGCATCAGCGAATTTGCCCGTGCCGGCATGGGAAGCGTAGAGATTACCCCCATCTATGGCGTGCAGGGCAACGACAAAAACGACATCCCCTACCTCTCCGACCAATGGATGGAGATGCTGCGCTACACCCAGCAGTTGGGCAAGGAGCACAATGTGTTGATTGACATGAACAACGGCACGGGCTGGCCCTTCGGCGGACCGGAGGTGACCGCCAAGCACGCGGCGGGCAAGGCTCTCTTCCAACGCTATCAGGCGAAAGGGGGAAACGTAGTGATGGACATCTCCGTCACCAACCCATCCCAACGCAAGGTAGCCACCCTGGAGAAGGTGATGGCTTACCAAGGGAAACAGGTTGTCGACCTTACCGGGAAGGTGAAGAACGACACGCTCCGTTGGAAAGCCCCGGCAGGCGAGTGGGACATTGTCGCGGTCTACTGCGGAAAGACCTTGAAGAAGGTGGAACGGGCCGCTCCCGGTGGAGAAGGACTGGTGATAGACCACTTCTCCAAAGAGGCGGTGAAGCTCTACCTACAGAAGTTCGACAAGGCCTTCAGCCGAACCTCCACCCCCTACCCCCACATGTTTTTCAACGATTCGTACGAAGTGGAAGGGGCGGACTGGACTCCCGGACTGCTACAGGAGTTTGCCAAACGACGGGGATACAAACTGGAGGACCACTTCCCCGAGTTTCTGAGTGATGAGCCTACGGACAACAGCCGTCGCATGCTTTCCGACTACCGGGAAACGATATCCGAACTGCTGAACGACAACTTCACCTCACAGTGGACCGCCTGGGCACACCGCCACGGCAGCACCACCCGCAACCAGGCGCACGGGTCGCCAGCCAATCTGATTGACACCTACGCCATTGTGGACGTGCCCGAGTGTGAGGGTTTCGGACTTTCGGAATTCCACATCAAGGGATTGCGCAAGGACTCACTCACCCGGAAGAACGACTCCGACATCTCCATGCTGAAGTACGCCTCCTCGGCAGCTCACATCTCCGGCAAGAAGTTTACCTCTTCGGAGACGTTCACATGGCTTACCGAACACTTCCGGGCTTCGTTGTCACAATGCAAACCGGACATGGACTTGATGTTCACCGCCGGCGTGAACCACGCCTTCTTCCACGGGACACCCTACTCGCCCCGGGAAGCGAAGTGGCCGGGATGGCAGTTCTACGCTTCCATCAACATGTCGCCCAACAACTCCATTTGGCGCGACGCACCGGCTTTCTTCAGCTACATCACCCGTTGCCAGTCGTTCCTGCAGATGGGCAAGCCGGACAACGACTTCCTGGTCTACCTGCCTCTTTACGACATTTGGTATGACCGCAACGTAACGCGCGGCAAACGTGTCATCGAGTTCAGCATCCACAACATGGGCAAGTTCGCTCCGGACTTCATCCGCACGGTGGACCAGATACTGGAGTGCGGCTACGACGTGGACTACATCTCGGACAAGTTCATCCGCAGCACCCGCTGCAAGGACGGACAGCTGATTACCGCCGGCAACACCGCCTACAAGGCTTTGGTGATACCCGGAGCCAAGCGCATGCCGGTAGACGTGCTGAAGAAACTGATGCAGCTGGCTCAGCAAGGAGCGACGGTGGTGTTCCTCAACCAATATCCTGACGACGTGCCGGGTTACGCCCATGCGGAGAAACGCCTCGCCTCCCTACAGGCATTGCTCGACAAGCTGCCGAGCCGGGAGGAGGGGAACGGTTCCACGATACATGCCTATGGCAAGGGACGCATCATCACCGGAACGGACTATGCCCAGACTTTGAAGCTCTGTGGCATCACCCCCGAAGCTATGCGCACGGAAGAGGGGATGCACTTGATTCGCCGCAGCAACGAGAGCGGACACCACTACTTCATCGCCAACCTGCAAGGCAAAGACGTGGAGGGATGGATGACGCTGGGCGTAGAGGCGAAAGAGGCCGCGCTCTTCAACCCGATGAACGGTGACTGCGGCCGTGCCGCCATCCGCCAGCAAGAGGGAAAGGCACAGGTCTACCTGCAGTTGAAGTCGGGAGAGTCGGTCATCCTGCAGACCTACCGGCAACCACAGGCATTCACCAAAGAGTGGACCTACCTGCACGAACAGCCTGTCAGCCTCTCATTGGACCACGGATGGAAGCTCCACTTTGCGGAGAGTGCTCCCGAGATAAAGGGAACGTTCGACATCGACACCCCTCAGTCATGGACCAACCTGCCGGACAGCACCGCACGCGTCAACATGGGAACGGGAGTCTACACCCTGACGTTCGACCTGCCACAGATGGAGGCCGACGACTGGATGCTCGACCTGGGTGACGTGCGCGAGAGTGCCCGCGTGAAGGTGAACGGCAAAGAGGCCGGCATCCTGTGGGCAGTCCCCTATCGCACGCTCATCGGCAAACTGCTGCAACCCGGACGCAACGTCATCGAAGTGGAGGTCACCAACCTGGCAGCCAACCGCATCGCCTCCTACGACCGCCAAGGCATCAACTGGCGCATCTTCAAGGAGATTAACGTGGTGGACCTGAAATACAAGAAGACCAAATACGGCCATTGGGAACCGATGCCTGCGGGACTCAACAGCTCCGTGAAACTGATACCGATGCGCAAAACGTTCTAAACGTTACGCACCCAACAAAGAACTGACACGAAGAGAAGCTCTCCACGACAAGGGGGCTTCTCTTTGCGTTTATGCCCGACTTGCAGAAACACCCGTTACCGGTTGATGGCACCGCAATAGGGACAAGCTCCCTTGGAATGGATTTCGCGTCCGCAGTTGCCGCAAGTGTAGCGGCCGTTCACACGGCAGAGGTAACGCAACGCACAGTAGAGAAAGGCAACCAGACAGGGATAGCCGACATAGACGGATATGGTAATCGTAAAGAAGAGGTAAAGGAAGAGACAAAACGCGCACAAACCGACCAGGCGGAAGAGCAAGTCGGGAAGCGTGGTCTTATGATAAAGCTCGTCCACCGCCGCGATAAACACCAACACCATCGCCCACACGGCAGCGATGAAGCAGGCCAGCACGAGGGGCAACACGAAAGGATTGAGCGAGGGGTTGTAATAGAAATGGCGCCACGTCTCGGGAATGAAGAGCTGCATGCTGGCATAGAGGGCCGCGGAGCAGGAGACCAACATGCTGAGGATGACGGAATAGACACTGCAAACGCGGTAGGTACGCAAGGCGATATGCCGCCGGCGGATACGGTAAAGCAGGAACGAGAGGAGGAACAGAACCAGCACAACCAGGAACACCACGACATGGATGTCGCTGAAAAGATGGATGAAGAGCGAAATGGGATTGACCGGCGTCACATAGGGCAGAAAGTCATGCTCCGTTATCCAGCCCATGGTCTCCTGGTCGCGTGCCACCTTCACCCACACGGAATCGCCCTCCTCGGTGGACTTCACCTCGATGTCCGCCACCACCAGTTCGTCATGCTTATATATATATAAGGTATCACCGGTAATGTCCGCACGGAGAGCCAACGAATCGCCCGCCACCACAAAGTTGTAGTTGGTCGTGTAGTGGTGCTCGGCGAAGAAGCGAAGCGAGTCGCGTTCGTTCTGCGTCATGTTCCACTTGGAGTAGTCGGGCGAAGGGTAGTTGCAAGCTCCCAGCAACGCCGTGAGTATCACCACCACGACCGCCGCACCGGTCCACCTGATTTTGTTTGCCGCGCTACGTTTCATACGCTCCCCTCTCTCCTATTTCTTTTCGTGGTCCGCATAGAGTTTCATTTGGCATTGCCGGCAGTCGAACTCCAAGCGGAAGCGTTTGCCGTCCGGCAACACCAGCGAGTAGGGTTCTTTGTAGGGCGACCGCCCCTCTTGCCGCTTGGGGCACCATCCCATGCTGTAGCGCAGACAGTGTTTGCAAAACATCAGCACGGCATCCGCCGGAGGGCATTTCTCGTAGGCGGGGTCTACCTGTTCCACTCCCAAATCACGGTAGTACGCCTCCGCCTGCCGGTTCATCACGTTAGCCAAGTAGGTGAGCCGCTTGGGAGGCAACACCGTAGGAGCCACAGGTTTGCCGGGAGTCTCGGCACGATAGGCGATACGGCGCACGCGCAACAACCCGTCCACCACCTGCCTGCGCCAATCCGCCAAAAGGGAGGAGGAGAGAAACCATTCATCGCTCCATCGCACATCGACATCGGTCAATCGGAAGGGCGTGTTGCCCAGTTTGCCCAACTGCGTGCGCACATTGTCGGTCTGCGGTTGGCGTGCCTGTTCCTTGGGAACGGCAAAAGAGCGGCAATAGCTATAGCCATCCTCATCGCGCGCCTCCAAGGAGAAGCCGAAGGGCAATTCCTGCAGGACGAACGAGAGCGACATCTTGCGTTCGGCGGACTTGTGGGCTATCTGTTTCTCGAAGTCCTGGTCGAAGTTTCGGTAAAGTTGGGTCTTTGGCAGGATGCGCGGCATCTCGTGCGGATAGAGTTTGTTGGCCTCCACCCGATTAACCCGGAATCCTTGCAGGCGACCGTCCGCATCGATGTAGCAGACACCGTCCCCGTTATGGAAAGGTTTCAGTCCTGCCACCGTGAGCCAATTCGGTCCGACGGCCTTGACGGTTCCCATCTCTTCACCACGCGACTTGGGGGTATCGAAGGAGAAGATGTCCGCCGTACGGCCTTGCAGGAAGTAGGAGGTGTAACCCCGGTTGAAACTCTTGTCCAACTGAGGCTGGAAGGTAGTAGTGACCGCACCGGAAGAGGCGCGCACATATTCCGGCCGGCGGCGGAAGAGCGCGTCAAGACGCTTGCGGTAGAAGGCGGTAACGTTCTTCACGTAAGAGGCATCCTTGAGCCGCCCCTCTATCTTGAGGGACGACACGCCCGCGTCGAGCAACGCTTCGAGGTTGTCGCTCTGGTTCATGTCCTTGAGGGAGAGCAGGTGCTTGTCCGCCACAACGGTACGCCCGTCAGCGTCAATCATATTGAACGACAAGCGGCAGAACTGCGCGCACTCGCCCCGATTGGCGCTGCGGCCAAAACAGGCCTGCGACACATAGCACTGACCGCTGAAGCTGACGCACAACGCTCCGTGTACAAACACTTCGAGGGGTACGTCCACCGTGCGGTGTATGCGTGCAATCTCTTCCAGCGAAAGCTCACGGGCGAGCACCACCTGGCGGAAGCCGCGTTCCGCCAAGAACTTCACCTTCTCCGGCGTACGGTTGTCCATCTGCGTGCTGGCATGCAAGGCTATGGGTGGCAGATGGAGCCGAAGAAGTCCCATATCCTGAATGATGAGGGCATCCACTCCTGCGCGATAGAGTTCCCAGACGAGACGTTCCGCCTCGGGCAACTCTTCGTCGGTAAGGATGGTGTTGACCGTGACATAGACGCGCGCCCGATAGAGGTGGGCGTGGTCAACCAACGCGGCGATGTCTTCAAGGGTGTTCCCTGCCGCCGCCCGCGCACCAAACCGGGGTGCTCCGATGTAGACGGCATCCGCCCCGTGGTTGACGGCCTCAATGCCGCACTCCAGGTTCTTGGCCGGAGCGAGCAGTTCTATGCGGCGAGGGGCTGTCTGTTTCATCGTATCTGTGAGATGTCGAACGGTGTCTCTTGGTAAACGTAATAGTTGAGCCAGTTGGAGAAGAGCAGGTTAGCGTGCGCCCTCCAACGGACGAGCGGTTCCTTGGTGGGGTCGTTGTCGCGGTAATAGTTGCGGGGCATGTCAATGGGCAAGCCCTTGGCGAGGTCGCGCTTATACTCCAAATCCAAGGTGTTGGGCGAATACTCCGAATGGCCGGTGATGTAGAATTCCCTGCCGCCGCGCGCCATCACCATGTAGACCCCCGACTCATCGGATTCGGAGAGCAGTTCCAGCTCCTTCACCTTGAGGATGTCCTCGCGGCGTATCTCCGTATGACGGCTGTGGGGCACATAGAACACGTCATCGAACCCCCGGAAGATGGGCGGCAACGGATTGATGAGCCGATGTTCGAAGATACCGAACATCTTGTGGTCCAACGGGTATTTGGGAATGCCATAGTGGCGGTAGAGTCCCGCCTGTGCGGCCCAACATATATATAAGGTAGAGGTGACGTGGGTACGCGCCCAATCAAAGATGTACGACACCTCGTCCCAATAGGAGACCTCTTCGAAGTCCATCTGCTCCACAGGAGCTCCGGTGATAATCATGCCGTCGAAGCGTTCGTGGCTCAGCACCTCGAAATCCTTGTAGAAAGCCTTCATGTGTTCAATGGGCGTGTTCTTGGAGGTGTGGCTCTTCAGTTTCATGAACGACACTTCCACTTGCAACGGCGAGTTGGAGAGCAGACGGATGAGGTCGGTCTCCGTGGTTATCTTCAGCGGCATGAGGTTGAGGATGACCAGACGCAGCGGACGGATATCCTGTCGGCTCGCCCTCGAATGGTCAATCACAAAGATATGCTCCTGCTTCAACAGTTCGATAGCAGGAAGTTTGTCTGGTAAATTTAAAGGCATCTTCTCTTCGTTAATCCGTTAAACGTATAGCTGCATGGGTGACGGGCGAGTGGCGACCATCATCGCCACTGCACCCGCGCCACTCCTCAGCGACGGCAAAATTACAATTTTCGTACGAGTTACGTTGTATTATAAAGCGATTATTCCGGTTTGTTGTCCGATTCGAGGCTACCGGCGCATTGCCGTCGTTCCTCCATCCGACCTATCCAAAGGAGATTACCCCTGCGGCTGAAATCTCCGTTCTCCACCGCGTCCCACACGGTGTATCTCATCTCGTACACCTTTGGGGTCTTGTCGATTCTACAGAAAGTTCTTGTACAGCCTACTCATCGCCAACTGATAGGCGTATTCCAGTTCCAGGTATTTCTGTTGGTTGTCGTTTATCGAACCTACCTCGGTGAAGTATTGTATCACGGAGATTTGTCCGGCCATCAACGCTTGGCCGAGGTAGGTCAAGGTCCGGTTCATCAAAGCGACGTCATACCCTTCCATGGCTCGTTTCAGTTGGCAAACCTCGTTGTAGAGCGCGCGCCGTTCGGCCTCTGTGCGGCTCTGCACCTGTTCCGCCTCGTAGTCTGCGCTAAGGGACTCCATTCGGGACTGCTTCACCTTGCCTTGGTTGGCGAAGAGGGGGATAGAAGCCCCCACAATGAACCCGTGAGCCTCAGCACCCACCAAGCCACTGCGACGATAGCCGACGGTGAGGTCGGGCAACCAGCCCTGTTTGCTGACCTTCACCGCCCTGTGGGCAGCGTCCTGCTGAGCCAAGGCGGACTGCATCTCGTAGTCACGGGCCTGAAGCGTATCACGCAACGCGTCATACGCGACGAACTCGGGTAGCACGGGATAGGTGACACCGTCGAACGAGATTGGTTGGTTGTCGTTCATCGCCACCAGCTGTTGCAATGCGGCGCAACAGTCCGCATCGTTCTGCGCCACCTCAGCGGTCACTTCCATGCGTTCCAGCTTCACCTTGTTCACTTCCAACACGTTGGCGTCCCCGGTCTGCAGGCGTTGGTCGAACAGCTCCGCCAACTCGTCCACGTTCGCCTGCCGCTGCCTCAACAGCTCCTTCTGTTTGTTGAGCCGCACCAGTTGCAGACAGAGTTCCTTTGCCTGCAACAGGATGTCGCGGCGTTCCACGTCCAGTTGCCGGTCGTAGGCTCTGCGTTGCAGCTTGCCGTACCGGCCACGGGCGGCGTAGCGTGTGGGGAACTCAAAGGACTGCGTCACGTTCAGTTCACTCTGGTTGGTCGGGTTCTCCTTGTTGCTGAACTGGTAGGTGTACTCCACCTCCGGGTTCTGCAGGTTGTTGTCGACACGCGTCTCCATCTTCTTCGCGTCCGTGCGCCGTGCGGCGGACTGCAGGGTCTTGTTGTTCCGCTCGATGGACTGCAACACCTGTTCCACGCTTTCGGCGCGCTGCGCCACGGCGGTAGTCAGTCCGCCGCAAAGGGTCATTAGGAATAGTATCTTTTTCATGCTGATTTCTCTTTATTATGGTTCATCATCAAATATACAATGGGGATTATGAATCCGTTGAGGAAGGTGGAAGTGAGCAGTCCGCCCAGTATCACCTTGGCCATCGGGCTCTGTATCTCATTGCCGGGCAGGTCTCCGTTAATGGCCAGCGGTATCATGGCCAGCGCGGACGAGAGGGCGGTCATCAGGATAGGATTCAGGCGGTCCAACGAGCCCTTGACGACGGCATGGTAATAGTCGAGCCCTTCCTCGTGCAGCTGGTTGTAGTGACTGATGAGCAACATGCCGTTGCGGGTGGCGATGCCGAAGAGTGAAATCAGTCCGATGATGGCCGGGATACTGATTTCGCCCGTGGTGACAAGCAGCGCGAAGACACCGCCGATGAGCGCCAGCGGCAGGTTTATCAGGATGATGCCACTCTGTGCCATGTTCTTGAATTCCGTATAGAGCAACAAGAAGATGACGAAGATGGACATCAGCGAGGTGAGGAAGAGGATGCGCGAGGCCGCCTGTTCGCTCTCGAACTGTCCACCATACTCCACATGATAGCCTTCGGGCAACGTGACCTTCGCTTCGATGCGGTCGCGGATATCATTGACCACACTGCGCATGTCGCGTCCGGAGGTGTTGGCGGAGATGACAATCTTGCGCTTCACATTCTCGCGGCTGATGGTGTTCGGTCCCATGTCGCTCCGTATCTCCGCCACATAGTGGAGGGGTACCTTCTTGTCACCCGCGTCAATCAGCAGGTTGGCAATCTTCTCCCTGTCATTGCGGCTCGCGTCTTTGGTACGCACCACCAGGTTGAAGGCTTTGCCGTCCTCATAGACCTGCGACACCACTTCGCCCGCCATGTTGACGTTGACGAACTCCTCGAACTCGGGCAATGAGATGCCGTACTTGGCCAGCAACGCCCGTTTGGGGACGATGCTCAGCTCGGGACGTTCAATCTGCTGTTCCACGTTCAGGTCCGCAATGCCTTCCACGTCCTGTATGGCACTCTTGATCTGGTTGCCCAAGGCGAACATCTTGTTGAGGTCGGTACCGAAGAGTTTGATGGCGATGCCGGCTTTCGTTCCGCTCAGCATCGCGTCGATACGGTGACTGATGGGCTGGCCTATTTCGATGTTCGCGCCGGAGATGGTGGAGAGCTTCCGCCTGACCTCCGCCGTCAGCTCCTTGCGCGAGCGGTCTTTCAGCTCAAACGGGGCTTCTATCTCGGATACGTTCACGCCCAGGGCGTGCTCGTCCAGTTCGGCACGTCCCGTCTTGCGCGCCACGGTCTGTATCTCGGGAATGGAGAGCAGCAACTCCTCCGCCCTGCGGCCTATGTTGTCACTCTCTTCCAACGAGAGTCCGGGCAGGGAGCTGACATTGATGGTGTAGGACCCTTCGTTGAACGAGGGGAGGAAGCTACGTCCCAGCGTGAAGAAGCAGCCCAACGCGACGAGAAAGAGAAGAACAGTCCCGCAAAGTACGCCGCGCTTGTGGCGCAAGGCCCACTCCAGCCCCACTTCGTAGTAACGACGAAGCCACAGGGCCAAGGGACTTTCTTTCTGCAACCCCTTGTCGTTGCCGTGTCCCAGCAGGTAGCTACAGAGCACGGGGGTCAAGGTGAGCGCCACCACCGTGGAAGCGAAGAGCGACACGATGAAGGCAACGCCCAGCGGCACCAGCATGCGTCCTTCCATGCCCGTCAGGAAGAAGAGGGGCACGAAGCTGACAATGATAATGAGTGTGGAGTTCAGAATCGGCATACGCACCTCCTTGGAGGCGTTGAACACCACGTCCTTCACTTTCAGACGTTCGCCCTCGGGCAGCTGCCGGTTGGCCCGCAGATGTTTCCACACGTTCTCCACGTCCACAATGGCATCGTCCACCAACGAACCGATGGCGATGGCCATACCGCCAAGACTCATCGTGTTGATGGTAAGCCCCATGCAATGTAGCACCAACACGGAGATGACCAGCGAGAGGGGCAATGTGACGAGGGAAATCAGCGTGGTGCGCACATTGGCCAGGAAGAGGAAGAGGATGATGACGACAAAGAGAGCACCCTCGTAGAGCGACTCCTTGACGTTGCCAATGGAACTCTCTATGAAGCGTGACTGGCGGAAGATGTCGGTCGACACGACCACATCCTTCGGCAGGTTCTTCTGTAGCTCGGCCATGGTCTGGTCCAGCTTTTCGGTCAGTTCAATCGTGCCGGTCTTCGGTTGTTTGGTCACGGTGATGAGCACGGCCGGTTTCCCTTTCACGGAGGCGGTTCCCAGCTTGGGCTGTTGCGACCCGACACCCACGTCCGCCACGTCCTGTAGCAGGATGGGCGACCCTTCCACCACCTTCACCACCGCCTGCGACATTTCGTCCACGCGATGGGTGGAGAGGACTCCCCGCACAATGTATTCGTTGCCATATTCATAGAGCACGCCCCCGTTGGCGTTCCTGTTCATGCCGCGCGTCACGGCCAGCACCTCGTCCAACGTCACGCCGTAATGCTTCATGCGGGCAGGGTCGAGGTTTATCTGGTACTCCTTGATGTCGCCGCCCAGCACGGCCACCTGCGCCACGCCACCCATGGAGAGCAGGCGCGGACGGATGGTCCAGTCCGCCAAGGTGCGGAGGTCAAACATCGAGGTGCTGTCCGCCGTCAGTCCGATAATCAGCAGTTCACCGAGGATGGACGATTGCGGTCCCAGGGTAGGCTTGCTCACGTTCTCGGGCAGCTCCTCGGAGACCACGGACAGTTTCTCGGAGACGATTTGCCGGGCGAGGTAAATATCCGTACCCCAGTCGAACTCCACCCACACCACGGAGAATCCGTTGGTGGACGAGGATCGCACACGCCGCACGTTGGTAGCCCCGTTGACGGCTGTCTCCACGGGGAATGTGACCAGTTGCTCCACCTCCTCCGCCGCCATGCCGTTGGCTTCGGTCATGACGACCACCGTAGGGGCGTTCAGGTCGGGAAAGACATCCACTTCGGTATGAAAAGCCGTGTAGATGCCCGCCACAAAGAGTATCATCGCCGCCGCCAGAATCAATATCCGGTTGTGCAACGAGAAATGTATAATCTTGTTCAGCATAGTTCACTCTCCATTGGTTAATGATTGTGCGTATGTGCCGGGATGGCGTTGGATGCCGAGGCCAGTTTCACATGGATGGCTCCGGCCACCACCACGCGGTCGCCGGCATGCAACCCGGAGAGTATCTCCGTCTCTTTTCCGTTGTCCGCCCCCAGTGTCACCTCCTGTTTCTTGTAGCCCTCTTCGTCCAGCTGCAGGTAGACAAAGTAGAGACCCTGTTCCTCCGTGATGGCGGATTTAGGGAGGGCCAGCACGTCGGGCTTCTCCGCCGAGAGGAGATAGACCTCCACGAAGCTGCCCGGCACCACATCGCCCCGATTGTCGAACTCGAACGTGATGGGCACGAGGAAAGAAGACCGGTCCGTAGCCTTTCCGTAGGAGAGCACCTTCCCGTGCAGCCCGTCCAGCTCATAGACCGTGTCGTCGTAGGGGGTCTTGAAGTTGGCACTCCGGATGCCGCTGAGGTATTTGTAGTATTTCTCGGAAACCTCAGCCCGCAGAAACAGCCTGCGGTTCTGCGTGACGCTCACTAACGGCTGCCCCACCGTCACATAATCGCCCTCCTTCACCAGGCAACTCTTCACGTAACCGCCTATGGGAGACACGATGCTTTGCCGACCGTTCCCTTTCGATTGTGCCGAAAGGGCGTCGTAGCTCAGTTTGGCATTGGTATAGTTTTGCTTGATGACCGCGAACTCCTTGGCGGAGACAATTTGGTTTTCGACCAGCCTGGCCGCCCGGTCATACTCTTCTTTCGCCGTCTCGTAGGCGGCACGCGCGCGTGCCGCCGGGTCTCCGTCCACGGTCTTTCCCGTAGCGATGGTGAGCAGCGACGCTCCGCGGCTCACAGGCATGCCTTCCGTCACGGCTTTACCGAAGGAGACCATTCCCGCCACATTGGCCACCACGGTCGCCTCGTCGCCCTGCGCCGCCTGCACCTGTCCGGAGGCAACGATTACCTGACGGAACGGTTTGGGTTGGATGGCTTCCACTTTCAGTCCTATAGCCTTTGCCTTTTCAGGGGTCAGGATGATTTCGTCCGAGTGTCCGTGTCCCTCATGTTCGTGGTCATGACCCTCTTCACCGTGATGATGTTCATGGTCGTGTTCAGTATGTTCATCGTGTGCATGGCCTTCGTGCGCGTTTCCGCCACAGGAGACTGACAACAGCAGTCCTCCGGCCAAAGCAACCAACAAATAGATTTTCTTCATATCGTCAATTAGGTTTTAAATATACAATCCAATAATCGCAAGTACTTACATGGGATTGCGTAAGTACTTACACAGGGGAACGTAAGTCCTTACATCGGTGATCGTAAGTACTTGCGTGGAAAACCGTAAATTCTTGCATAGACATACGTAAGTTCTCGCAAGAATATACAAATTCGCTGTGGAGTTTAGGCACACGGGGGCGCACGAAGCCCGCCGCTTGTCACCCAATCGATGCCGTGGAGCGACTCCACATAAGGGGAATAGGCATCGGAGGTCTCAAAGAGCCGTTCCTGCATGAGCAGGTCTGCGGCAAAGCAAAACAGGGTAATCAGCGTAAAGTCTGGGGAGAGATGCTGGGTAGGCACGGGAGCGGAACAGATAAACTTGGTCACGCAATCGTCCGCGCATCCCGTCGTCCGGGAGTGGTGACAGCCGCAATCACAAGCCTGTGACATACCGTCGCCACTGCATGCCGAGCAAAAGGCAGGAACATCGTTGAGCATACAGATGCCGTCCGCATGATGATGATGCGGAAAGGCCGAGGCGACGAGCATAACGAAGCTGACACCCAGGAGCATGTAGGCTATCCATCGTTCCTTTTTCATAGACAATCAATCCCTTTGTCCGGCCGCAAAGTTATGGAGTTCTTTCGTTCCGTCCAAGGATTCTTTCCAAATATTCCGTATCCACACATTCTTTGTGCTGTCCGAAAGCCATACCGCCCATGGCCTGACGAGCTTAGTCGGAAGAAGAGGAAACAATGCGGGCGAGGAGAGACTGCCAAAGCCCTCTCCTCGCCCGTTCGTTATTGTCTTTCGCCTATCGGCGTATTACCAGATGGTGACGCGGTTCTCTTTCGGAACAAACAACGGGTCGCTCTCGGTGATGCCGAACGCGTCATACCAAGCGTCGATGTGCGGCAACGCTCCGTTCACGCGCCAGCGTCCCAGTGAGTGGGGGTCCATGCGGGTGAGGTTGCGAATCTCCTCGTCACGGATATTGCCCGCCCACAGCAGGGCATAGGACAAGAAGAAGCGTTGCTCCGGAGTGAATCCGTTGTCGTTGCCCAGAGGCGCGTCCTTCGTAGCGTTCTTGAATGCCTGGAACGCCACGTTCAGACCTCCGTGGTCGGCGATGTTCTCACCCAGCGTGAGTTCACCGTTCGCCTTCAGGTCGGGCAGGACGTTAATCTTGTTGAAGAAGTCTACCATCACCTTGGTACGTGCCTTGAAGTTCTCTGCATCCGTTGCGGTCCACCAGTCCGCCAAGTTTCCGTTCAGGTCGAACTGACGGCCCTGGTCATCGAATCCGTGAGTCATCTCATGACCGATAACCACGCCGATAGCCCCGTAGTTGAAGGCATCGTCAGCGTTCATGTCGAAGAAGGGATACTGCAGGATTCCTGCCGGGAAGCAGATTTCATTGGTCGTCGGATTATAGTATGCGTTCACGGTCTGCGGAGTCATGTACCACTCGTCCCTGTCCACGGGTTTGTTGTACTTCTCCTCCACCATCTTCTTCCATCCGAAGAGGTTGGCGCGTTTCACGTTGGCCCAATAGGAGTCGTTGGTGATTTCCAGGTCGGAGTAGTCGCGCCACTTGTTGGGATAGCCCACCTTCACATAGAAAGCGTCCAGCTTCTCCACGGCCTTGGCCTTGGTGGTGTCGCTCATCCACTCTTGCGCCAGGATGCGTTCCTTCAGGGCAATTTGCAGGTTCTTTATCAGAGCCTCCATGCGCTCCTTGGCAGCGGCAGGGAAATACTTCTGTACGTACATCTGGCCGACGGCCTCGCCCAACAAGCTGTTCAGGGTGCTCACGGCACGCTTCCAACGGGGACTTTGTTCCTGACGGCCAGAGAGGGTGCGGCCGTAGAAGTCAAAGTTCTGCGCCACGAGGTCATCGCTCAGATAACCGGCGGCACTGTCTATCAGCTTCCACTCCATGTAGGCTTTCTGGTCGTCCACGGGGACTGTGTTCAGTATGGCGATAACCTCTTTCAGTTGAGTGGGTTGACCCACGTTAATCTCCTGCACGTCAGCGATGCCAAGGGTAGTGAAGTAACCGTCCCAGTCGATGCCGGCAAACGCTTTCTTGAAGTCGGCGACGGCCATCTTGTGGTAGCTGTTCTCGGGGATGCGCAGCTCCACCTTACCCAGCGACGCCTTGGCGATGCGGGTCTCTATGGCCAGCACGGCGTTCATCTTCTTCCGTGCGGTAGCCTCGTCAAAGCCAATCAGTTGGAACATCTTGACGATGTGTTCCATGTATTTGGTACGGATATTCTTTGTTGCCTCGTCATTCTCGGTGTAGTAATCCTTCTCTCCTAAGCTGAGTCCGCCTTGCGCCAACTGGAAGATGTTCTTGCCGCTGTCTTTCATGTCCGCGTCGATGTATTCGGCAAAATAGCCCGACACGCCGTTCATGCCCAACTTGGTCATCAAGGGGAACACTTCACCGCGTTCCTTCACGGCTGCTATCGCAGCCAGCTCGTCCTTGATGGGAGTCAGTCCGTCAGCGTTCAGCTTCACGCTGTCCATCACGATGTTGTAGAGGTCGCCAATCTTTTGTTCGATGCTTCCCGGCTCGTGTTTCCCGGCAGCCAGCCCCGTGATGAGGTCGCGCATTTGCTTGCGGTTGTTCTCCGCCAGTTCGTCGAAAGTGCCGAAGCGTGCATACTCAGCCGTCAACGGATGGTTCTTCATCCACCCGCCACAGGCATACTGATAGAAATCGGTACCCGGCAGTGCCGTCGTGTCCATGTTCTCGTACTTGATACCAACAGTCATAGTTTCTCCTTTCTTCGCACCACACGATGCCAATGTCAGCAGCGCCATGGTGGCAAGTGGTAAATAATGCCTTGTTTTCATCTTTAATAATATGTAAGGTTTATAAGTTACGCATTCAACGCCTCCAACTCGGTGGAAGCCTCTTCCCACTCCCCTACCACCTCGTCCAGCTCTTTCTTCAGGGCGGTGTGACGTTCGTAGAGCGTCATGTCCGAAGCACCGTCCGGAGTAGCCATCCGAGCCTCCAACGAGTTGACCTCTTCCTCCAACTTCTCGATACGCTTCTCGCAGTCGGCCACGCGCTTCTCCGCCTTGCGTTTCTTCCGGGTCAGCTCCTTCTGAGCCTCATAGTCCAACTTGGTGTCCGACGCCGCCTCCGCGGAGCCCGTCTTCGGTGCATTGGGTTCTTGGCGCGACAGGGCGGGTTGCAGTTCGTTGAGGTTCTCTATCTTCTTTCTCCGCAAGAAGTCGTAGATGCCGCCCAGGTGTTCCTTCACCTTGCCGCCGCCGAACTCGTAGACCTTCGTCACCAATCCGTCGAGGAACTCACGGTCGTGGCTCACCACGATGACCGTGCCGTCGAACTCGCGTATGGCATCCTTCAGCACGTCCTTGGAGCGCATGTCCAGGTGGTTGGTGGGCTCGTCGAGTATCAGCAGGTTGACCGGTTCCAGCAGGAGACGAATCATCGCCAGTCGGCTGCGCTCGCCTCCGGAGAGCACCTTCACCTTCTTGTCCGACGCCTCTCCGCCGAACATGAAAGCACCCAGTATGTCACGAATCTTCAACCGGATGTCGCCCACGGCCACGCGGTCGATGGTGTCGAACACCGTCAGGTTCTCGTCGAGCAGCTGTGCCTGGTTCTGCGCGAAATAGCCTATCTGCACATTGTGACCGATGGTCAGTTTGCCGTCAAAGGGAATCTCGCCCATGATGCACTTCACCAAGGTGGATTTTCCTTCGCCGTTCTTACCCACAAAGGCCACCTTCTCACCCCGGCTGATGGTCAGGTTCACATGGTCGAACACCACATGGTCGCCGTACGCCTTGCGCACCTCATCGGCGATGACGGGATAGTTGCCGCTGCGGACAGCCGCGGGGAACTTCAGGCGCAACGCCGAGTTGTCCTCATCGTCAATCTCGATGGGGACGATGCGTTCCAGCTGTTTGATGCGGCTCTGCACCTGCACGGCCTTGGTGGCCTTGTAACGGAAGCGTTCGATGAATGCCTCCGTGTCCTGTATCTGTTTCTGTTGGTTCTCGTACGCCCGCAGTTGTTGCTCGCGCCGTTCCTTGCGCAGCACCACATACTGGTCGTACGGCACCTTATAGTCGTAGATTCGTCCGCATGAGATTTCAATGGTGCGGGTGGTCACGTTGTTGATGAACGCCCGGTCGTGGCTCACCAGCACCACGGCGTTGCAGTGGTTGGCGAGGAAGCCTTCGAGCCACTGGATGCTCTCGATGTCCAAGTGGTTGGTGGGCTCGTCCAGCAGCAACACGTCGGGATGTTGCAGCAACAGCTTGGCCAGCTCGATGCGCATGCGCCAGCCTCCGCTGAACTCCGAAGTGGGCCGTCCGAAGTCCGACCGTTGGAAACCGAGTCCCATCAGCGTACGTTCTATCTCCGCCTGGTAGTTCATCCCGCCCATCATCTGGAACCGTTCGCTCTCGTGCGAGAAGCGTTCTATCAATTTTTGGTAATCGTCCGACTCATAGTCCGTGCGGTCCGCCAGTTCGCGGTTCATCCGTTGGATGTCGGCCTCCATCTTGGCGATGTGTTCGAAGGCTTTCTCCGCCTCCTCCATCACCGTGTGCGTATCGCTCAGAATCATCACCTGAGGCAGATAGCCTATCGTGGTATCCTTGGGCACCGCCACCTGTCCGCCCGTCGGTTTCTGGATGCCCGCCAGAATCTTCAACATGGTGGACTTCCCCGCCCCGTTCTTACCGACCAGGGCGATGCGGTCTTTCTTGTTGATGACGTAGGAGACGTCTTCAAACAAAGGCGTTGCGCCAAACTCTACTTGTAATCCTTCAACTGAAATCACTGTTCTTAATCTGTTCACGTATTTTGTCGCAAAAGTAATGGATTTTATCCGAAACAAGCAGCCGAAGGGTTAATATTAACGTCTATTGGGAAAGGGACGAAAGAAAATATTTCCTCCCAAGGACGGGGCATCCCGGGTTTTATTCGTACCTTTGTGCTGTCATCAAACGAATCAGCTTCAAGACAGCTTTGTTCAACAACAGGGCTTGCGATGGAGGCAAGTTATTGAAAAGCATAAAAACACAAGTATGAAAACAGTATTCATTACAGGCGGGTCCACCGGCATCGGTGCCGCCTCGGTCAAGAAGTTCATCCAACAGGGATGGAACGTGGGATTCATGGACATCAACGAAAAGGCCGCCCACGAACGAATGGAAGAGATTAACCGTCCGGAACAGCTGCTCTTTGTGCCGGGCAACACCCGGAACCGGGCGGACATCCGCCGTGCCGTCGAGGAGACCGTGAAGCGGTTCGGCCAGTTGGACAGCGTGGTGGCCAATGCGGGCATCCATCGCTGCAACACCCTGCTGGACATCTCGGACGAGGAGCTGGACCTCATGATCCAGACCAACATCTACGGCACGGTGAACACGCTCCGTGAGGCGGTGCCGCACATCATCCGTGCGGGAGGCGGCACGGTGGTCATCAACGCCTCGGACCAGTGGTTCGTCGGCAAGGCGCACAGCTTCGGCTACGGACTGACCAAAGGCGCACTGGGACAAATCACCCGAAGCCTCTCCATCGACCTCGGCCCCAAGAACATCCGTGTCAACGCCGTCTGTGCGGGAACCATCCACACGCCGTTGGTAGACCAGCTGTTCGAGAAGTTCGCCAAGGAGAACCACTGCACCGTCGACGACTACTGGCGCGAGGAGAACGCCCTGTATGCAAGGGGCACCGTAGGTCGCCCGGAAGAGGTGGCGGAGATGGTCTACTTCCTGGCATCCGACGCCTCCAGCTTCTGCACCGGCGGACATTACTTGGTAGACGGCGGTCTGGTGGCACATTAAGGCCCTGCGTTCCGCGGGTAGTGGCAAGTTTATCCGAGCATTCGCTACAAATATACTCATCGGCCATTTGGCATATGCCAAACGGCCGATGAACGTATAGAGACCCTCGGTCTATTTCGCTCGCCACAGGCTGCCATTTTTGCAAAGACAACGAGCCAATGTCGATTTCTCTCTCGTTTTTAGCGATTTGCAATTTGCTCGTCGTTGGCGAGCAAATTAGATATTGAGACCAATATTCAAAATACATACGCATATTGCGGATGTTTTGCGCTGAGAACCCGCGCAATCCAGGCAAGTCGCGGTACAGCTGCTCACTGATACGGTCAATGACGGATGTACCCCATGCCTCTTGACGAGAATGTGACGACACATATCCGCCAATACCAAAGAAAAGCGATTCGTGAAATATTTCCTCCGAACGGAGTATGTATTCGGATTTAACGCTTAACTTTGCCGTGCGTCGGACTTTCCTTGCTTGAGGTTTCACTACCTCCAAGAGGGGTGAATGCTCCGACAGACGCAAGTGTCCAGTACGATTACTAAAACAATACGATAAATTTATGGCAAAGAAGAAAAAGAGGACAGGCAATCCTTTTACGGACCTGATAAACGAAGTGCTGAGCGGCCTCACGCCCGAGCAGCAGATGAACTTGGTGGATGGACTGGATGCCATCATGCGCTCCGGCAAGAGCATGTAAGACATAGAGAACTTAATGTACACCTACCAACGTCCCGATTACACCCAAATGGTAAAACCCTTGGCGAACTACCTTCTGCCCTTGTTGCGGGCCGTCAAACCCAGCGAAGCGTTGGCCGCATATTCCAATGCGCACAAGGCGTTATCCAAGCTATCCCATCAAAAGCAGGAAGCCGCCATGCGCAATTTCTTCACACAGATTCTTGCGGACGAGTTGTCCCGTGATTTTGACAAGGAAACGGATACCAGCGCGTTGCCATTGTTTGCCGCGTTCCAACTGGTGGATGATTTCCGGCTGGTGGAACTCTTTGACGTTATCCTCGAAACCCTGAAGCAGAATCCCGACTTCTTCGGATTCTATTACAGAGGATTTGAGGATGCCGCCATCCTGATGTTGGCGCATGTCGGCGAGGAGCATCTTGAGGAATTGAAGGAGACGATAAAGACCGAAGGCTTTGTCTCGGAGGTTTACCTCACTATTTTCAACGCCGTGGTTCAGATGGCGGTGGAGAACCCCTCCCGCCGACTGCAGGTGCTGGCATGGGCGTCGGATGTAATCAAGTCATGTACGGACAAGACGATACCGGCAACGACGATGGATTTGGTGATGAGTCCGCTCGCCCGAATCAAAGCTGTCGAGTTGCTACCCTTAATTAAGGACATTTACAAGACGTACGACGTTCCTGCCCTGAAAATCAAAGGCGGCATCAAGGGAGTGACCAAGTTGCTCACCAATGGCACAAAAGAACCAATCGTTGACTTCACTGATTTCAAGAGTCTTTTGATCCGGTTGACCAAAGTAGAGGATAACGATTTTGAAGCAGGAGACGACGAGGATGACTTTTCGGATGATTGGTTGGACGAAGACTGGGATGACGAGGAAGACGAGCCGGACATCGAAGATCTGTTCTACAAGAGATCGGGACCGAAAGCGGCTAAACCGAAACCGAAATCAACCAAGAAAGGCGAGCAAAGGTATGCACTTACCCTGGACATAACGTTGAAAGGATCGCCTCGCAAGGTTTACCGCCAACTGGTTGTGCCTTCGGACTTGACATTGGACCACTTAGGGGAGATTTTGATTGACGCGGTCGGATGGGACGGTTATCACCCCAACCAATTCATCGACGGAACGACTTTTTATTCCGTGTCACATGAGGAGAGCTGGATGATTCTTGACGCAGAGGACGCTTGTGCCTATACGATTGGCGACTTGTTGGGTGGAGTAAACAGCAAAATCAAGTGGGAGTATGACTTTGGGGACAGCTGGGTTCACGAAATCGTCCTCGCGGAGAAGAGTGCCGTGGGCAAGAAAGAGAAAGTAAAGATACAGCTGCTGAAAGGTTCCGGCGCTTGTCCTCCCGAGGATTGTGGCGGTGTATATGGTTATCGCCATCTGCTCAATGTGCTGAAGAACCCCAATGACGAGGAGTACGAGGATACGGTGAAATGGTTAGGAGGCGACTTTGACCCCAAGGACTTCAGCCTGAGCGACGCAAGGGAGAGAGTAGAGGATTGTACGAGGGAATTGAAGCTATAATCTCTCGGGGCGATGACATTAATGTCTCGGAGCCGTGCCTATAATGTCTCGGGGCCGTGACATTAATGTCATTTTTCCATGGGGACAAGGGCAACAACGGAGAGCCCGCAAACAAAAAAAATGATTGCCGTGAGTTCGAGGCTCACGGCAATCCAATGTATTAACCACTTTACGGTAGCGGGACCCGGGATTGAACCGGGGACCTCATGATTATGAATCATGCGCTCTAACCAGCTGAGCTATCCCGCCTTGTTTTTAATTCGGGTGCAAAGGTAGGCATTGTTTTTTACCTGCGCAACTTTTCATGCATTATTTTTCAGAAAAACTTTCGGCCGTTCCGCTTATCCGCTCATAGAGAGGCGAATCGCAACACTTTCGTCATGACCAATCGCAACGCGACCGCCTCTCATTTTCCATGCCTTCCCCTTCACAGGGCGGCTAAGCGAAAGGAATCCGCACGCTTCCCGCATCCCTCCAAAGAACAAAAAGCAAGAAAAAAAATTTGTCAAACATTGCATGGATATCAAATAAAATACGTATTTTGCAGCCGTCTGATTAACCCATTATCAGTAAGGCATATGGAAAAGAGTAAAGTACACATCGAATACATGCTGAGTGCCGTATCGGGAACGATACTGTGGAACACCATCGCCACGCCGGCAGGATTGGAATGTTGGTTCGCCGACAAGGTCACGTCCAAAGACAACGTCTTCACCTTCCAGTGGGGAAAGACCGAGACCCGGCAAGCGGAAGTAACCAACCAGAGGGGCGGGTCGTTCATCCGCTTCCATTGGCTGGACGAAGAAGACCCGAAGGCTTACTTTGAAATCAAGATTTCCGCCAACGAGCTCACCAACGACTATGTGATTGAAGTGACCGACTTTGCCGAGCCCGGAGAAGAGCAGGACATGAGGGACCTGTGGGACTCACAAATCGAAGACCTTCGCCGCGCAAGCGGTGTCTGAGTTCATAAAATTCTTGAAATTGTAGACGCATTGCGGTTTTTATGCTACCTTTGCGGTTCGATTGCAAAGAGATTGGACATTAAGGTATGTTTCGCATAAAGAAATTGGACATATTCATCATCAAGAGCTTTTCGTTCTTGCTGATAGGCACGTTCTTCATTTGTCTGTTCATCTTCATGATGCAGTTCCTCTGGATGCACGTGGATGACATGGTGGGCAAGGGACTGAGCGTCGGCATCCTTGTCCAGTTTTTCTATTATTCCGCCCTGTCGCTGGTGCCCATGTCGTTGCCGCTGGCCATCCTGCTCGCGTCGCTCATCACCTTCGGCAACTTCGGCGAACGCTACGAGCTCCTCTCCATGAAAGCCGCCGGCATCCCCCTGATGCGCATCCTGCGGCCTTTGGTCATCTTCGTCGGATGCATCTGTTGCCTCTCGTTCTACTTCCAAAACGTCACGGGTCCCAATTCGCAAACGAAACTGTGGACACTGCTCATGTCCATGAGGCAGAAGTCACCGGAGCTGGACATTCCCGAAGGGGCTTTCTACCGCATCAGCGACTACAACCTCTACGTGAAGAAGAAAGACCCGAACACCGGAATGCTCTACGGCGTGATGATTTACAACTTCTCGGACGGCTTCGAGAACGCGCACATCATACAGGCGGACTCGGGCCGCATGATGGTGACGGCCGACAAGGAGCACCTGCTGCTCCACCTCTACAGCGGGGAGCAGTTCGAGAACCTGCGCCAACAGACACAACTCTCGCGCAACGTCCCCTACCGCCGCGAATCGTTCGTGGAAAAGCACAGCCTCATCGAGTTCGACTCCAACTTCAACATGATGGACGAGAGCTTCATGAGCTCGCAGTCGCAATCCAAGAACATGAATGAGCTGAGCCACAGCATCGACTCCATGTCCAACCGTTTCGACAGCATCGGACGCAGTTACTACGCCGACGCCAAGTCGCGCATCAACGTGGTCTCCTCCTTCAACAAGCACGACTCGCTCATGGTGGCGCAGTCGCCGGTCAAATCGCTCAGTCTGGACAGCATCTTCCGCATGAAGAGCAAGGTTGACCAAAAGCGTCTGTTGCAGACCGCTGTCACCCGCGTCAACAACATGAAGAGCGACTTCTCCTTCCGGGGCTCGATGATGAAGGACTCCGACCGCTCCCTGCACCGTCACCAGATAGAGTGGAACACCAAAATCGTGCTCTCATTGGCCTGCATGCTCTTCCTCTTCATCGGCGCGCCCTTAGGAGCCATCATCCGCAAGGGCGGACTGGGTATGCCGGTCATCATCTCCATCATCATCTTCCTCATCTACTACATCGTGGACACCATGGGCAGAAAGATGGCGCGCGACGGCACTTGGGACATCTGGTTCGGTTCATGGATCAGCACATTCGTGTTGTTGCCGATGGGCGCGTTCTTCACCTACAAGTCGAACAACGACTCCGTGGTGTTCAACATCGATGTCTACAAGGAGGCGTTCAGCAAGCTGTTGGGACTGCGCACCAAACGTCACATCACCAAGAAAGAGGTGATTATCGACGACCCGGACTACGATTCGGTTTCGCAACAGCTGGCAGAGCTGAGCGACGCATGCCGCGCCTACGCCCAACAACGGGAGTTGGACAAGGTGCCCAACTATTTCCGCTTCTTCTTCCGCTGCCAACCGGACAACACCGTGGCGCAGCTCAACATGCGGTTGGAAGCGGTGATAGAGACCCTTTCGAACAGTCGTGACAACCACATCATATTGGCACTCAACGAGTATCCGATACTCCTCGTGGGAGCGCACAAGAATCCGTTCGGCAAGCCATGGATGAGCGTCGCGGCGGGCATCGTGTTCCCCGTAGGCTTGCTGTTCCACTTCCGCGCATGGCGTTTCGGCCTGCGACTGAACAAAGACCTGAAACAGATTGTGGAGACGAATCAGACGATTCTGGCTTACATAAAACAGATTAAGAACGCCAATCAATAAAAACCAAGAATATGGAACAAGTTAAGTTAAACACCATCGACGAGGCTATTGAGGACTTCCGACAAGGGAAGTTCGTCATCGTGGTCGATGATGAAGACCGTGAAAATGAAGGCGACCTGATAATCGCCGCCGAGAAGATTACGGCCGATGACGTAAACTTCATGCTAAAATACGCGCGCGGCGTACTCTGTGCGCCCATCACCATCTCCCGCTGCAAAGAGCTGGAGCTGGCGCACCAGGTGGACGACAACACGTCGCTGCTGGGCACGCCCTTCACCGTCACCGTCGACAAGATTGACGGCTGCACCACCGGTGTCTCCGCCGCCGACCGCGCCAACACCATCCGTGCGTTGGCCGACCCACAATCCACCCCGCAGACTTTCGGTCGCCCGGGACATGTCAACCCCCTCTACGCTCAGGACAAGGGAGTGCTCCGTCGGGCCGGACATACCGAGGCGGCTATCGACCTGGCACGCATGGCCGGGCTCTACCCAGCCGGTGCCCTGATGGAAATCATGAACGAGGACGGCACGATGGCGCGACTGCCTCAGCTGCGCGTCTTTGCCGACGAGCACAACCTGAAGCTCATCTCCATACACGACATGATAGCCTACCGTCTGAAGGAAGAGTCGATGGTGGAGAAGGGCGTGGAGGTGAACATGCCCACCGAATACGGGCAGTTCCGCCTGATTCCCTTCCGCCAGAAATCCAACGGACTGGAGCACATCGCCCTCTTCAAGGGTGAGTGGAAAGAGGACGAGTCGATACTCGTGCGCGTACACTCCTCCTGCGCCACCGGCGACATCTTCGGCTCCCTGCGTTGCGACTGCGGCGAGCAGCTCCACAAGGCGATGCAGATGATTGAGAAAGAAGGTAAAGGCGTGGTTGTCTACCTCAAGCAGGAGGGTCGCGGCATCGGACTCATGGAGAAGATGAAAGCCTACAAGCTGCAGGAAGACGGCATGGACACCGTGGACGCCAACATCTGTCTGGGACACTTGGCGGACGAGCGCGACTACGGCGTGGGGGCGCAAATCCTGCGCGAGCTGGGCGTTCACAACATGCGGCTGCTCACCAACAACCCCGTCAAACGTATCGGACTGGAGGCATACGGGCTTAAGATTGTGGGAAACGTACCCATCGAAATCACGCCCAACCCCTACAACGAGCGTTACCTGAAGACGAAGAAGGAGCGTATGGGACACACGCTGCACTTCCCCACCGGACAAAAGAACTAACAAACAACGAAATAAAACGATTAAAGTTATGAACAATCTATCAGACCGTCTAAACAGACTCTCCCCGTCGGCTACTCTTGCCATGTCGCAGAGAAGCAACGAGCTCAAAGCGCAGGGAGTAGATGTCATCAACCTGAGTGTGGGCGAACCGGACTTCAACACGCCCGACCACATCAAAGAGGCAGCCAAACAGGCCATTGATGACAACTTCTCGAAGTACTCTCCCGTCCCCGGATACCCGGCACTGCGGGAAGCTATCGTGGCCAAGTTGAAAAACGAGAACGGCGTGGACTACACCGCCGCCCAAATCAGTGTTTCCAACGGCGCGAAACAGTGTGTCTGCAATGTGATCATGACTTTAGTAAGCGCAGGTGACGAGGTTATCGTGCCCGCTCCTTATTGGGTCAGCTATCCCGAGATGGTGAAGCTGGCGGACGGCACCCCTGTCATCGTCAGCGCAGGCATCGACCAAGACTTCAAGATAACACCCGCCCAATTGGAGTCTGCCATCACGCCGAAGACGCGCGCCCTCATCCTCTGCTCACCGTCCAACCCAACCGGTTCGGTCTATAGCAAGCAGGAGCTCGCGGGTCTGGCTGCCGTACTGGCAAAGCATCCGCAGGTGATGGTTGTCGCCGACGAGATTTACGAGCACATCAATTACGTAGGCAAGCACGAAAGCATCGCGCAGTTTGCCGAGGTGAAGAACCAGGTTGTCATCATCAACGGTGTCTCCAAAGCCTACGCCATGACCGGTTGGCGCATCGGATTCGCCGCCGGACCGGACTGGGTCATCAAGGCTTGCAACAAGCTGCAGGGCCAGTACACCTCCGGACCGTGCTCCGTATCGCAGAAAGCCGCAGAGGCCGCCTACCGCGGTACGCAGGCTCCCGTGGAGCAGATGCGTCAAGCCTTTGAGCGCAGACGCGACCTGATTGTCAAGCTGGCTCAAGAGATTCCCGGGTTCGAGGTCAACGTGCCGCAAGGAGCTTTCTACCTCTTCCCCAAGTGCGACCAATATTATGGTAAGTCAGCGGGCGACCGCAAAATCAACGACTCCAATGACCTGGCAATGTATCTGTTGGAGGTAGGCCACGTAGCCTGTGTAGGCGGAGGCGCCTTCGGTGCTCCCGAGTGCATCCGCATGAGCTATGCCACTTCCGACGAGAACATCGTAGAGGCAATGCGCCGCATCAAGGAAGCCTTGGCCGCGCTGAAGTAAAGACAAACGCGCGGAAACAGATACTCCGCCGAGCGTACGAATAAAAGAATCCGCACATCCTTCAGTGGGTGTGCGGATTCTTTTATTCGGGGTCGCCTGTCAGGCGGATGCCGTCTTCCTCCAAGCGGATGAGGTGCTTCTTGTACAGTTCGCCTACGGCCTTCTTGAAAGTCTTCTTGCTGACTTGGAACTCAGCGTAGATATCCTCCGCGTCGCTCTTGTCATGGAAAGGAGCGAAACCCTGATGCGACCTTAGGTAGTGCAGCAACGTCTCGGCGAAGTCGTCCACCTTGCGGGGACCGCCCCGTTGCAGTTCCAGGTCTATCTTCCCATCGGAACGCACCTGCTTGACGAAAGCGGAGAGGTGATTGCCCATCCTTATCGGCTGGAACACCTCGGACTGATAGATTAAGCCACTGTAACGGTTGTCCACTATCACCTTATATCCCAAGTCCGTGCGCTGCCATACCAACGCGTCCACCACACTGCCTTCGCGGTAAGGCGGTTGTTCCTTGGAGATGAAGTGTTCCACCTTCGCGGAGGCCATGATGCGATAACTTTCCTCATCGACGTAGACGTAGACAAGGTAGCGGTGGCCCACCTGCATCTTCATCTTCTGTTCACGGAAAGGGACGAAGAGGTCCTTCATCAACCCCCAATTGAGGAACGCGCCAAACTGGTTGGTCCACGCCACTTCGAGCGACGCGAACTCGCCCACCTGCACGTATGGGGTAAGCGTGGTGGCCACAAGCCGCTCCTCGTTGTCGAGGTAGATGAAGACATTGAGCAGGTCTCCGGGTTTGCAGTTCTCGGGTACATACCGGGTGGGGAGCAATATCTCGCCATCGTCGTCGCCATCGAGGTAAACACCGAAGTCCACGGTCTTCACCACTTTCAGCTGGTTATATTTTCCAAGTTTTATGTGCATATTATCGTTCGTTTATTCTATTGTTTCGTTGTCGCTTACCTCAGTCCGGATGACACCGTCCACCAGGTGAATGGTGCGGTCGGTCATAGCCGCCAGTCCCTCATCGTGGGTAACGATGACGAAGGTCTGCCCAAAGGTGTCGCGCAGATGGAAGAAGAGGCGGTGGAGCTCCTCTTTATTGCGGCTGTCGAGACTGCCCGAAGGCTCATCGGCAAGGATGACCGAAGGGCGGTTTATCAAGGCGCGCGCCACGGCCACCCGTTGTTTCTCGCCGCCGGACAGCTCAGCGGGTTTATGGTGAGCGCGGTCCGTGAGGTTCATAAAGTCGAGTATCTCACCCGCCCGTTTCCGCGCTTCCTTCTCGGAGACACCGGCAATGAAGGCCGGAATCATCACGTTCTCGATGGCGGTGAACTCCGGCAAGAGTTGGTGGAACTGGAAGACAAAACCGAGGTGACGGTTGCGGAAGTCGGAC
>CAVFNZ010000009.1:0-10642 GCA_963624095.1 Clostridium sp. CAG:217 | reverse complement strand
GGACAGTGCCTTGCCCCGAAGCCTCGCCACGTCCACATCATCGATGCGCAAGGTACCGGCATCCGGCTTGTCCAACGTACCTATAATCTGAAGCAAGGTGGTCTTCCCCGCCCCACTCGGCCCCACAATGCTGACTACCTCCCTCTTATCGATGGTGAGGTCGATGCCCTTGAGCACCTGCAACGAGCCGAAGCTCTTGGTTATTCCGTGAATCTCTATCATGGCTGTTTGTCTGTCCGCTGAGTTTAATTATCGTTTTTCTTGAGCCACTGGGCTATCCAATGCGAAAGGATTTGGTAAACGCGTCCTTCGACCACGCCGCGGGGTTCGGAGAAGGTCACCAACTCCTGCGCCTCGCCAAACTGGTCGGGATAGATGACCATGAGACTGTTGTTGGCGAAATAGCGCATAATCTGCTCGGGGAGGTGTTCGAACGACGACTGGTAAGAGATGGAACCCCGGCGCGCCACTACCACCACGAAAAGGTGGTCGTAGTTGACCTTTCCGGTAAGGAGCAGCAAGTCGTCCCAGGAGTCCAGCACGGAAAACTCCGCCCGGGCTCCGTTGTGTTTGGCACGCACATAGTCGCTGATGCGCCGCAAGGTCTCCTTGCTCGCCCAGAAATCGATGCGGCATCCCAACTGTTCGTCGAGCCGGCAAAGCCGTTCCACCCACTTATAGAACCCCGCCTCGTACTCGGCATTCTCGGGAACGGCAACGATGATGCGCCGCAGGGTGTTGACGGGTATGAGGCATTTCACAATCGTCAGCTGACGGGCGGTGCCCTTCACCACATTCGTGGTGATGTTGCCAAAGAACGAGTCTACGATACCTATCTTATGATGGAGTCCCAACACGATGTCGGACGAGTCACTCTCACTGAGCGTATGGAGCACGCCCGAAGCCACATTGTTGCTCACCCGGTTTTGGGTGCGCATGGGCACATCCGCCGAGGCGGCGATACGCGCGGCCTTGGCGAGGCTTTTCTTTCCGAGGGTCTGCTTGCGCTCGCGGTCCGCCCCGTCGCACGTCACGTTGAGGGCAATCAGTTCGTTGGTCGATTTGGGGTTACGCATCATCAGCGCCATTGTCACCAAGTCGTCCACCGTATTGGGGTTTTCGATAAGTATCAGTGTCTTTTCGTCCTTCTCGGAGATGTCCTGTGCGCCATCGTCCGCTGCCACCGCCATCTTGCGCGCCGCGTTTTCCGTCGCCAACGAGCTGATGATGCACGACACCAGTATCATGATGACCACACCGTTGAGCACATCTTCGTTCATAAGTGGTTGGCCGGGTGTAAGTTCGATGCGCGTGCCCACCATCACCATGGCCAAAGCACCGGCGGCATGGGCATTGCTGAGTCCGAACATAAGGCAACGGGAGACACCGTTCATGCCACAGAGTATCTGCGTGGCGAAGGCCGCCATCCACTTGGTACCGGTTGCCACCAGCAACATGACACCCACCACGAACAGGGTCTGTCCGCCATTGAACAGGGCACCCAGGTTGATGAGCATGCCCACTCCTATCAGGAAGTAAGGGATGAACAGTGCGTTACCCACGAACTCGATGCGGTTCATCAGGGGCGAAGCGTGCGGGACGAGACGGTTGAGCAGCAGTCCGGCCAGGAAAGCGCCGAAGATGCCTTCCAGCCCGGCCAGTTCCGCCAACGCCGCACTGAGAAAGACGATGGCCAGCACGAAGATGTACTGCATCACGTTGTCATCATAGCGACGGAAGAAGGCACGGGCGATGCGTTGCACAAAGAAGAAAAGGAAGAACAGGTAGACGGCGCACTTCACGCCGAACAAGCACCAGAACAGCGCATTGTGTTCACCATTGGCACTGCCCGCTATGGCCGCAAGCACCAACAGGGACACCGTCAGGGCGAACATGGTGCCTCCGATGGAAACGGAGACGACCGTGTGACGGCCCAGACCGTAACGGATGACGATGGGATATGAGACCAACGTGTGCGAGCCGAAGATGCAAGCCAGCAGAGCCGAAGCAAGCACACCGAACTTGAGCCAATAGAGACCGACAAAGAATCCAATCCCCGCGGGGATGAACGTGGTAAGCATACCGAACAGCAACGACCGCCCCTTGTTCTTCTTGAACCCTTCCAGGTCCATTTCCAGACCTGCCAGGAACATGATGTAATAGATGCCCACCTTGCCGAAGAGCTCGAAGCTGCTGTCGTACTCAAGCACGTTGAAGCCATGGTTGCCCACCAGCACACCGGCCAATATCATGCCCACGATGTGCGGGATTCGCAGCCATCCCATTATCATGGGGGCGAACAGGATGATGACCAGAACCAGGAAAAAGACCCATGTAGGGTCGGTCACAGGTAAATCAATATGAAAGTTGAGCCATTCCATCTGTTTCGTCGTGCCGCTTACGTTTTCTCGTGCAAAAGTACAAAAAAGCGGTTGAACATCCGTGCCGCCGAGGAAGAAAACACGCAAACATCAGAAGAAAGCTATTTTTACAATGCGAATTGCACTTGTGGATAAACAAATTGTTGTATTTTTGCAAGCTGAAATACTATTTATTACAAACACGATAAAAAGAAATACAGGATGAAAGTAGCAATTGTTGGAGCGAGCGGAGCTGTGGGACAAGAGTTCCTTCGCGTGCTCGATGAACGGAACTTCCCGATTGATGAGTTAGTATTGTTTGGTTCACAGCGCAGTGCCGGACGAAAATACACCTTCCGTGGCAAAGAAATCGAGGTCAAACTTTTGCAGCATAACGATGACTTCAAGGGAGTAGACATCGCTTTCACCTCCGCCGGAGCGGGCACATCGAAGGAGTTTGCCGAGGACATCACCCGTTACGGGGCCGTGATGATTGACAACTCAAGTGCTTTCCGCATGGACAATGACGTGCCTTTGGTCGTCCCCGAGTGCAATGCGGAGGACGCGCTGAACCGTCCGCGCGGCATCATCGCCAATCCGAACTGCACGACAATCATGATGGTCGTGGTGCTGAAACCCATCGAGAAGCTGTCGCACATCAAGCGCATACACGTCGCTTCTTACCAAAGTGCCAGCGGCGCGGGTGCCGCAGCCATGCAGGAGTTGCAGGAACAATACAAGGCATTGGCCGAGTCAAAGGACCCGGTTGTCAGCAAGTTCGCCTATCAACTGGCATACAACGTGATTCCACAGATTGACGTCTTCCAGGACAACGGATACACCAAGGAGGAGATGAAGATGTTCAACGAGACCAAAAAGATAATGCATACCGACGCCAACTGTTCGGCGACATGCGTCCGTATCTCTTCACTCCGCGCGCACAGCGAGGCCGTGTGGGTGGAGACAGAGAAGCCGATATCCGTTGAGGAGGCGCAGAAAGCCATAGCCGCCGCCGAGGGAGTGATTCTGATTGACAACCCGGCACTGGTAGGTGCCAAGGCCAACCCGGACGCGACGAAGGAGACCATGGAAGGACTGCCTTATCCGATGCCTCTCTACACCGCCGGCAAGGATTGCGTGTATGTGGGACGCGTACGGAAAGACCTCGCCAATGACCACGGACTGGCATTCTGGCTCTCGGGCGACCAAATCAAGAAAGGGGCCGCACTGAACGCCGTGCAGATAGCGGAATACCTTATTAAAGTAGGAAACGTGAAGTAGCAAAACAGCTGTGCGGTCGGCCTGACGGCACAGCCGCCTACGCATACAAGGAGGAAAGGAAATCCCCTGTTAACGGGTTCGTTAACAGGGGATTTCCTTTCCTCACGCGACACCTATCTCCACTCGGGGACAGGATTGTCACTGTTATATTTATCCGACGGATAGACCTTCACCAGGTCGAGGCTAAACACCAGTACGCTGTACTCCAGCATCGAACTGCTGGTTCCCGCCATCGTTCCCGGGCCATAACCCAACGACCAAGGGACGTAGATAATCCAGCTGTCGCCCTCTTTCATCTGCTGCAAGGCCGTAGTCCAGCCATTGATAAGCGCGGAGGTCCGAAACTTTGAAGGTACGGCAGTCTTGGCATCCAAGGTTCCTTTATAGGATTGGTCGAACACCGTACCATTGATGTAGCTGCCCCGGTAATGCACGCGAACCGTGTCGTTATACAGAGGCGTAGCGCCTGTGCCGCTCTCCACCACCTTCACGAAGACATAGTCCAACGGGTCTTTCTCCAATAGGGAGCTACCGGCCTGGTCGGCCGGTAAGGTGTAGGACTTGAGTATCTTCCAATCGCCCGAAGCGTTGGTCTGCGCCACGTCGGCTATGGAATCGAGGTACGCCTTGTTTCTCACCTCCCAGTTGTCGTAGGCATTCTCTTCACCCGTTTCGTCGCACGCCGTCATCACGAACAGGGCAGCGGCAAAAGAGCACAACACGTTAAATAGGTTTCGTTTCATCATTGTCATTCCGTTAAATCAAGGTCTTCAGCAGACTGGTGATGCTCACCTTATCGGCGATGATGGAATTCAAGTCCGCTATAGCCACGCGTTCCTGCTCCATGGTGTCGCGGTTGCGCAAAGTGACGCAGTTGTCCTCCAGGGTCTGATGGTCTACGGTCACGCAGTAAGGCGTACCGATGGCGTCCTGGCGGCGGTAGCGTTTACCGATGGAATCCTTCTCGTCATACTGACAGTTGAAGTGGAACTTGAGGTCATCGATAATCTCACGCGCCTTTTCGGGCAGTCCGTCTTTCTTCACCAAAGGCATCACGGCCAACTTCACCGGAGCCAATGCGGCGGGCAACTTCAGCACCACGCGCGTCTCGCCGCCGTCCAACTTCTCTTCGCAATACGAAGCGCACATGACGCTCAGGAACATACGGTCTACACCGATGGAGGTTTCTATGACGAACGGCGTATAGGACTCGTTCAACTCGGGGTCGAAGTATTTGATGCTCTTGCCCGAGAACTTCTCGTGCTGGCTCAGGTCAAAGTTGGTACGGGAGTGGATACCTTCCACCTCCTTGAAGCCGAACGGCATCAGGAACTCGATATCCGTAGCGGCATTGGCATAGTGCGCCAACTTCTCGTGATCGTGGAAACGGTAATGGTCATCACCGAACCCGAGAGCCTTGTGCCACTTCAGACGGGTCTCCTTCCACTTGGGGAACCATTCCAGTTCAGTACCCGGCTTCACGAAGAACTGCATCTCCATCTGTTCGAACTCACGCATACGGAAGATAAACTGACGCGCGACAATCTCGTTGCGGAAAGCCTTACCAATCTGTGCGATACCGAAAGGTACTTTCATACGGCCGGTCTTCTGTACGTTCAGATAGTTCACAAAGATGCCCTGCGCCGTCTCCGGACGGAGGTAAACCTTCATGGAACCATCGGCGGTGGAACCCATTTCCGTGGAGAACATCAGGTTGAACTGACGAACCTCGGTCCAGTTCTTCGTTCCCGAGATAGGGCAAACAATCTCCTCGTCAATGATAATCTGACGAAGCTCGTTCAAATCCGTAGCGTTCATCGCCTTGGAATAGCGTTCGTGCAGAGCGTCACGCTTAGCCTGGTGCTCCAGCACACGGGGATTGGTGCTACGGAACTTGGCCTCATCGAAGCTGTCGCCAAAGCGTTTGGCGGCCTTTGCCACTTCCTTGTCAATCTTCTCGTCATACTTGGCAATCTGGTCTTCAATCAGCACGTCCGCACGGTATCTCTTCTTGGAGTCTTTGTTGTCAATCAATGGGTCGTTGAATGCATCCACGTGTCCCGAAGCCTTCCAGATAGTGGGGTGCATGAAGATAGCGGAATCGATGCCCACAATATTGTCGTGGAGCAGCACCATGCTCTGCCACCAATATTGCTTGATGTTATTCTTGAGCTCTACGCCATTCTGACCGTAATCATACACCGCTCCCAATCCGTCATAGATATCACTCGACGGGAAAACGAAACCGTATTCCTTGCAGTGGGACACGATTTTCTTAAATACATCTTCTTGTGCCATTTTATCTATTATTCTATGTTTTTACCTCTTAAAAGGGCTACAAAGATAGCCATTTATCCACAATAAGAACAAATCGCGTACTTAATAATTACAAACAGCCGCACTTTTCCCGAAAAATTCGTACTTTTGCACAGCTCACAACGAATCGACTATATTTTTACTATGAACGACGATACCTTCGACAAAGATGATTTGAGTACCGAACACTCCGACTACAAGCCGGCCGACACCTCCGACCAATCCGTAAAGCACCAACTGAGCGGCATGTACCAGAACTGGTTTCTCGACTATGCCTCCTATGTGATACTGGAACGCGCCGTGCCGCACATAAACGACGGGCTGAAGCCGGTGCAGCGACGCATACTCCACTCCATGAAACGGATGGACGACGGACGGTACAACAAGGTGGCGAACATCGTGGGACACACCATGCAGTTTCACCCGCACGGTGACGCATCAATTGGCGACGCGCTGGTGCAGCTGGGACAGAAGGAGCTGTTGGTAGACTGTCAGGGAAACTGGGGAAACATCCTCACCGGGGACAGTGCCGCCGCCCCGCGTTACATCGAGGCACGCCTCTCCAAGTTCGCCTTGGACGTGGTATTCAACCCGAAGACCACGGACTGGAAGCTCTCCTACGACGGACGCAACAAAGAGCCTATCACACTCCCCGTGAAGTTCCCGTTGTTGCTGTCACAAGGAGTTGAGGGTATCGCCGTGGGTCTTTCCGCAAAAATACTTCCACACAATTTCAACGAATTGTGCGACGCGGCGGTGGCCTATCTGCACGACGAGCCGTTCAAGCTCTATCCCGACTTCCTGACAGGAGGCTCCATAGACGTGTCGAAATACAACGACGGCGAACGGGGCGGTGTGGTGAAGGTACGCGCCAAGATATCGAAGGTGGACAACAAGACGTTGGCCATCACGGAGATTCCATACGGCAAGACGACCTCCACGCTGATAGACTCCATCCTGAAGGCGGCGGAGAAAGGGAAGATAAAAATCCGGAAGGTGGACGACAACACGTCCGCCAAGGTGGAGATACTGGTACACCTGTCTCCCGGAGTCTCGTCGGACAAGACCCTGGACGCGCTCTACGCCTTCACGGACTGCGAGACAAGCATCTCGCCCAACTGCTGCGTCATCGATGAGCAGAAGCCGCACTTCCTCACCGTCAGCGACGTGCTGAAGAAGTCCGTGGACAACACCAAGGACTTGCTCCGCAAAGAATTGGAGATACGCAAGCACGAGTTGGAGGAGAGCCTGCACTTCGCGTCATTGGAGAAGATATTCATCGAGGAGCGCATCTACAAGGACCGCGAGTTTGAGCAAGCCCCCGACATGGATGCCGCCTGTGAGCATATCGACGAGAGGTTAACGCCCTTCTACCCCCAATTTATACGGGAAGTGACCAAGGACGACATCCTACGGTTGATGGAGATAAAGATGGCGCGCATCCTGAAGTTCAACAAGGACAAGGCGAACGAGGCCATCGCCCGGATGAAGGAGGAGATTGAAGGCATCAATCGCGACCTTGGCGAGATGGTGCGTGTGACGACAGAGTGGTTTGAGATGCTGAAAGAGAAATACGGCAAGGACCATCCGCGTCTGACCGAGCTTCGGAACTTCGACACGATAGAAGCCACCAAGGTGGCGGAGGCGAACGAGAAACTCTACATCAACCGCGAGGAAGGATTCATCGGTACGGGTTTGAAAAAGGACGAGTTTGTAACCAACTGCTCGGACATCGACGATGTCATCCTGTTCTACCGCGACGGCAAGTACAAAGTGGTACGCGTCAGCGAGAAGATGTTCGTCGGGAAGAACGTGATATACATTAATATATTTAAGAAGAACGACAAGCGGACGATATACAACGTGGTGTACCGCGACGGCAAGGATGGCATTCATTACCTGAAACGTTTTGCCGTGACGGGTATCACGCGCGACAAGGAGTATGACCTGACGCAAGGCAAACCGGGTTCTAAAGTGGTCTATTTCACCGCCAACCCCAATGGAGAAGCCGAGGTGATTAAGGTGACACTAAAGCCCAACCCTCGTCTGAAACGCATCACTATGGAGAAAGACTTCAGCGAGATTGCCGTCAAAGGTCGTCAGTCAATGGGCAACATCCTGACCAAGAACGAGGTACACAAGATAAACCTGAAGCAACGCGGCGGCTCCACCTTGGGAGGCCGTCAGGTTTGGTTCGACCGGGATGTGCTCCGCCTCAACTACGACGGACGCGGAGAATATCTGGGCGAGTTCCAAAGCGAAGACACGATACTCGTCATCATGGACAACGGAGAATTCTACACGACGGACTTCGACTTGAACAATCACTACGAGCCGGGCATACAGACTATCGAAAAGTTCGATGCCGGCAAGGTATGGTCCGCAGCCCTCTACGACGCTGACCAGCAAGGGTATCCCTATCTGAAGCGTTTCACGTTCGAGAACACCAGCCGCAAGCAGAGTTTCTTGGGCGAGAACAAGGAGAACCGGCTCATCCTGCTCACTTGTCAGATATACCCGCGCCTGCAAGTCACCTTCGGCGGCAAGGACAGTTTCCGCGACCCTCTGGAGATAGACGTGGACGAATTCATCGGCGTAAAGAGTTTCAAGGCCAAAGGCAAACGCATCACCACCTACGAGGTTGGTGAGATTACCGAACTGGAACCGCTGCGTATGCCCGAGCCGCCAGCCACCGACGATGGAGGGACAGGGTCTGATGACCTTATCAACGAAGACCCCGACGCAGGCAAGAGCGACAGCGACCTCATCGATGAAATCACCGGGCAGATGAAACTGTTCTGAGAACTTTTTCGCCCCAACAAGAGTCATTCACCAATCTCTTGTTGGGGTAATTTCGTTTTGTTGTATGCTTAGAGCATGTTGATGTCACATTGTATCTCCTTTCGCAATAAGGTATAAAAAGAACGAGCGATTCATTTTCTATTACAAATGATGCAGTGTTTTCAATTATAATACCGATATTTGAACACAACTTACCAAAGTAGCACATAATAAATCAAGCACTTAGATGTTTATGAAGAATGATAAGATAGTATTCCGCAAGCCTCTATGGAAAAGTTATAACTTCTATCTTGAAGCGATATTATTCTTTACCATTGCCATACTACTTATGAAACACAACACTCCTTTATGGTTTGCATTGACTTTCTGTTCTTTTATGGGTCTGTTCTTTTTATCCAGTTATTTCTTCGTTTATCATCATGTGGTCATTGAAAATCAGCGCATCGTTATAGTCAACGACATTTTCCAAATTAAACATACTTATTGCCTGAATGATGTTACCAAAGCTCAATTTAATTACAGTCGTTGGAGTATGTGCATTCGTTTCTACAAAGAAACCAAGAAAGGATGGTGGTGGGGACTGGACCTAGTTCCTAAGAAGGAGTTGAAACAACTTGCCTCCGCCTTACGTGACAAAGGGCTGGAGGTGGATGATAAAGTACTGGAACATTGTGTATAAAGCAATTCCAAGAATATGTTCCGCGTCACTCCTCTTCTGAAGAAAATCCGTCAAATTGCCGACTCTTTCCATCAGAATGCCGATATTTGCGGAACGAAAGAGATACTAAAGAAGATTGCATATGAAAATAGGAGATAAAGTACGCTTCCTCAGCGAAAAGGGAGGCGGCATCGTGAAAGGTTTTCAAGGTAAAGACACCGTGTTGGTGGAGGATGAGGACGGATTCGACATCCCCATGCTGACGCGGGAGTGCGTGGTGATTGACACGGACGACTACAACATCCGACGTAAGCCACAGGCTCCTCAACCAAAGGAAACCACCTCACAGCAAACCAACAAACTACGCAAACCCGCAGCCGTTGAACCGGATGACGAACCTGAGATTTCCTATCGACCGGCAGAGACCAAAGAAGGAGAGAAGCTGAACGTCGTGCTGGCCTATGTGCCACAGGATGTGAAAGCCATCTCCACCACGGACTTCGACGCTTACCTGGTGAACGACAGCAACTATTACTTGAGCTATACGTACATGAGTGCGGAGAACAAGAGTTGGCAGGTACGCTCCACGGGTGTCATAGAGCCGAACACGAAACTCTTTCTGGAGGAGTTTGGCAAGGAGGCACTCAATAGCATGGAGCATGTGGCGGTGCAACTGATAGCCTACAAGGAGGGACGCGCTTTTCAGCTGAAACCCGCTGTCAGCGTGGAACTGCGCATCGATACCGTGAAGTTCTACAAGCTGCACACCTTCACCGAATCGGACTTCTTCGAAGAACCTTCACTGCGTTATGACATTGTGAAGGATGACCTTCCCACTCACCAAGTGTTCGTGAACGCAGAGTCACTGCAACAAGCCTTGTTGCAGAAGAAAACGGCGGACACCGCGCGTCCTCAGACCTCGGAGAAACGCCCGCACGCGAATGGCATTGTAGAGATAGACCTCCACATCGGCGAGCTGCTCGATAACACCAATGGGATGAGCAACAGCGACATGCTCAACTATCAGCTGGACGTTTTCCGCAAGACACTGGAGGAGTACAAGACAAAGAAAGGTCAGCGCATTGTCTTTATCCATGGCAAAGGAGACGGCGTGCTCCGCAATGCCATTCTGAAGGAATTGAAGTACAAGTACAAGGAGTACACCTGCCAGGATGCCTCCTTCCGGGAATATGGTTTCGGTGCCACGATGGTGACCATCCGGTAA
>CAVFNZ010000008.1:0-40335 GCA_963624095.1 Clostridium sp. CAG:217 | reverse complement strand
TTTGCCATGTCCGATTCTCCTTTCGTTGGCAAAGTTATGCAAAACCCATCGGATTTTCAAATGTCGGTGAGATATTTCCGTGGATTGCCTATATGAGTTGAAAGTCACCCTTTTATTTTAAGGAATCCTTTGATACGGGAGAGCTGCAAGACTCTTTGGTATCGCACCGATGAAGTCAGGAGGAAATGACACAAGGCAAACTGAAATTTGCAGTGCACTGCAAATTTCCCGGATATCTTTCGTATATTTGCATTCGAGTTCATTCTTTTCAAGAAAGGAATTAAGGCTATGATAGAACGTAAGGAGTATATACAAGCACTGGAGAAGTGGAAGGGAAAGAAGGTCATCAAGGTGGTGACAGGTATCCGTCGTTGTGGAAAGTCTTCGCTACTGAGGATGTTCAGGGACAGGCTCTTGGCAGAGGGGGTCTCGGAGCGGCAAGTGCAGGAGATGAATTTCGAGGATTTGGAGAATGAACCGTTCCTCGACTATAAGGTTTTGTACACTCACGTCAAGAAGAATCTTTCACCAAAGGGGATGAACTACCTGTTCTTCGACGAGATTCAGATGGTGGACAACTTCCAAAAGGTGATTGACAGCTTGTTCCTTTTGGACAACGTGGACATCTATGTGACAGGGTCGAACGCCTATCTCTTGTCGGGAGAGATTGCGACATTGCTTACCGGACGCTATGTGGAAATCAAATTGTTCCCATTCTCGTTTAGGGAATATCTCTCTGCCTTTCCACAGGGAACAAATCTTGAGTCCGCCTATAGGAACTACGTGGAAGAAGGAGCGTTTCCTTACGTCCTGCAACTCCGTCACGACAAGGAGATGGTACACGAGTATTTGTTGGGACTATATAACACCATCGTCCTGAAAGACGTGGTGAGCCGCAGAAAAATTTCAGATGTCATGATGCTGCAGAGTGTAGTGAGGTTTCTGGCCGACAATATCGGAAACATCTCTGTCATCAAGCGCATTAGCGACACGATGACCTCCTTAGGCAGAAAGATTACGTCGCATACCATCGAGAACTACATCTCGGCACTGGTTGACAGTTATGTCTTCTACCCTGTGTCCAGATACGACACCAAGGGTAAACAGTTGTTGAAGACAGGTCAGAAACTGTATCTTGCGGACGTTGGCATGCGGCAAGTCATCAATGGAACGAAAGGAGGTGACTTGGGACATATTCTTGAAAATATCGTCTACCTGGAACTGGCCCGAAGGGGAGGGGAAATCTATGTGGGAAAAGCGGGCGACGCGGAAATCGACTTCGTGGTCGTGAGAGGCGAGGAGAAAGCTTATTACCAAGTGGCGTTGACCGTGCGTGACGCAGCAACGAGGGAACGGGAACTGACACCCTTGCAAGCCGTGTCCGACAACTATCCCAAGTTCCTGTTGACGATGGACAACGACCCCGTGGTTTGGCATGAAGGAATCAAGCAACAGTATGCGCTGGACTGGTTGCTGGCGTGAAATGTTGGCACACAACAAAGACATCTCATCGGCATTTCATTATCGTTTTGCGGAGAATAATATGAATATTCTCCGCAAAACGTGCGGAGAATAGAATGGAAACATTACCTTTGTCGAAGGAAACCTAACCTGCGGAGCAATGGCAAACTATATATGGCAACAGCGAGAATGGCCTTGGTTTAGATGGGATGAGGCCCGACTGATTCAGAAACTGGCGGACGCGAACCGGCTAAGGGGAGAACTGTTTGGTCGGTTGTCCATGTTTGGTTTTCATGAACAAAACGCTTCGTGGTTGGATGCGTTGACACAAGAGATTGTCCTCTCTTCACGGATAGAGGGTGAAGAACTGAGTAGGGATAGCGTACGTTCCTCCGTGGCCAGACAACTGGGGTTGGAATATGACGGTTTACCAAAGATTGACCATTATGTAGAAGGTGTGGTACAGGTGATGCTGGATGCGACGCAGCACTATGACTTGCCACTCGATGCCGAACGGCTGTTCACCTGGCACAGGGCTTTGTTCCCATACGGGCAGAGTGGCATCTACAAAATATCAGTTGGACAATGGCGAACGGGTGAAGAGGCCATGCAGGTAGTCTCCGGTCCTTTCGGACATCAAAAGGTGCATTATGAAGCACCGCCAAGCGAACAGGTGGAGGCTATGATGCGGCAATTGTTTGATTGGATAGATTGTGATAACCTACGGATAGACCCATTGGTGAAAGCCGCCGTTGCGCACTTGTGGTTTGTTTCCATACACCCTTTCGATGACGGAAACGGCCGAATTTGCAGGACAATCACGGAACTGCTTCTTTCGCGTGCCGACCGGACTTCACGCCGTTATTATAGTCTTTCATCGGAAATAGAGAACAACCGGAACGCGTATTATACGCATTTGGAAACCGCGCAAAAGGGAGACCTCGACATCACGGAATGGATAAGTTGGTTTCTTGACACCCTTACCGAAGCGTTGCATCGAGCAATCCGGAAGACGGAGAATGTAGTCCGTAAAACCGCCTTTTGGAACAGACATCAAACGGTGGCTATTAATGACCGGCAACGAAAAGTGCTCAATCTGCTGTTGGACGGATTCAATGGCAAACTGAATTCCTCCAAGTGGTACAAGATAAACCATTGCTCACAAGACACCGCCACCCGCGACATCAAGGATTTGATAGAGAAAGGCATACTCCGAAAGACCGAAGAAGGTGGGCGGAGCACCAATTATGAGTTGTGTGAGGACGATTGATAACCACAGAAAAGAGGTTAACCTCTCGGGGCTGTGAGGTTAACCTCATGTCGGCACTGAACCGAATGACAAGCGAAACCAGAAAATGCCAAGACGGCTTATCCCCTATTCACCGAATAGTTCGGCGAGCTTGTTGGCCAGGTCTTCGCCCTTGATGTTTTGGGCTACACAGTTGCCGGTGGCCCCGTCTACAACGAAGATGGCAGGGATAAACTGCACCTTGTAGCTGTCGGCTATGCCGTCACGGTCTACGCCGTTGGGCCAAGGAAGCTGTTCTTCGTCGAGAGCCTTCTTCCAGGCTTTGTCATCCTTGTCGATGGAGACGCTTACAATCTCCAACCCTTTGTCCTTGTATTGTTCATAGAGCTTCTTGAGGTTGGGAATCTCTTTGCGGCAAGGACCGCACCAGGATGCCCAAAAGTCTATCAGGTAGACCTTCTTGCCTTTCACGCAATCCGCCATATTCACCTTGCTCCCGTCGGCCTGTAGCAAGTCGAACTGGGGCAACGCCTCGCCCTCGAAGGTTTTGGGGAAGAGTTGCTCCTTCAAGGTCTGTCCGTAGAAACTGTTTTTTGCCGCTTCGGAAAGTTCATCCCACAATGGTTTCTGCTCATCGGTGAAATAGTTGTAGCTATTGAGCAATACGAAGGGACCCCACCAGGTCTCTTTGTTCTCTTCAAACAGCTTTTTGTATGTACTCTCCACGGTCTTGAAGAAATTGTCCTCGTCAACGGCGAACTTCTGGTAAGCCTCTGTCTGGCGGAGCAGTTTCACCCGTGCGGTGTCGTTGGCTTTCCAGGCTTGGTCTATTTGGTCAAGAATCTCTTTGGCGACTTCGTGATACTTCTCATAGAGGTCGTTCAGATTGTCCTTGGCACTCCCGAGCTTTGCGTTGTACTCATCGTTTGCCTTACTGCCGGTGATGTCGATATTCTTTGCGGTATAGAGATTATCGCCGTAAGGCTCAGCTTCCAGGGTCACAGCGACCTCTTCTCCGCCTTGCGTCATCAGATTGAACAGGTAGGGTGCTCCTTCGGGACCGACACTGATGTGGCGCATTTCGGTGACGGGTATCGTAAGTGCCAGTTTCCCGTCTTTCACTACGCCCGATGCGACTGGCTTCTCGTCTTTGTGGGTAGAAGCCATTATCGCTTCCATCTTTGTTCCGTCGGGGATGCCCGTCAACGCGACGTTGATTGTACTCTCATTGCTTTGCTGTTTGCAAGCCCCGCACACGATGATGGAGGCTATGGCAAAGGATAAAACGCTTTTTCTCATGTGATTTAGAATTTGGATTTAAACGCGAACCGACATCGAGGCGAGCGCGTCGCCTCAATAGTCGGTCCGGATATGAGTTATAGGTATGACAGAAAAGTTATTTCTCCACGTTTTGGACGAAACTTCCGTTGCCCGGGTTATCGATAGCCCCTTGTGGGAACGGCATTGTCCACAGGTGTGAGGTTGGCGTCAGGCTCACGGTCTTTCCGTTCACCTCTTTCGTGTAGGTGCGCGCATAGGTGCCCTCCGCATTGTAGCGACGGTTGTCGGCAAACGGAACGATGGAGAACATGAGCAGATTATCCTTTCCTTGGCGGATGTGTTGAATAGCCTCCGCCTCAGTGGTGGCCGTCAGGTCCTGGTAGACCGTCGGCAGGATGTAACTCTTGCGTACGTCGTTCACCACGTCCATTGCTTGGGATATTTGTCCTTTGCGTGCAAGGCACTCAGCCTTGATGAAGTATTGCTCTACGCTACGCATACCGCAGAAGTTGATGTTTCCGTTGGTCAGTCCGTAATAGTATGTCTCTGAGCCAACGGTCCGCAGTTTCCAGTTGCTCAGGAAGAAGGCGTCGCCCGCCTCGAAACGGTCCGCTCTCCATACGGGAACGTTACACATGGCATCGCCATAGGATGATTCGCTGTAGTTGAAATTGTAGTTCTCCACGCAATAGAAATCCAGGGGTGTGGACAGGTACGGATAATAGTTTTCCTGTTCTATGTCACTCTTGTTCTCTTCGTAGAAGGAGACCCAATCGGTCAGCTGGTCGTTGATAGCGAGCGCAAGGTTGGCATTCTCCAGAGCCTTGTCATAGTTCATCATCTGCAGGTAGACGCGTGCCAGCATGGCGTAGGCGGCTCCCTTGCCCGGATGGAGCACTGTCATCCCCATGTCCGGCAGGTTGGGGATAGCTTCGTTCAGGTCGTTGAGGATGAATTCGTAGATTTCCTGAATGGTGGCCTGATGATGCGGAGCATCTTGTAGGCTACTGGTTATCAACGGCACGCTCAGTTTGGCAGCTGCCGTGGAGGCTTGGTAGGTGTCGGCGTAATAGTTGGCGAGGTTGAAGTACTGCATGGCTCGCAACACCCGTGCATAGGCCATCACTTCCGCCTTCTCCTCCTCGGTGCCGGAGGTGGCTTCGGGCACATTTTCCAGTATCAGGTTGCAGGTGCTGATAGCCCCGTAACCGGAATAGTAGCACATCTCGTCCGAATTGTTCAGATAGATGCGGTCGGTCTCTTCCTCCCAGTTGAAGTTCGCCTTGTAGAGCGGACTGAAGCTTGCCGTGCTGTTCGTTAGGTATTGGTCGTTGAGCAGGTAGGTGGTCTGCAAAACGGGCAGACGGTGGTTGGTGTACTCGTCGCGGAGAAAAGCCTCATAGTCTTCCAGCGCTTTTGGAATGCGCTTGCCCTTGGGCTCAATGTTGAGATAGTCGTCGCAAGCGGCGAATGTCAGTGCCATGCCGACCATCACCAGAAGTGATAATATAGTTTTCTTCATTGTCTTCTATTGTTTAAAGTTAGAAATTGAGGTAAACGCCTAACACGTAATTGGTGGCATTGTATCCGCCCATCTGATATTTGGCCTGTTTGCTCTTTGCCCAAAGGAACGGGTTCTCCACGTTTGCCTGGATGCGTGCGCTCTGCAGGAAGAGGGAGCGGCAGACACTCTTGGGCAGGTGATAGGCCAGTGAGATGTTGTTCAGCTTGATGTAGCTGGCATCGAGGATGTTGATGTCGGCGTATTTGTACAGAGAAGCGAGATCGGACGCGGAGTAATCGCTCTCAGCGAACACAACCTTGGGAATGTTGGTGTGCGCCTCGTCGCCCGGTTGTTGCCATCTGTCAGCGAGTGCCGCTCCGGCTCCCGTGATTTGTGTGATGTAGCCGATGCTTGAGTAAGAGCAGGACAGGAATGCCGGGTTGGCGTTGCGCATCACATGACCGCCGGCGAAGAGGAACTGGAGGTTCAACTCAAAATCCTTGTAGCTCACCGATGTGCCAAATGAACCGCTGTATTTCGGCGTAGTGGTTCCGGCATAGACGATAGCGTCGAGTGAGGTGGGCTGGTAGGTCACCTTTTCCCCGTTCTCGTCGTATACCTGTGGCAAACCTTCTTCGGTCAGTCCCGCCCACTTGTAGGCATAGATGGCGTTGAACTCATTGCCGACGACAGGGTAGGCCGAAGGGTAGTCCAACTGGAGGAAATATACGGGTGCTTTCACGTTGACGTAGGTTACCTTGTTCTTGTTGTAGGCATAGGTCATATTGGCGCGCCAGCTGAAATCTTTCGTACGGAGAATCTCACCGTTGAGAGTAATCTCCACACCGCGGTTATACATCTTTCCGTTGTTCATGGTGTAGGTGCTGTAGCCCCAACCCTCGGTAGGATTTCCCATTGTACTGGCCAGCAGGTCCGAACCCTTTTTGTCGTAGAACTCAACCATACCGCTCAGTCGGTTGCCGAACAGGGCGAAGTCGACACCGATGTTCAGTGTGTTCGTCTTTTCCCATCTCAACAACGGATTGGCCCGGGAAACGATGTAGCCTTCCGTCCCGCCTACGTTCCAGTTGGTGTTGTAGCTTGCTACCATGTAGGGGGCTGAGTTCTTCGACACGTTGCCGGCGATACCGTCAGAGACGCGCAGTTTCAGGTAGTCGACCCAGTCCACATGAAAGAACTTCTCCTTGCTGATAATCCAGCTTGCGCCCACGGACCAGATAGGCTTGTTCTGGTATTTCGAGCTTGTGCCCCACAGGTTGGAGCGGTCCCAGCGGAGGCTGCCGGTGATGCTGTAGAGGTCGTTGTAGGTGTAGGCCGCATTGCCGTAGATGGAGACGTAGCGGTTTACGTTCTCGTAGGTGGCGGAGATTTGGTTCGCGTCATAAAGCTGGTTCCATCCCAGCAGAGCGTCCACGCCTTCGAGCAGGGCGGCGTTGTTTATCTGTGCCGAGGTCAGCATCTGGGAGTCGTAGTTGTAGAGCTTGTTGCGGTGATACTCTTGCTTGTTCTGGATAGTCTCGGTACCCACAATGGCGGTCACGCTGTGTACGTCGTTGAAGGTCTTGCTGAAATCCAATTGCTGACGGAAGTTGTAGGCAGAGGTGTACTGGTCCGTGCGGGTGAGGATGTCTCCATAGGGAATGACATACTCCGTTCCGCCCCAACCGTCATCCTTGGCAAAACCGTTGACTGTTTCGCGCACACTGGCGGACTCTTTCTGCTGCAGTCCTTCGCCGCGGTAAGAGCCGCGCTCATACTGGAACGAGGCGGAATACTTCAGGCTGGGAAGGAACTGGATGTTCAGTCGCGCGTAGGTACGCAACGACAGCTCCTTGGTGGTAGTGATCTGACGGTTCAGCTCCTCCAGGGGAGTGATGTCCATGCGATAGAGCCCATACGTGTCGTAGATGGACAGGTCGTTGGCGCTGTAGCTCTCTTCCATTGGTTTGGTATAGTTCGTCCCGTCCGCGTTCCTAAGGTCATCGTAGGGCATGAATGAGTAACCCGGTGAGAAAATGTCGTAGTTCTGCACTTTCTCCTCGCCAACCTTGAAGTAGGCACCCAAGTCGAGCGACAGCCACTTGGTGAAGGAAGTGGAGTTGGTGATGTTCAATCCTAAGGATTGGTCGTTGGAGTATTTGTCCTCGTTGCTGTCATGCTTATAGGTGACGGAAGCCTTGAAGAGGTTGTTGACCGAGTTGTTTACGATGTTCAGGTTATACTGCTGGTAGAGTGGGTCTCTCTTGGCGTACTTCTCGGCCTGTTTGTAGTAGCTGTAGCCTTTTGTGGCCAGCGCGTTGAGCGTCTGGTTCATCTGGCTCTCCGAAATGTTGCCGGCATAGTAGTTGAGGATGGAGCGGATGCCTGCGTCGGGATAGACATTGTTGTCGAGCACGTTCTGCGCATAGCTTTGTGCGCCGGCATCAGCTAAATAGGGGTTTTGCGCAGCCCACTCTTTCTCAAGTTCCACGGCCAAGGCGGAGTTGGCGAGATGGTCGGTGTAGTAAGAATAGGGATGCCAAGTCATTGTGGCGTTGAAAGAGACGTTGGTCTTTCCCTTGGCGGCGGACTTCTTGGTGGTGATGACGATGACACCGTTGGCTGCGCGTGCTCCGTAGATGGAGGCGGCGGCAGCGTCCTTCAGCACCGTAATGCTTTCGATGTCGTCCATGTTCAGGTCGGGGATTTGTTCTTCGAGGCTGTCGCCATAGCCTGTCAACAGGGTCTTCTCAACGGGAAACCCGTCGATGACATACAATGGAGAGGAAGAGGCGTTCATGGTGGTGACACCGCGAATCATGCCGCCGTTGTAACCGGCTACCTCACCGTCCAACATGGAAGAGAGGCTGCTGAGGCGTTTGCTCTTCAACTCGCTGGAACTCACCTTGACGAACGAACCGGTAGCCCGCTCCTTGGAGAGCGTCTGATAACCCGTTACCACGACCTCATCGAGCAACATCTGGTTCTCGGACATGACGATGTTCATCCCTTTCTTGCTGACTTTCACCTTCTGTGAGTCCATGCCCACATAGGAGACCGTCACCTCTTGGCATTCTTGGGGGATGTAAAGCTCAAAGAACCCGTCCATGTCCGTCACCGTACCATAGGGTGAACCGGGCACGCTTACCGAGGCTCCAATCAACGGCTCACCATTCTCATCGGTAATCTTACCGGAGATGTAGCGCAAGTTGTCGTCGCTTGCACTGGTTTGTGTGGAGGCGTTCTTTCGGACTGTGATGAACTTCCCGCTGACCGTGTAGCCAAAGGGTTTCCCTTGCAGGATTTGCTTCACGGCGTTCGGTGCCGTGGCGTTGCGAATCTCTGCCGTGGTGGTGTACGGACTGACGTCTTCCACCACGAAGCTGACTTTGTAGTCCGACTTCTCCTGCACCATGCGCAGTGCCGTGGCAAGAGGTTCGTTCTTGAACGATAGGGTAATGCCGCCCTTGGAGGTCTGGGCCGCAAGAGGCAAGGCCGTCCAAAGCATCAGGATGGCGAATGCCCAAACAGATTTGAATTCTCTCATAACTTTTTACGTTTTATTGTTGTGAAATAGCCGCTCTTACGAAGCGTTTACATTTTAATTACGTTTTCGTAATTCAATCGGTAACACTTGTTTCGTAAAAAAACGAGAGAAATGCCGAACGATGTTGCTTCTTCAGTCTCCTTAGGTTTATTCCACTACGATTAGGTCTCCTTCAACGGAAACTTTTGCAAAGCCCAGGCCATTGAGCAAGTCGGCGACCTCGGCGAGATTTCCGTTGCGGTTGGCCGAGAAGTCGAGACGTATGCGCTTTGCGTCGGCATTGCGGAACTCTATGCGGGCGTGATATTGCTTGGCAAGGTCGTTGAGAATGTATTCCAAGGTTTGGTCGCGGTAGTAATAGATGCCGTCCACCCAGGCCGTCGTTTCCTCCACGTTCACCTCCTCTATCTCGATTTGGGCGGTCTCTTTCCGCTCCGCTTCGCGCAGGGAGAACTGCTGCCCGGGCGTGAGCGTGTATACCTTTGACCGCTTCTTCTTGGACGTTACCGAGACGCTGCCCTCAACGAGCGTTACCCGGCAGTCTTTGTCAACGTAGGCGCTGATGTTGAAGGCAGTGCCGAGGTCGGTGGTCAGCAGACCTCCGGCATCGACTACGAAGGGGCGCGTCTTGTCGTGCTTGACGCGGAAGAAGGCCTCGCCCACAAGCTCCACTTTGCGCTCCGCTCCGGCAAAGCCGTGCGGATAGGTGAGCCGGCTGTTGCTGTTGAGTTTCACTTCCGTGCCGTCAGCCAAGGTGAGGGTGATGGTCTCCCCTTTGGCCGTATGTATGGAGGCCATGCCCGTGTCGGAGGCGACATTCATTGCCGTGACCGACGGAGCGTCGTCCTTTGTGTCGTCAGTGTTCCATTGCCAAACGAACATCAGGGCAAACATGGCTGCAGCGCCGACGAGGGCACTTGCCAAGTGCTTGATGGCGGTGAAGTTTCGTTTCTTCCTGCCCACAACCTTGTCCAGCTCCGCATCCAGGTCGGGTAGTGGAGCGGCGGAGCGCAGGATGCCCTGTTCGATGGCAACCAAGTCCCGGATGTCATCTTTCAGACTCAAATCGTTGAATATGTCGTTATCTTTTTCCATGTTGTTCATAGTCTTTCTATAAATAATACCCCTTGGTAGGCAAAAAGGTTACACCTGTTTTAGCTTTTTTCGTTTTTGACTCCTTCTCTTAACAGTTTCAATGCCCTCATGATGTGGCGTTTCACCGTCTCCTGGCAGACATTCATCTCCTCGGCTACCTCCCGGTATTTCTTGTGGTGAAGGTAGCACTCTTCCAACACATGCCGCGTGGTGTCCGGCAGCCGGTCCATCATTTCGGCGACTTGTCGTTGCCGTTCCTCGTTCTCATCGGTCTGGCTGTATGCCTCCTCCACGGCGTGCAGGTAATAGTCGGCATATTGGAGGTGTACGCTTGCGTGTCTGATCTGGTCGAGGCACTTGTTCTTCACCGTCTTCAATAGGAAGGCGGGCAGTGTCTCCGGAACGTAAGAGTCGAAATTCTCCCATACGAGAGTGAATGTCTCACTCACGATGTCACGGCTTAGCTCCGCGTCTTTCAGCAACTGGAGAGCGTAGTAGTAGAGACGCGGGTACTGTGACCTGAATAGCTGTTCGAATGTCGATTTCTTGCTCATTGTTCCGTTTACGTAGCAAATGTAAGTGATTCTTGCCGGATGTCCAAACTTTCTGCCCTTTCTGTCCGTTATCCATAAATTTGTATAAAACTTGTCTTGTTTGTGCGGCGTAGCGAAAATTGTTTCTATTTTTGCAGCTTATAAACAATATCTTCATTCATAATGAGAAAGACTTTACACATTATATGGGGTTTGCTGACAGTCCCTTTCTTGTTCACCGCCTGTCTGAACGACGATAGCACAGAGACTGAATACACCTCGGACGCACTCATCTCCTCCTTCTCTATCAACGATATCAATACCAACGTGGCATCGAAGACCTCCTCGGGAGACGACACGACGCTGGTGGTCTCTCTGACGGGAAGCGACTATGCGTTCACGATTAACCAAAACGAAAACAAGATATACAATGTGGACTCCCTGCCCGTGGGCACGGACATCACCAAGGTGTCGCTCAGCATCAGTGCCATCGGTCTGGGTATCGCCTACGAGAAGAACGAGCAGGACACGGTGTGGAGCACTTCCGATTCGCTCGACTTCACCAACCCCGTGAAGTTCAAAGTGTATGCCTACGACGGGACTATCCGCACGTATACCGCACAGATTAACGTACACAAGCAAGATCCCGACTCCTTGCAGTGGGAGAAGCTGGAAGGCACGAACCTGCAGGTGCCATCGTCCAACGGAAGGAACAGGGCTTTGACGCTGAATGACAAGATTTACCTGTTCCTGACGGATTATGAAACCGGAGAAATACAGGTAACCTCCACGGAGATTACGGACGGTAAGAACTGGACAACGCCGACTGCAATAAGTCTGGAATTGGCAGACTACCGCTCGTTCATCACCTTCAAGGACAAGATGTACGTCACGGACATGATTTATCTGTACAGCTCCACTGACGGGGTCAATTGGGAGAAAGTGGACTCGGACACAGCAATCAAGAAGACATTCGCCGCTTCGTCGGACCAGCTCTTCGCCATCAGCAATGGTGGACGGGTGGTGACATCGACCGACGGCTTGACGTGGACTGACGAAGGTGAGCTGCCCGAGACGTTCCCGATAAACAATATCAGGTACGGCGTGAACAACCTGTCGACAAACAGCTCGATAGAGCGCGTGCTCATTATGGGCGAAAGCCGAAACGCCGAAGACACTACGGCCGTCGTATGGAGCCGCCTCTCCACCGAGAGCCAGTGGACTTGCTACCAACAGTCCGCGGACAACACCTATGGATTCCCGTTGTTGAGGAGATTCGGCATGTTCGCCTACGACTCCAAGTTCTATGCCTTTGGCGGTGCGAGTAGCAGTCAGAAGGCCGAAACCCTGGAGCCTTACGAAGCCCTGTATGAATCCATTGACAACGGCATCACCTGGCGCAAGACAACCGAGAAGGTGATGTTGCCGGAGGATTTCAAGGGACGTACCGACTGCTGCTCTTACGTGATAGATGCCAACAATTATATCTGGCTCTTTTGGGAAGGCAGCAGCGAAGTATGGCGCGGGCGCATCAACCGGTTGGGTTTTGAGAAGAAAGAATAACACACACCTATACCTTATTATATATATAGAATGTCTTATAAGGAACGAATCGACAAGAACAGAATCCCGCAGCATATAGCCATCATCATGGACGGCAACGGGAGATGGGCCAAACAACATGGGCATCCGCGCAACTATGGACACCAACAGGGTGTCGCCACGGTGCGCCAAGTGGTGAAGACCGCCGCACAGGCCGGCGTGAAGTTCCTTACGTTATATACGTTCTCTACCGAGAACTGGAATCGTCCGCAGGACGAAGTGACCGCCTTGATGGTACTTCTCTTCGAATCGATAGAGGAAGAAATCTTCATGAAGAACAATGTCAGCTTCCGCGTCATCGGTGACGTGGAACGCCTGCCGCAGAATGTGAAGGAACGTCTGCAACAGTGCATCCAACGCACATCGGTCAATACCGGCATGTGTTTGGTGCTGGCGTTGAGCTACTCCTCGCGCTGGGAACTGACAGCAGCCATGAAACGGATGGCGCGCGAAGTGCAGAACCGTACACTCGCCCCCGAGACTATCGACGACGCGTTGATAGGCAAGTACCTGACCACCGACTTCATGCCCGACCCCGACTTGTTGATACGCACCGGCGGCGAGGTTCGCCTGAGCAATTTCCTGCTGTGGCAATGCGCTTACTCCGAACTCTATTTCTGTGACACCTACTGGCCCGACTTCGACGAAGAGGAGTTCTTCAAGGCTATCTGGGAATACCAGCAAAGAGAAAGACGGTTCGGGAAGACGAGCGAACAAATTGAATTGACTAATGAATAATCTGTAAAGATGAGAACATATTCGGAACTTACATCCAAAATCCCCACAATAATGGGCTTCGCCTTGCTTGGCTGTCTGGCCTTGATTCCTGAGAACGCCCGTGCACAAGCCACATCGAACAACAAAGACGAGAAACCAGTAATCCTCTACTCGGGTACTCCGCGCAAATATGAAATCGGTGGCATCAACGTGACCGGCGGTGAGGGCTACGAAGACTTCACCCTCATAGGACTCTCCGGACTCTCCGTAGGACAGCACGTGACCATCCCGGGCGATGAGGTCACGTCGGCCATTCGTCGCTACTGGCGTCATGGACTCTTCTCCAATGCGCGCATCGAGGCGGACAGCATCGTGGGCAACAAGATTTATCTGAATATCATCCTTTCACAACGTCCGCGGGTGTCGGAGATACGCTACTCCGGCGTGAAGAAGTCCGAACGTGAAGACCTGGAGACCAAGCTGGGACTTGCCATCGGCGGACAGATTACTCCGAACCTGATTAACCGCACGAAGATATTGGTGAAACGCTACTTCGACGACAAAGGCTTCAAGAACGCTGAGGTGCAGGTCATTCAGCGCGACGACCCCAAGGACAAGAAGTATGTGACTATCGATGTCAACATCGACAAGAAAGAGAAGGTGAAAGTGCACCAGATTACCATCGAAGGCAACCAAGCCCTCGCCACCAAGAAAATCAAGCGGTTGATGAAGAAGACCAATGAGAAGAACAAGCTGGCCAACATCTTCCGTACAAAGAAGTTCATCGAAGAGAAATACGAAGAAGACAAAGAGAACATCATCAACAAATACAATGAGTTGGGTTATCGCGATGCCATGATTGTGGAGGACAGCGTCTCCAACTACGACGACCGCACCGTGGATGTCTACCTCCGCATCGAAGAGGGAGACAAATACTATGTGCGCAACATCTCGTGGGTGGGCAACACCGTCTATCCTTCGGATCGGCTGGAAGAGACCTTGCGCCTGAAGAAGGGTGACGTCTACAACCAGAAGCTGCTGAAGGAACGTATCTCCGAGGACGAGGACGCTATCGGCAACGCCTACTATAACAATGGTTACGTCTTCTTCCAGCTCGACCCCGTGGAGGTGAACATCGACAACGACTCCATCGACCTGGAGATGCGAATCATCGAGGGTCCGCAGGCGACCATCAACCGCGTGCGCATCATCGGTAACGACCGCCTCTATGAGAACATCGTCCGCCGTGAGTTGCGTACCCGTCCGGGCGAACTATTCAGCAAGGCGGCACTGGAACGTTCCTACCGTGAGTTGGCTCAGATGGGACACTTCAACCCCGAGACCATCAAGCCGGACGTGAAGCCCGACGCGCAGAACGGAACGGTGAACATCGACTACATCCTGGAGTCCAAGGCCAACGACCAGATTGAGTTCTCCGCAGGTTGGGGACAGACCGGTGTCATCGGTAAGCTGAGCTTGAAGTTCACCAACTTTTCCATCAAGAACCTCTTCTCGAAGAATGAGAACCGACGCGGCATCCTGCCGCAGGGCGACGGTCAGACGCTCACCGTCAGCGGTCAGACCAACGGTAGCTACTATCAGTCGTACAGCCTTTCGTTCTTCGACCCCTGGTTCGGCGGGAAACGACCCAACCAGTTCTCCGTCACCGCTTTCTACTCCAAGCAGACGGATGTCAACGACAACTTCTACAACAAATCGTACTACAGTAACCTCTACAACTATTACTATGGCGGTTACGGAAGCTACAACAGCAGCTACTATGGCTATAGCATGGACTCCTACTACGACCCGGACAAGTCCGTACAACTCTACGGCCTCTCCATCGGTTGGGGTAAGCGTCTGAAGTGGCCGGACGACTACTTCACCCTGACGGCTGAAATGTCCTACCAGCGTTATGTGCTGAAGGACTGGAAATATTTCCTCATCGCCAACGGACGATGCAACAACATCAGCTTCGGGCTGACCCTGTCGCGCAGTTCGTCGGACAACCCCATCTTCCCGCGTGAAGGTTCGGACTTCTCGCTCTCCGTGCAGTTCACCCCGCCCTACTCATCGTTCGACGGCATCGACTATGCGAACCTGGCCAGCAGCACCAGCGACCCGAACTACGCGGAGGACATGAAGAAGAAATACAAATGGGTGGAGTACCACAAGTGGAAATTCAAAGGCAAGATGTATACCGCCCTCACCGAAGGCAACAAGTGCCCGGTGCTGATGACCCGTGTGGAATTCGGTCTGTTGGGCCACTACAATAAACACAAGAAATCGCCGTTTGAGACCTTCTATGTCGGCGGCGACGGAATGACCGGTTACTCCAGCAGCTACGCTACTGAGACCATCGGTCTGCGCGGTTACGAGAACGGCTCCCTCACCCCTTACGGTTACGAAGGCTACGCCTACTCGCGTTTGGGACTGGAGCTTCGTTACCCCATTATGCTCGAAACCTCTACCAGCATCTACGCCTTGGCTTTCGCTGAAGGCGGTAATGCTTGGACGGACATAAAGAAATTCAATCCATTCGATATGAAGCGTTCGGCCGGTGTCGGTGTGCGCATCTTCTTGCCTATGATTGGTATGATGGGTATTGACTGGGCATACGGTTTCGACAAGGTGTTCGGCAGCACGCAGTACAGCGGCAGCCAATTCCACTTCATCATCGGACAGGAGTTCTAAACCTCGTTTGAATGAATAACTAAAAAACCAAAGGATTATGAAAAAAAGAGTTTTGTCATTGGTACTTGCCTGCTTCGCCCTGATGGCAGCGCAGGCGCAACGGTTCGCCCTCATCGACATGGAGTATATCCTGAAACAGATACCCGCTTACGAGCAAGCGAACACCAAGCTGGAGACTTCGTCGAAGAAATGGCAGAGCGAAGTGGAGGCTATCACGGCTCAGGCAAAGAGCCTCTACGAAGACTACCAGAAGACGGCGAAGAACCTGAACGCAACGCAAAAGAAACAAAAGGAAGACGCCATCGTGGCGAAGGAGAAAGAGGCCAGCGAGCTGCGCCGCAAATACTTCGGCAACGAGGGAGAGATGCAAAAGCTGCAGCAAAGCCTCATGGAACCCATACAGAACAACATCTACACGGCCGTGAAGGAAATTGCCACCCGTAAGGGCTACTCTTTGGTGCTCGACCGCGCCTCCGACACGGGCATCATCTTCGCCTCTCCGTCGATAGACATCAGCGACGAAGTGCTCACAAAGTTGGGATATTAGGAAAACTTTCCTACCTTTGCTGACGTGTAACGAACACGTGGAAATAACAATTAACAACAATATCTATGATTAAGAAAATTATCCTGATAGCACTCCTCGCTATCCCTATGTGCACTTTCGCACAGAAATTCGGTCATGTGAACTCGGCTGCCATCATGCAGTTGATGCCTGAGACCACCAAAGCCCAGAGCGAACTGAAAGAGCTGCAATCTCAATACGAAGGTGAGATGAAGATCATGCAGGACGAACTGCAGAAGAAAGGCGAAGACTACGAAAAGGCAAAGGATACCCTGCCCGCCAACATCAAAGAGCGCAGGGAAAAAGAGTTGCAAGACCTCTACACTCGTCTGCAGCAATACGCGCAGGAGAGCCAGCAGAACCTGCAGCGTGCTTCACAGGAGAAAATGGCAGCCATCAGCGAGAAGCTTGAGAAGGCCATCAAAGAGGTGGGTGTCGCAGGCAACTATGTCTACATCATGGACATGGCCAGTGGCGTGCCTTACATCAGCGAGACGCTGAGCACCGATGTGACGGAAGCCGTAAAGGCCAAACTGGGTATCAAATAAGAAACCGAATAACGTGCCGGATACGCTCCGGGACGGACGAATCAGGGGTGATTGCATACATCACCCCTGATTTTGTTTTGATATTCGGCGGATAAGTCCTACTTTTGTCTACGAATTCTATCAAATAAAATCATGACTATGTTGAAGAAGATTCTGATTATGATGCTTTTTGCCGCCCCGTTGGGCGTGTACGCACAAACCGCTGAGGATTCCGTGGACGTACAGGTAGTGACCCCGCAACCCGTTTTCGGCTACATGAGCTACGACAACGTGTTCACGGCGATGCCCGACTATGCCGATGCCCAAGAGAACCTCAAGCTGCTGAAGGGCAAATATGAAGCGGAAATCAAGCGCGCCGAGGCGGAGTTCGAGAAGAAGTACGCCGAGTTCCTGCAGAATCAGAAATCGTTGCCCGAGACCATCCTGCTGCGTCGTCAGAAGGAGTTGCAACAATTGATGGAAAAGAGCATCGAGTTCAAGAACGAGATAAAGGCTCAGCTTGCCAAGGCGCAAAAGGAGATGACGGCACCCGTCACCGCCAAGTTGGACGCTGCCATCAAAGCCGTGGCAGAGCAACACAACCTGCAGTATGTGCTCAATACGGACAACAACAACTGCCCTTACGTCAACGCCGTGTTCGGACTGGACATCACCAATGAGGTGAAGGCGGCACTGGGCGTTGCGGTACAATGACAGCCATGCGGACATCTCCCTTGCCGCAGTGCGCCGGCCCGATTGGTGTGTTCGACTCAGGCTATGGTGGGCTCACCATTCTGAGCCGCATCCGTGAGTTGTTGCCCCAGTACGATTATCTCTACTTGGGCGACAATGCCCGTGCGCCCTATGGTCCACACTCGTTCGAGATTGTCTATGAATTTACGCTTCAGGCGGTGAACGCTCTCTTCCGGAGAGGCTGCCAGCTTGTGATTCTTGCCTGCAACACGGCCTCCGCCAAGGCCTTGCGTACCATTCAGCAAAACGATTTGCCCGGCTTGGATGCACGGCGGCGCGTGTTGGGTGTCATTCGCCCTACCGTGGAATGTATCGGTGACATTACGCACACACGCCACGTTGGCATCTTGGGTACGGTCGGCACCATCCTCTCCCAATCGTATGTGTTGGAGCTGCGGAAGCTCTTCCCCGACATTGTGGTGACGGGTCAGTCGTGCCCCTTGTGGGTTCCGTTGGTGGAGTGCAACGAGTACAACTCGCCCGGTGCGGACTATTTCGTCCGGCAGTATATCGACCGCATCCTTGCGTCCGACCCGCGCATTGACACACTCGTGTTGGCCTGCACCCACTATCCGTTGCTTATCGATAAGATACGCCAATACACTCCCCAAGGCATCTCCATCGTCTCTCAAGGCGAATATGTCGCCTCCAGCCTGCAGGATTACCTCCGTCGTCACCCCGAGATGGATGCGCTTTGCACCCGTCAAGGTACCTGTCGCTTCCTCACCACCGAGTCGGAGGAGAAGTTCAAAGAGTCCGCCTCCATCTTTCTCAACCATCATGTAGAAGTGCAACACATTGCGTTGCAGTAAGTGTATCCTTCCCTTTATTAGGGTTGTTGGCAGTTGTCGTGAAGTCGTTTGTCAGCTGTCGAACGAGTGTTTGACAACTGCCGTAAAGGTGTTTGACAGCTGTCAAACACCTTGATGATAATTATCATCCAATCAATTCGATGGCTCTCTCGCACTATATCAACGGCTTGCGGACAGGTTTTCAAGCGTGGAATGTTACATGTCATTGCGCCTTGTCGCGATACAAAAAAATATCGGTGTTGCAGGCAAGATTTTGGAACAGCGTTGATTTAATGGGCAGAAACGTAAAACTGACAATGATTATGAAAACGGAAAAAAGAACAATTTGGGCGATAGGCTTGATAGTCTGCGCGCTTTCGTTACACTCTTGCGACCTCGATGATGACGACAACACGGTCTTGTTACGGCCTACGGCACTCGTGACGGTTTACCCTAACGATACCGAAGGGTTTACGATGCGGCTCAACGACTCCACAACCATCGTCCCGACCAACATGAAGACATCGCCTTTTGGCAAGAAACAGGTGCGGGCGTTGGTCAACTACACGGTTGTGCCCTCCACTGATGGAAGCCCGTCCCGCGATGTGTATGTTAACTGGATTGACAGCATACGCACAAAGAATCCCGTAGCTTCGCAGGGGTCTGAGGACGAAAAGGTGTTCGGCAACGACCCGATAGAGATTGTGAAAGACTGGGTGTCGGTGGCTGAAGACGGGTACATTACCCTGCGCATACGCACCTTGTGGGGCGGAAAGGCCACGCATGTAATCAACCTCGTGAGTGGAGTGAACGCGGAGAACGCCTATGAGTTCGACCTGCGGCATGACGCCAAGGGTGATACCAGCGGAGGCCTGGGAGACGCAATCATTGCGTTCGACCTCAACTCCCTCTGGGAAGAGCAACCCAAGGACGTGAAGGTGAAGCTCAACTGGAAGTCTTTCAGTGGCGAGAAGTCCACGGAACTTGACCTGAAGATGCACTCCGCCGCATTGACAACCGTCACGGGAGACCCTGTCTCCTTGCTTCGTATGGAATAATCATTCAAAATAAACAAATCTTCCAGGCAAGATTCTATAAGTCTCCTTATTTAAGGGGGCGAGAGTACTCAAAAAACGTAATCGGGCTGAAGTTGGGAATGGACGCAGACCTAAGCTTTGGCAAATAGTTTAAACCAAAAATTTTAGTAAAGAAATGAAATCAATTAAATTTGCAGCATTAACAGTTTGTGCAGCGTTTGCAATGGTATTCGCATCCTGCGATGATGACAACGACCCATCCATCAAGTTCAATCCTTCTGTTGCCACCGTCACGGTCGATGAAACACAAAAGGTACTTATGGGCGGTGGTGACGGAACCTACACGGCAAAGTCGAGCGATGAAAAGACCGCCACGGTGACTGTAACCAAAGACACCGTGTTTGTGAAGGGCGTGAAAGCAGGTCAGACTACGGTAGTCGTAACGGATTCGAAGAAAGTGACCGGTACGCTGAACGTTAAGGTTGTCGATGCCCTTGCGCTTGCCAAGACCGAAACAAGCTTGGCCGTAGGAAAGAACGAGACTGTAAACATCAGCGGAGGTACGTCGCCTTACACGGCAACAAGCGGAGACACCAAGGTTGCCACGGTAGCCGTTAAAGACGCGCAACTCACCGTGACGGGTGTAGCGGAAGGCTCTACCACCATCACTGTCACAGACAAGAACAAAAAGACCGTAACATTGAAAGTTACCGTAACAAAATAAAGACTTTGAGCTCTGCTATTGTGCAAGTGCCAAAAGCTTCAAAAGCCCCGGCACTTGCGCTTTGCTGTTTAAGCTGTTTTTTGAACAATCATCATGATGATCGGTTTGTCACTCAAAAAAGAAACGGAAGAGGAACGTTGGACCAGAAAGGCTTTGCAAGGCGACGAAGCCGCCATGGAGTGGATTTACCGCAGGTATGTGCGGTATCTGTCCGCCCTTTGCTCCCGTTACATCACTTCCGACGATGACATCAAGGACGTGCTCCAGGAGTCGTTCCTTAGAATCTTTTCTTCTTTGGGTGAGTTCAAATACCGTGGTGAGGGTTCGCTGAAAGCGTGGATGGCGAAGATTACGCTCAACGAGACTTTGAAATTCATTCGCGGCAACAATCGTCTCAACATCGTGGACATTGACTGCGAAACCAAGGAGATTGTCGATGAAAGCAGCATGGAGACAAACGAGATTCCGACGGAGACGCTCCACCGCTTCATCCGCGAACTGCCGGAAGGCTACCGTACCGTGTTCAATCTCTATGTGATAGATGACAAGAGCCACAAGGAGATAGCCTCTTTGCTCGGCATCAAGGAGAACACTTCCGCTTCGCAGTTGCACAAAGCCAAGGCGATGCTGGCACAGAGAATCAATCAATATAGAACCATCAATTCCATATAAGGCTATGAAGGAGAATTGGCAAAAAGATATTCATGACCGTCTGGGCGACTATGAGAAGGACGCGCCCGAGGGTCTCTGGAAGGACATCCGTGAAAAGATGCCCAAGACGAATGGTAACTATATGCAAGCGGAGAAGTCTTCGTTCGCCATCCGTTTCCGACGTGTGGCAAGCGTAGCTGCCGCGGCGAGTCTGGCCTTGATTGTAGGATATTCCATCTATTCGAAGGTTTACGACGGTCAGCATACCTCCGAAACAAACATTGCGCAAACCAACACGAGCCTGACCGAACAGCCTGAAAAGGGCAATCCCGAGACTCCGTCCGCCGGTGAAGGGCTACTTGCGGAGGCCTTGCCAATGACATCCGCCCGAACAACAGACCGCATGCGCAAGCAAGGCGGCGTGCCGACCGCTGTTGTCCCGAATAATGAACGTCCGTCCCAAACCACTCCGGCTGACAAGGATGCCGAAGCGGAAAAGAACAAGGAAAACGTCGGGACGGAGAGCAATAGAGAACAGGAAGCCAATAAGGAGAATCCCCGAAAAAGACAAGATCGCCATCATGGGAACGGCTATGCCGACCTCTCCAATTACAGTGGTCGGACGAAGGGAAATGGGCACGATGCGAAAGACTTGCGCTGGACCGTCAGCACCAGTGCGATGGGAACGGTCGGCACATCCAAATCCACCCTCTCCATAGGAGAACCCATTGTCGCCGCCGGGTCAAACCAGGCAGAATGGTACGACAACCCGATGGTGGGCATCAACGTATACAATCAGGGGAAGGCGGTGAAGACGGAGTATAAGCACCGTCATCCGGTGCGTGTCGGACTAAGCGTTGCCTATGCGTTGAACGATAAGCTAAGCGTTGAAAGCGGACTTACCTACACGCGCCTGACTTCGGAGATGAAAGAGGGAACTGCCGAGAACTACTTCTCCGGAGAGCAGAAACTAAACTACATTGGTGTCCCGGTGAAGGTGAAGTACAACGTCGCGTCGATAAACCGACTGAGCCTGTATGGCTCAACGGGCATACTCGTCGAGAAGTGCGTGTCGGGAAAGGTTGACAAGAACTACATCATCAACAAGGTGTCCAAAAACACCGAGACCATTGACGTGGACAGCAAACCATTGCAGTTGTCTGTCGGTGCCTCGGTCGGTGCGCAATTTGACGTTGCCGACCATGTGGGGATATATGTGGAGCCGGGACTGAGTTACTATTTTGACGATCGCTCCTCGCTTCAGACCATATATAAAGAGAAGCCTTTGAACTTCAGTCTCAACATCGGCATTCGGTACACCATCGGGAAATAAGAACGATAAAAACACAAAGCATATGGATACATTGAAAACAGTCGCATTGGCGGCCATGGTACTCGGAATGGTATCGTGCGTCACTCCTCGGAAGTCGTATATGGTTGGCGCATACAGTAAAAGCGGCAAACTGACCGCAGCAGACGATTCGCTGTTCAGGGCGGTCGTCTTGTCGCACAGCGACTTGCAGTTGAGACCCGTTAAGGTCTCCCGGCAAGTGGTGGCGGGCATGAACTATCGCTATGAGTGCATCGACCTGAACAAACGGAAAGTTGAAGTCATCGTGTTCGAACCGCTTCCCGGCAGAGGGGCGGCACACGTCGTGAGTGTCAACGGCAAGGCATATACAGAATAACCCTATACCTGCGATTACTTTCGGATGGATGGGATGACGCTGGAGCTATCGCCGATAGACGAAAAACGTCCGTCCGAAGCGTTGCTCTACCTCGGGCGTGTGACCGATACGTGAGCGGTTGGGCGACGGAACGCCGGAACCCAGCCGCAACGGGGAACGCTCGATGTAGATCTCATCCCACAACTCCGCGTCGATGAAACTCTGCAGCAACTGACTGCCGCCTTCTACCAACAAGCTCTGTACCTTCGCCTCGTAGAGCGACTCCATCATCTGCGCAAGGATGTCGCGGCCGAAGTCGAGCTGCACGTAACGGACAGCCTCCGTGGACGGATTGGCCTTTGCGGTAAAGACCCATGTGGGTGTCGTGCCGTCGAACAGGTGAAGCCGGTGGGGTAGGATGAGGTCTTTGTCGATGACCAGCCGGAGCGGATTGGCGCCTATCCACTCGCGCACCGTGAGTGACGGATTGTCCAACAACGCCGTACGTCGCCCCACCAAGATGGCCTTGTGTTCCGAGCGTTGGCGATGGACGGTCATCCGCGTGAGGGGAGTGGAGAGTACGACGGGTTCGCCTTCCGTGCGGTCGCGGTCGATGAAACCATCGGCGGACTCCGCCCACTTCAGCGTAACGTAGGGACGATGCCGGCGGTTGAAGGTCATGAACTTCCTGTTCAGCCGCAGACACTCCTGTTCCAATATGCCCACGGCCACCTCGATGCCCGCGTCGCGCAACTTCTGAATGCCGCGCCCGCACACTTGGGCGAAAGGATCCATGCAGCCCACCACTACACGGGGTATCCGCTTGGAGATAATCAAATCGGCACAAGGGGGAGTCTTGCCATAGTGCGAACAGGGTTCCAGACTGACGTAGATGGTGGATTTCGCAAGCAAACGCTCGTCTTTCACCGAACGGATGGCGTTCACCTCCGCGTGCGGTCCGCCGCAACGGATGTGATACCCTTCACCAATGATACGCCCCTCGTGTACCACCACGGCACCCACCATGGGGTTGGGGGCGGCCCCGTTCACCCCGTTTTGCGCCAACTGAATGCAGCGGTGCATGTATTTTTCGTCTTCGCTCATCGTCCGTATGATTTCGTTTTACTACATTTGCATCATGATGCAACAGATACTACAGCACATCCGTCAGACACTCAGCGCCCACTATCCGGCTTCGGAGGCCAATGCGTTGGCCCGTTTGATACTCGAAAAGCGGTTCGGCACGAGCCTGACGGAGATTTATATGGGCAAAGATAAGCAATTCCTGCCCGAGCAACGCAAAGATTTGGAAGATATTCTCCAACGTCTCCTACGGAACGAGCCGGTGCAGTATGTCCTGGGCGAGGCGGACTTCTGCGGCGAAACGTTCAGCGTAGGCCCCGGTGTGCTGATTCCCCGTCCCGAGACGGAAGAACTGGTGACGTGGATTGGCGAGACGATGCCCACTACACCCTGCAAGGTGCTGGATGTGGGCACCGGCAGCGGATGCATCGCCATCTCGTTGGCCAAGCGGTTCCCTCAGGCCCGTGTGACCGCCTGGGATGTTTCCGAACAGGCGTTGACCATCGCCCGTGCCAACAACGGGCGGTTGGGGACGAACGTCCACTTCGTGCGGCGGGATGTGCTGGAAGAGGCGAGAGCATGCGAAGCGGTAGGTCGACAAAGCGATGAAGGAACGTTTGACGTAATCGTAAGCAATCCGCCCTATGTCACCTGCTCGGAGCGAAAGGAGATGGAGGCGAACGTTCTCGACTGGGAGCCCGCCCTGGCTCTGTTTGTTCCCGATGACGACCCACTGCTGTTCTACCGCTCCATCGCACGATTGGCGCAACGGCTGCTGAAGCCCGGCGGACGGCTCTTCTTTGAAATCAACCGTGCCTACGGAACGGCGACCGTGAATCTGTTGCAAGAGATGAACTATCGGAATGTGGAACTGAGAAAAGACCTCTCCGGCAACGACCGGATGGTGAGTGCCCAAAGAGATGAAAGAGATAACAGAGAGTGAAGCGTTGGCCAAAGCCGCCGCCTACTGTTCGGTAGCGGAGCATTGCCTGTCCGAAGTACAGGCCAAGTTGACGCAGTGGGGCATGGATGCGGAAGCCTCCGCCCGCATCTTGAAGCGGTTGACCGACGAACGCTACATCGATGAGCGTCGCTACTGCCGCTTCTTCGTGGCAGACAAGGTACGCCATAACAAATGGGGACGCGTTAAGATACGTCAAGCACTGTGGCAGAAACGTATAGACGAGTCCGCCGCTGGAGAGGCTCTCGGCGAAATAGACGAACGGGAGTACACCTCCATATTGGAAACGCTCATCCGTGCCAAGCGCAAGTCCGTGAAGGCAAACTCGGACTATGAACTCAACGGCAAACTGATTCGCTTCGCCCTGGGCCGTGGCTTCGAGATGAAACAGATTCGTCGTGTTCTGTCTGTGGACGACTATGAAGGAGAAGACGAATGAACACCGCGACATGGGCGACCTTGGGGTTGAGCCCAACGAGAGGAGGATGCCGATGCTGGGTTGGGTAAGAGACTTCTTTGACTTGCTGTTTCCACGCTGCTGCGTGGTCTGCGGACGGAAACTCGCAAGCAGTGAACAGTTTGTCTGTGCCTGCTGCCTGCGCGACCTTCCCCGTACCTATTTCTATAAAGACACGGACAATCCGTTGGCACGCAACTTCTGGGGATTGGCCGAACTGGAGCGTGCGGCAGGATTCATCTTCTACCGTAGGGACAACGCCGTGCGCCACATCCTCTACCACCTAAAGTACTATCACCAACCGCGGATAGGTGTCTTCATGGGTAGGCTGATGGCTCGTGAGGTAGGTCGCCACAACTACTTCGACGGCATCGACGTGCTGGTGCCTGTCCCGCTCTCCAAGCCGCGCCAGCGTCACCGTGGCTACAATCAGTGTCAAATGTTGGCGCAAGGCATCTCCGAGGTTACGGGGTTGCCCATCGACAACCGCTCACTCATTCGCAAGGTGGCCAACGTCAGTCAGACAAAGATGCGGCGCATGGATCGTTGGGACAATGTACAAGGCATCTTCGCTCTGACCGACACCACCGCCCTGGTCGGTAAACATGTGCTCCTCATCGATGATGTCGTGACTACCGGAGCCACCCTTCTCTCCTGCATCGAAACCCTCTCCGCTGTCCCCGGTCTGAAGGTCAGCATCCTCACCTTAGCCGTCACCAAAGAGTCGTAGAACGGGGCATCTCTCCTGTTTCTCTTTCTTCTCTTCGTTATCATCATCCTTTTCTTCTTCCTTTGATTCGTCTCTCCATTCATCCATCTCTATCCATCCCCTTCCATTCTCTTCTCTCTCTTTCCCTTTCTCCTATTTCTCTTTCTCGTCTATCATCTTCTTTCTTTATCCGTCTCTCCATTCATCCCCTTCCCTTTCCCTTTCTCTTTCTCTTTCTCCCTTTCTTTATCTCTTTCGCATCTCTTCTCTTTCCCGATTTCCCTTTCTCTCTCCCTTTCTTCTTCCTTTCTTTCTCCCTCTCTCCCTTCATCCCCTTCCCTTTCTCTTTCTCCCTTTCTTCTCCCTTCCTTCCTCCCTTTCGCATCTTTTCTCTTTTCCATCCGCCCCTCTCCCTCGTCTTTATGAAGTCGCTTGATTACCCGCTCGCAGTGGCTCGGGAAAAACTTTCTTGTAAAAATGCGGTGGCTTGATGGAGATTATATCCGTAAGTTTCCCTACTTTTGCAGCGTATTAATACCAAAAGACCATTATGAAAACTTTGGAGAAGATCTTTGCGGAGAAGTTGCTCAAGATTAAAGCAATCAAACTGCAACCGGCGAACCCCTTTACTTGGGCATCCGGATGGAAATCACCGTTCTATTGCGACAACCGCAAAACCCTTTCGTATCCAGCACTTCGCAACTTTGTGAAGATTGAAATCTCACGCCTCATCCTCGAACGATTCGGCGAGGTGGATGCCATTGCCGGAGTGGCTACGGGGGCCATTCCTCAAGGTGCATTGGTGGCGGACGAACTTAATCTTCCGTTTGTCTATGTACGTTCCACTCCTAAGGATCACGGATTGGAGAACCTGATTGAAGGTGAGCTTCGTCCGGGTATGAAGGTCGTTGTGGTGGAGGATTTGGTTTCGACAGGCGGTAGTAGCCTGAAAGCTGTGGAAGCTATCCGTCGCGACGGCTGTGAGGTAATCGGCATGGTTGCTTCGTTCACCTACGGATTCGACATCGCCGTGAACGCCTTCAAGGAGGCTAAGGTGGAATTGGTGACACTGACCAACTACGAAGCCGTGTTGGAGACAGCACTGAAGACCAACTACATCAACGAAGAAGATGTGGAGGTGCTCCGAAACTGGCGCAAGGATCCGGCACACTGGAACGGCTAACCCCTTCGGCTCATTAGGGACGGAGACTCGAAGTACCGGGCTCATCGCCTGATGAACGGAGCGTGAACGAAATAACAACTTACCACAAAGGACGGTTCGGACTTGACCTCTTGCCCGGACAGTCCTTTTTGTCACAAAATGTAAAGCAACAATTATGAGTGAATTTAAAAGTCAAGAGAAACATATCCCTTACAGTCAAGAACGCGTATATGGCCGCCTCTCGGACTTGAAGAACATGGCGGCGATGAAAGACCAGGTGCCCGCAGCGGCAGGAAAGGTAGACATCACCGAGGACTCCATCCGCTTCAATGTACCTGGTGCCGGAGACATTGAACTCCGACTTGCCAAGGCCGAGCCTTGTTCCACAATACAGTTCGAGACTGTGCAGTCGCCCTTGCCATTCAGCCTGCGGATGCAAATCGACAAAGCTTCCGACGAGGCTTGCACGATGACGCTGGCCATCGATATGGAACTCAACTTCATGATGGCGGCCATGCTGAAGAAGACGCTGAGCGATGCCGTGAACAAGATGGCCGACACGTTCGCGCAGATACCTTATTAATTAATGTAAAGAGAAGAGAATAGGAACTATGGCACAGAAACTTTGGGAAAAGAGTGTACAGGTGGACAAGGACATCGAACGCTTCACCGTGGGACGCGACCGCGAGATGGATCTCTACTTGGCCAAATATGACGTGTTGGGCTCCATGTCTCACATCACTATGTTGCAGACCATCGGACTGTTGACAGCCGACGAGCTACAGCTATTGTTGGCGGAACTGAAGGAGATTTACGCCACCGCTGAGGCGGGCAAGTTCGTCATCGAAGAGGGCGTGGAAGACGTTCACTCACAGGTTGAGCTGATGCTCACGCGCAAGCTGGGCGATGTGGGCAAGAAGATTCACAGCGGACGGTCGCGCAACGACCAGGTGCTGGTGGACTTGAAACTCTTCACCCGTACGCGCATCAAGGAGATTGCCGAGTGCGTGGAACAGCTGTTCCATGTGCTCATCGAACAGAGCAATCGCTATAAGGATGTCCTGATGCCCGGCTACACGCACCTGCAGATAGCCATGCCTTCGTCGTTCGGCCTGTGGTTCGGAGCTTATGCCGAGAGTTTGGCGGACGATATGCTCTTCCTGCAGGCCGCTTACAAGATGTGTAACCGCAACCCCCTGGGCTCGGCTGCCGGTTACGGCTCGTCCTTCCCACTGAACCGCACGCTCACTACCCAACTGTTGGGATTTGACACGATGAACTACAATGTGGTCTATGCACAGATGGGGCGCGGGAAGATGGAACGCAACGTGGCGTTTGCCCTGGCCACCATCGCCGGTACGGTCTCCAAACTGGCGTTCGATGCCTGCTTGTTCAATAGCCAGAACTTCGGTTTCGTGAAGCTGCCGGACGAATGCACTACCGGGTCGAGCATCATGCCCCACAAGAAAAACCCCGATGTGTTTGAGCTGACACGTGCCAAATGCAACAAAATACAATCGCTTCCGCAACAAATCATGATGATTGCCAACAACCTGCCGTCCGGCTACTTCCGAGACTTGCAGATGATAAAGGAGATATTCCTTCCTGCCTTCGATGAGCTGGAGGATTGTCTGCGCATGACGACGCACATCATCCACGAGATGAAGGTGAACGAGCACATCATGGACGACGAAAAGTACGCACCCATCTTCAGTGTGGAGGAGGTGAACCGCCTCGCTGCCGCAGGGATGCCTTTCCGCGATGCCTACAAGAAGGTGGGACTGGACATCGAGGCCGGACGCTTCCGACCGGTGAAGAGTGTGCACCACACCCACGAAGGCAGCATCGGCAACCTCTGCAACGATAAGATAGAGGCACTGATGGACAGGGTGATTGCCGGCTTTGACTTCACCACGATGGAGGAGGCCGAGAAGAAGCTGCTGGGGCGGTAAGAACCGCAATGGTCCGGTGCTGAACCGCCGCCGGCTATGGATGGAGATAGACGAACCTTTAACACCATACTGATATGAAAAACATGGGACTGCTATGGATGGCTTGCTTCTGTTGCCTTGCACTTCATGCGCAACAGGGCACTCCGCTGAACGGACTGGTGACGGACGCTGACGGCAAGGCTCTGTCCAAGGTGAAGATTTCGCTGACGGGAGACACGGACCGAAAGACACGGACTGACCGCAAGGGACGCTTCGGACTGGCGGACGTGATGCCGACGGACACGCTGCGCCTCGACTATAAAGGCGAAGCCTATGCGATTCCCGTCGAAGGACGGAAACACCTGCGCATCGTCTGGTATCTGGAAAGGCATACCGCTGATGCCCGTGAGGACACTACGCTGGTGGACATCGGCTACGGATTGGAGAAACGCAAACGCTATGCCGGCTACAGCAACGGCATCTCCGGTGAAGAACTGCGCAAGAGCGGAGCCTCCACGTTGTTGGAAGCCTTGCAGGGACGCATAGCCGGACTGCGTATCTCCACGCCCAATCGTCCGGGTGACCAAGGCGATGTGTTGATTCAGGGAACGAAAAGCATTCTGGCAAGTTCCACTCCGCTCTTCGTGGTGGACGGCATGATTGTGGAGGACATCTCCTCTGTCAGCCTCTACGAAGTGGAACACGTGGAGGTGATGAAGGATGCCAGCATCTACGGTTCGCGTGGAGCTAACGGAGCTATACTGATACGCACGCGTAGGGGAACAAAATAGACAACGGGGTCTTCAACACGGCCTTTTGAGGTGCTTCCCATCAAAAACACTTGACGAAAGCGCAAGGATACGGACTATTTTGAGTAAGTTTGCAAAACTTTATACGCTAAAAGAAAAGAAAGAATGAAGCATTCGACAATACCCTCCGCGGCAATGGTCTGCACCCTGATAGCTATCCTATGCGCCTGTCACCAACCCAAGAACCGTTTTACCCTGAACGGGGAGCTGAGTAACCTTGAAGGAGAGGAGGTCTACCTGTTTGGCAAATACGCCCCTAATGACCGCGTCGACACCATCCGGGTGACGGACGGGAAGTTCAGCTACCAGGCGGAGATAGACACCCTGACGCAGTTGACCCTGCTGTTCAACCAAGACCGGACGATTCCCCTCTTCGTGGAGAAACAGTGGGAAGTGACCCTGAAAGGCGATGCCCTTCAGCCCGACTCCATAAAGGTGACGGGAGGAGAAGCAAACGAAGAGCTCGACCAATTCAAGCGACTGCTGGCGCAACGGAACGACACCCTCCCGGAATGCGCCGTGGCGGACAGCTTCATCACCCATCACCCCTTCTCCCAAGTGAGCGTCTACCTGCTGGACCGCTACTTCATCAGCCAGCCTCAGCCCAACTACCAGCGCATACGCGAGCTGATGAAAGGGATGGGCGGCATCCTGCACGACCATCCGTTGGTGAGCCAAATGGAGAAGCAGGTGGAGAAGGCGTTCGCCGCCGACACGGGTCGCTACATCTCCAACTTCCGCATGAAACGGCCGGGCAAAGAGGACATCAACTCCTACAACTTCCGCGAGCAGGTGATGACCATCCTCTTCTGGGCCACATGGGACAAGCAGAGCGTGGCGTTGCGCGATTCACTGGCCGCCATGCAGAAGAAACTGAAGAAGGAGGAGGCCATCCTCATCGAATACGCCCTCGACACGGACAAGTCCGCATGGAAAGAGTCAGCCGAGAGCGATACCCTCTACGCCATGCAGGCATTCGACGGCAACGGATGGAACGGCAACAGCGTGAAGCTGTTCAACATCGAGAATGTACCCACCATCGTCGTCCTCTCCCCACAGCGGCGCATCGCCCTGCGCACCACGGACACGGAAGCCGTGCGCCAGAAAGTGAAAGCACTCATACAAGCGGAGAAAGAACGGAAGAAGAAACTCAAACACTAATCACCATGTTGGTAAAGCTATTCGCAGCGGCCGTGCAAGGCATCGACGCGACCATCGTAACCATAGAGACAAACAGTTCGCGAGGCATCAAGTTTTTCCTGGTGGGACTGCCGGACGCTACGGTGAAGGAGAGCCACGAGCGCATCCTCTCCGCCTTGCAGGTAAACGGCTTCAAGTTCCCCACTTGTCAGATTGTCGTGAACATGGCCCCTGCGGACATCCGCAAGGAGGGTTCCGCCTACGATCTGCCGTTGGCGGTGAGTATCCTGGCGGCCACCGGCATCGTGTCGGAAGGGAAGTTGGGCGACTACCTGCTGATGGGCGAGCTGAGCTTAGACGGCAGCCTGCAACCCATCAAGGGAGCCTTGCCGATAGCCATCAAGGCACGCGAAGCCGGTTTCAAAGGATTCATCCTCCCCAAGCAAAACGCCAAAGAGGCAGCCATCGTGAACAACCTGATCGTCTATGGCGTGGAGAATATCCGCGAAGTGATAGAGTTCCTGAACGAGGAGCGCACGCTGGAACCCACCCTCGTGAATACCCGTGAGGAGTTTCGCGCCAAACAGGAGACGTTTGAGTTCGACTTCGCCGACGTGAGGGGACAGGAGAACGTGAAGCGCGCCTTGGAGGTAGCTGCCGCCGGAGGCCACAATGTGGTGATGATAGGTCCTCCGGGAAGCGGCAAGTCGATGATGGCGAAACGCCTACCCTCCATCCTGCCTCCCCTTACGCTGGCCGAAAGTTTGGAAACGACAAAGATACACTCCGTGGCAGGCAAGCTGGGAGCGGACAGCACCCTGATAGCGCACCGACCCTTCCGCACGCCCCACCACTCCACCTCCGCCATCGCGTTGGTGGGCGGCGGTGTCAATCCGCAACCGGGAGAGATTAGTCTGGCACACAACGGCGTGCTCTTTGCGGACGAGTTGCCGGAGTTCAATCGGGGTGTGTTGGAGATGTTGCGCCAACCCATGGAAGACCGTGTCATCACCGTGTCGCGGGTGAAGTACACCGTACACTATCCGGCAAGTTTCATGCTCGTGGCATCGATGAACCCCTGTCCCTGCGGCTATTACAACCACCCCACCCGTCCGTGTACCTGTAATCCCGGACAAGTGCAGCGTTACCTGAACAAGATTTCAGGCCCGCTGCTCGACCGCATCGACATCCAGGTGGAGATAACGCCCGTACCTTTCGAGAAACTCACCGCCACGCAACAGGGCGAGACCAGCGCACAGATCCGTGAGCGGGTCATCCGTGCCCGCAACATACAGGCGGAGCGTTACAAGGGCAATCCCGGCATTCACTGCAACGCCCAGATGACCTCGTCCATGCTCCATAAATACGCCATGCCGGACGCCAAGGGACTCAGTCTCCTGCAGACCGCCATGACACGGCTCAACCTCTCCGCCCGCGCCTACGACCGCATCCTGAAGGTGTCGCGCACCATCGCGGACCTCGACGGGTCTGACACCATCCAGCCCCAACACCTGGCCGAAGCCATCGGGTACCGCAGCTTGGACCGTGAGAACTGGGCAGGATAACAAGACAAAGAGCAAGGAAAATATGGACGGCAAAAGGGAAGAATAGCATACCGTTGGCGTATTCCATAGATTTTTGCTAAGTTTGCACGAAATTACCGACGGGCGACAAGAAGAGACCGGGAAGTATTCTCTTTCCACCCGAAGCGTCCGTCCGTAACGCTTACGAACAGAAACGAAACAATAAAAATAGAATCTGATGGAAAAGAAATTCAAAAGAACAACCGTCACCTCCGCCCTGCCCTACGCCAACGGGCCGGTACACATCGGTCACCTGGCAGGTGTCTATGTGCCGGCGGACATTTACGTGCGCTACTTGCGCCTCAAGAAAGAAGATGTGCTCTTCATCGGAGGTTCCGATGAGCATGGCGTGCCTATCACCATCCGCGCCCGCAAGGAGGGTGTCACCCCACAGGACATCGTGGACCGCTACCACACGCTGATAAAGGAGTCGTTCAAGGAGTTCGGCATCTCGTTTGACATCTACTCGCGCACCACGTCGGAGACGCACCACAAGTTGGCCTCCGACTTCTTCCGCACGCTGTACGACAAAGGTGAATTCATCGAGAAGACCTCCATGCAGTACTACGACGAAGAGGCGAAGACCTTCCTCGCCGACCGCTACATCGTGGGCGAATGTCCCCACTGCCACAACGAGCGCGCCTATGGCGACCAGTGCGAAAAGTGCGGAGCGACCCTCTCCCCTACCGAACTGATTAACCCGAAGAGTGCCATCAGCGGCAGCAAGCTGGAGATGCGCGAGACCAAGCATTGGTACCTGCCGTTGGACAAGCACGAGCCTTGGCTGCGCAAATGGATATTGGAGGAGCACAAAGAGTGGCGACCCAACGTATACGGACAGTGCAAGAGCTGGCTCGACATGGGACTGCAGCCCCGTGCCGTGAGCCGCGACCTCGACTGGGGCATTCCTCTCCCCTTGGAAGGGACTGAGGGCAAGGTGCTCTATGTGTGGTTCGACGCCCCCATCGGCTACATCTCCAACACCAAGGAGCTGTTGCCAGACAGCTGGGAGAAGTGGTGGAAAGACCCCGAAACGCGACTGATTCACTTCATCGGGAAGGACAACATCGTGTTCCATTGCATCGTGTTCCCAAGCATGCTGAAAGCCGAAGGCAGCTATATCCTGCCGGACAATGTGCCCGCCAACGAGTTCCTCAACCTGGAGGGAGACAAGATTTCCACCTCACGCAACTGGGCCGTATGGTTGCACGAATACCTGGCGGACTTCCCCGGCAAGCAGGACGTGTTGCGCTATGTGCTCACGGCCAACGCCCCGGAGACGAAAGACAACGACTTCACGTGGAAAGATTTCCAGGCACGCAACAACAATGAGTTGGTGGCTATCTACGGCAACTTCGTGAATCGTGCCATGGTGCTGACGCAGAAGTATTTCGACAGCAAAGTACCCGCTTGCGGCGAACTGACGGACTACGACAAGGAGACGCTGAAAGAGTTTGCCGACGTGAAGGCGGAGGTAGAGAAGCTGCTGGATGTCTTCAAGTTCCGCGACGCGCAGAAAGAGGCGATGAACCTGGCGCGCATCGGCAACAAATACCTGGCCGACACCGAGCCTTGGAAACTGGCGAAGACCGATATGGCACGCGTAGCCTCCATCCTGAACATCTCGTTGCAACTGGTGGCCAACCTCGCCATCGCCTTTGAGCCGTTCCTGCCCTTCAGCTCCGAGAAGCTGCGCAAGATGCTGAACATGGAGGCGTTCGACTGGGAGCGTCTGGGAAGCACCGCCCTGCTGGAAGAGGGACATCAGCTGAACAAACCCGAACTGCTGTTCGAAAAGATAGAAGACGCAACCATCGAAGCGCAGGTGGAGAAACTCCTCGCCACCAAGCGCGCCAACGAGGAGGCCAACTACAAGGCCAATCCGGTGAAGCCCGTCATCAGCTACGAAGAGTTCGAGAAGCTGGACATCCGTGTAGGTACCGTCCTGGAGTGCGAACAAGTGCCCAAGATGAAGAAGCTGCTGAAGTTCAAGATTGCCGACGGACTGGAGAACCGCACCATCGTGAGCGGCATCGCCCAGCACTACAAACCGGAAGAGCTGGTGGGCAAGCAGGTACTCTTCATCGCCAACCTCGCACCACGCCAATTCAAGAACGGGCTGGTGAGCGAAGGCATGATTCTGAGTGCCGAGAACTACGACGGCAAGTTGGCTGTCACCACTCTGCTCAGCGAAGTGAAGCCCGGCAGCGAAGTGAAATAAACATAGCGAATGGGAGAAGCGTCGCTTAAAGAGAAGACGGCAAAGGGTCTGTTCTGGGGAGGTGTCAGCAATGGCCTGCAGCAGATGCTGAGTCTGGTATTCGGCATCATCCTTGCGCGCACCCTCTCTCAGGAAGACTATGGCATGTTCACCATGCTGCTCATCTTCACCACCATGGCCAACCTGTTGCTGGACAGTGGCTTCACCACCGCCCTTATCAACAAGAAGGATACCACGGACACGGACTACAACGCCGTGTTCTGGTTCAGCTGCGCCATGGGTGCGGGGCTCTACCTGCTGCTCTTCCTTGCCGCTCCCTACATCACCCGGTGGTTGGGCGTTCCCCAACTGACCACGCCTGCCCGCTTCCTCTTCCTTTGGTTTCTCTTCTGCAGCACAGGTACGGTCCACAACGCCATTCTGGTGAAACGGCTGATGCTGAAGGAGAAGGCGAAAATAGAGATTACCGCCTTTCTGGCAGGCGGCATCACCGCCGTAGTGATGGCTTTCAACGGCATGGCCTACTGGAGTCTGTTTGTGCAGATGGTGCTACAGGGATTCGTGGCCACCCTGCTACGCTGGTATTTCTCACCCTGGAAACCGAGGCTGACATTCAGCGTCGCACCCTTGAAAGCCTTCTTCCCTTTCAGCGTGAAGCTGCTGATAACGGGGATGTTCAATGCACTGAACGCGCACATCCTGGGACCGTTGATAGGCAAATACTACTCACCCGCCGAGGCGGGACGCTACGGACAGGGATACAAATGGGGGTACATGACCTATTCGGTCGTGTGGGGGATGATACACAACGTGTCGCAACCCGTGCTGGCACAACTGGCGGGAGACCCCGACCGGCAAGTGCCCGCCTTCCGCAAGCTGCTGCGCTTCGTCTCGTTCATCGTCTTCCCGGGTCTGTTGGGTCTGGCCTTCGTGTCACAGGAGTTCATCACCATCACCGTCACGGACAAATGGGCGGAGAGTGTGCCTTACATGCAGCTGTTCTGCGTCTGGGGAGCCATCACGCCGCTGAACAACCTCTGCGCCAACGCCATCATCAGCCATGGGCAGTCCGGCAAATACATGGCATCCACCATCGCGCTGGACATCGTGCAGCTGGCGGTCATCATCCTGGCACACCCCTACGGCCTCATGCAGATGGTACGGATTTACGTCTGCGTCAATCTGCTGTGGTTCTTCGTGTGGTACCTGCTCATGCGCCGCCATGTGCCGGTAGGATTCCTCCGTTTGCTGTGCGACATCCTCCCCTTCCTCGCCGTCACCCTGCTGGGCATCGGTGTCAGTTGGCTGCTGACATCCGGTATCGACAACCTCTATCTCCGCTTCATACTGAAGATTGGCATCACGGCGGCCATCTACCTGGGCGTGCTCTACCTCTGCCACGCCGTGGTGTTGCAGGAGAGCCTACAGTTCCTGAAGAAACAATTCAAACGATAGTCCCACGCCATGCAACCATTAAAAGGAAATATCACACTGGTTCCGGTAGGCGGAATGGCCAACCGCTTGTGGAGCATCGCCTCGGGAGTCGCCTTGGCGGACCGTTGCCACGCCCCCTTGCGCATCTACTGGTTTCGGGACGGCGGACTGAACTGCCGCTTCGACCAACTGTTTCAACCCATCGCCCACGAAGGCGTGACCCTCGTGGAGGCGGGCATCAAGGAGATGATTTACGACCGCCCGCGCCGAAAGAACCTCTGGTTACCCACGCCATGGCAACGCATCGCTTTCGGTCACAGGATGTACGAGAGCGACAGCCGGTTGCTGATGGACAACCACTTCGACTTTCCGCAGTGGGTGAGCGACCACCGATGCTACATAGCCAGTTACCGTCGGTTCTTCCCCTATCCGGCTGATGCCTGCGGGCGGCTCTTCAAACCTACGGAAGAACTGCAACAGCGCATCGATGAGGTGACGGCCGCCTTCACTCCGCAAACCGTCGGCATCCACCTGCGCCGCACCGACCACATATTCTCCTTGCAAGAGAGCCCGCTCAGCCTGTTCGAGCGGACTATTGAAGAGGAGATAGCGCGCAACGCCTCCGTCAACTTCTATCTGGCCACAGACTCCGAAGAGGACAAACGCCACTTGAAGCAACGCTACGGCGACCGCATCCTCACCTACAACTGTCCGCTCACGCGCGGCTCGCTTCAGGGAATGCAGGCGGCGGTAGTGGAGCTATGGGCCTTGTCGCGTACCCGGGAGATTATCGGTTCACACCGCAGTACCTACTCACAACTGGCGGCGGAACTGAACAACATACCTTGTCACATGTTACGTAAAAGTCAACAGCCATGATTACGCTTGCCCCCAAAGACCTGTGTTGCGGATGCACCGCCTGTGCCGCCGTCTGTCCGCATCACTGCATTCAGTTTACAAAGGACGACGAAGGATTCCTCTATCCCCATATCAACCACGACCTGTGTGTCAGTTGCGGACGTTGTGAGGAGGTCTGCCCCACCATACGTCCGCAGGAGATGCACGAGCCGGCAGGCAGTTACGCCGCCGTACATACCGATGCCGCCATACGCCAAAAGAGTTCGTCGGGCGGCTTCTTCACGGCATTGGCGGAGGAGACCATCGGACAAGGAGGCGTGGTGTTCGGTGCCCGCTTCGACGAGCATTTCTGCCTGGTACACGGCTACGCCGATTCGGTGGAAGGGCTGGAGGCTTTCCGCGGGTCGAAATACGTGCAGAGTGAGCTGGGAGACAACTTCCGCAAGATAAAGGATTTCCTGCGGGAGGGACGCAAAGTGCTCTTTTGCGGAACGGGATGTCAGGTGGCCGGACTGAAAGCCTACCTGGGCCGATCCTACGAGAACCTGCTGACCATGGACATTCTCTGCCACGGTGTCGCCAGTCCCTCCGTGTGGAAAAGCTACCTGCAACAATGCGTGGTACGGACGGACGAGAAGATGGAGAAGCTGCAAAGCGTGAGTTTCCGCGACAAGCGCAACGGGTGGAAAGCGTACGGGTTCAAACTTCAATTCACCGACAAAGAGGTCTTTTCCGCCCAGGCAGACAACCACTACATGAAGGGCTACTTCGCCAATCTCTATCTGCGTCCCTCGTGTCACCGCTGTCCGTTCCGCCATTTCAGTTGCGGCAGCGACCTCACCACGGGCGACTGTTGGGGCATCGAGCAACATCCCCTGACGCCTGAGTGTAGCGACAATAAGGGCATGAACATCGTCTTTGTACACACCGCCAAAGGAGCGTTGGGACTGGAACGGGTAACGGGGAAGCTCCATCTGGTCCCCGTGCACTATCATGCGTTGGTGAAGAAAAACCCCGCTATCCTGCATAGTGCCGTGCCGCACCCGCAGCGAGCCGAGTTCTTCCAACGTTGGCGCACCGGGGAGTCACTGATTAGCCTGATAGACCGCTACACCCGTCCGTCCGCCTACAAACGCACCGAGACGCTCTTCACCCCATTGCTGAAGGCTTTGGGCATTAAAGGATTTACCAACCGATTCAGAAAATGAACATAGGAATACTCACACTGCCACTGCACTGCAACTACGGAGGAATCCTGCAGGCTTACGCACTGCAAGAGTTCCTGAGACAGGAAGGCCACGAAGTGACCCTCCTCAACCGCCAACGCAACGCCACGGACGTGAACATCGGGTCGCGACTCTTCAACCTTATCAGTCAGGAAGTGATGCACCATAACATGCAACGGTTTATCCGCTCGCATGTCCACCTGACAAGAGCCCTCCAGTCCGAAGAGGCCCTCCGGGAGGCTGCCATGGGATTGGATGCCGTGATTGTGGGCAGTGACCAAGTGTGGAGGTTAGACAGCATAAAGGGTGTGGAGCGCAACTATTTCCTCGATTTCGTGGAAACGCCTTGCCGCCGCATCGCCTATGCCGCCTCCTTTGGCCTTGGACATTGGGACGGGACGGCGGCTCTCACGCAGGAACTGGCCGCTTGCCTGAAACGTTTCGATGCCCTCTCCGTGCGCGAGCAGGATGGTGTCAGACTTTGCAAGGAGGTATTCGGGGTGGAGGCCCAACAGGTTTCAGACCCCACGTTGCTCTTTGACCACACCTTTTATGAGGGGCTGATAGAGAAGCCCCGCAAGTTCGCCGCACCCACCCTGTTCTGTTATCTGTTAGGGAACAAACGGCAAAGACGTCCCTTGATTGAGGGGTTGGCCGAACGGCTCCAATTGAGACCGCAAACCGTGAACGCCGACTTCGAGGTGCGTATCGGTAAGTTCAACTTCACCCACTTCCCCACACCGGACCGCTGGATAGAAGCCATCCGTCACGCATCGTTCATTGTTACCGACTCCTTCCATGGTATGGTGTTCGCCCTTTTGTTCAACAAACCCTTCGTGGTGTTGGAGAACCGCTCCGGCGGCCTCTCGCGCATCCACTCCCTGTTAGGGCATTATGGATTGCCGGACCGGTTGGTCAGTGCAGCGAAGCTGGAAAGCATGCCGACCGACCAGCTGCTGCACGGCATCTCCTATCCGCATGTGAACCCCTGCATCGAAGCGGACCGCTCGGCCGCAACTGAATTTCTGCGCCAAGCATTGAGGTGAGACCATTTCAATGGCACCGGCTTCACAGGATACAACACTCCGGAATCACTTCTGTTTATCAGCGGGATTCAACTCCTTCAACGGGTAGAAATAATAATCCCTTATACAACGCACGTATTGTATTTCCGTTTCGCCCTTGGTGGATTTGATAAAAGCAGCCTTGCTGTACTTTTTCATCTCTTCCTCAAATCGCTCAAAAGCGCGGGCCAATTTGCGAAAGTTGTAAGGGTCGTTCATCTTTTTCCTAACGGAGGCCATACTTACAGACAATAGATTCCCGTTTAAATCGTAAAAATAATAGATAAGAAGATACGTCTTAAAATAAGGATTGGTAAACGTATCCTTCAGGTATCTGTTCACAAATTCCTTGTCTTTCGTTATAGAATCGATGCGATACCCTTTTATTTCCCTCGCGTAATAGTCGTTGTAGGGTGCTTCCGGATAAGGGTCTCTCGCATTGCAAATAAAAAGACGATTTTCGGAAGGATGATTCATGAAAAGGTAATACTCAGCGTTCCCCTTGATTGTCCTTGTAACCCTATCCTCATTTTGCGCCATAAGCGCGATTGACATCAGAGAGAATAAAACAGACGGAAGTACGTACTTTACGGTTTTCATACTATGAGCTCAATTATTTTGCGGTTCAGAATGATTTGCCTAACTATTTTTGTTTTTCATCCTCATCCAAAAGGCTGTAACCTAAGTTGAACTCCCCTAAATGAATGTAGATAGGTTTTTTGTTCTTTTCCAATATGGTTACACATGCAGTGTAGAAATAGTCAAAATGTTCCTCGTTCGCTTTGTCATAGTTGAGAGTCACCCGATAAAACACATCTCCTTTTTCAACGTATTTTGGGACAGGTGTCGGATTGTTTTTGTAATAAGATGCCTCATGCTCAAAGACACACCTTTCGATAAAAGGATTAATGCCATCTTTCCTGTACTGCTTCGGATATTTGTTCTTCAGCACCCTTTGGGCTATATCGACTAGCATACTGTCTCTCACTGGTATCGGCATTTCAGAGAGTCTTTCTTGCGCATAGAGTGGCAACCTAAATGCACACAATAAAAGGACTAAGATAATCATCTGCTATTCTTCTAAGATATTCCATTCTAATGATACATTTATGACCACAAAGGTAGTATTATTTCCCTGTCCATACAAGCTGTTTGGTATTTTTGAGGCATTTCGTTTGGTATTTTTGCGGTAGTCTCATGCCCTTGCACTTATTAAGTGATACTTTGGACGAAACATGAAGTGCCAACGAGTATAGGTTCATCGTCACTTGAACCCATACTCGACCGGGAGCAAGAAGA
>CAVFNZ010000007.1:0-41234 GCA_963624095.1 Clostridium sp. CAG:217 | reverse complement strand
ATTAATAATAGTAGTATGTTAGTGATATGCAAATGTACTCAAGAACTCTCAATTGAGCGACTATCCCTGTTCTGTTTTTCCTTTTCGTGTACATTAATTAAGACAAAAGCCCTCCGTAGCCCTCTTTTCCGTTTAATAAATCTAAAATATCTCCGACTTTTAGCAGAATATACAATATGAAATTATATCTTTGTCACATTTACTAAGAATACAGAATAAGGATATAATCATCAAAACATCAAATTTATTACTATGAGTACATTGAAAAACGAAAAGATGACAAACTACCGTTGGTGGATTTGTTCATTGCTTTTCTTCGCCACCACTGTCAACTACATGGACAGACAGGTGTTGTCATTAACCTGGAAGGATTTCATATCTCCAGAATTCCACTGGTCGGATGCCGACTACGGTACCATCACGGCCTATTTCTCCATCATATATGCCATCTGCATGCTTTTCGCCGGAAAGTTCGTAGACTGGTTGGGAACAAAGAAAGGTTACCTTTGGGCTATCGGCATCTGGTCAACGGGTGCCTGCCTCCACGCCTTCTGCGGCATCGCGACGAGCGGCATCCTGGATGGCTCTTGGTTTGTAGGGTTCGAGGGTGCCAAGGAGTGCATCGCTCACTACATTGAGTCAAACGGCATCAACCCCGAGGCATTGGCCAACGCCACACTGGCCGTGTCGAGCGTCAGCGTTTGGTTGTTCCTCGGTTGCCGCATCGTGCTGGCAGCCGGTGAGGCCGGAAACTTCCCCGCAGCCATCAAGGTGACAGCGGAATACTTCCCGAAGAAAGACCGCGCCTTCGCGACTTCCATCTTCAACAACGGTGCTTCCGTAGGTGCTTTGATTGCCCCGCTCACCATTCCTTTCATCGCTCAGGCTTTCGGCTGGGAGATGGCGTTCATCGTTATCGGTGCGTTGGGTTACGTCTGGATGGCATTCTGGATTTTCGCATACAAGAAACCGTCAGAGAACAAGCGCGTCAACAAGGCTGAGTTGGTTTACATCAACCAGGACAATGAAGAGCCGGAAGCTACGACTGACGCTTCCGAGGCCAACGAGAAGAAGATTGGCATCCTGAAATGCCTTACCTTCAAACAGACTTGGTCATTCATCGTCGGCAAGTTCATGACCGATGGCGTATGGTGGTTCTTCCTCTTCTGGACACCGGCCTACATCTCCGACGTATTCGGTTACAGCTCATCCTCTACCATGGGTATGACGCTTATCTTCGTGCTCTACCTCATCACGATGCTCTCCATCTTCGGCGGCTATCTGCCAACCTACTTTGTGGACAAGTTGGGCATGAACCCGTATGCGGGACGTATGCGCGCGATGCTGATTTTCGCGTTCTTCCCCTTGCTCGGAATCTTGGCTCAGCCCCTTGGCGACAGCACCCTGTCCGCCTGGTTGCCTATCATCCTCATCGGTATCCTTGGAGCCGCTCACCAGTCATGGTCGGCCAACATCTTCTCCACCACAGGTGACATGTTCCCGAAGAGTGCCATCGCTACCGTTACGGGTATCGGCGGTATGGCCGGTGGTGTGGGTTCATTCCTCATCAACAAGTGCTCAGGTTCGTTGTTCACACACGCCGCAGGTTCGTTCACACTGAACGGCGAGACCTATGAGCTCTCCAGAAAGACCATCGAGGGACTTACCGGAACTCCTTTGACGGAGGAAGCTATGCACCTCAACGACATGACCCAGTTGATGGTCACCAAGGTCGGCGAGTTGGGCGGTACAATGGTCAACATGCCGATGGAAGCCATGGGCTTCGAAGGCAAACCCGCCGGATACATGATAATCTTCTGCATCTGCGCCGTCGCTTACCTGATTGGCTGGGTTATCATGAAGGCTCTCGTTCCGAAATACAAACCCATCGTTGTGGATTAATCTATCACGACATATAGCATTCATGACATCCCGCTCCATCTCTGGAGCGGGATGTCTTTTAATTTACATTTTTACGGATTCGTCAACGCAAGTACTTGCATGCGGCAACGTAAGTACTTGTGTTTTTCTCGACTCATCAGCTATCCGGACAGTAAATGACCGTCCGGGCACTTGGCTGAGAACAAAATATGCGTTTGCATCCCTTTGTTTTTGAATAAAAACCGTACTTTTGTGGAAGTAAACTGATAACTATAAACATTCACAATTATGGGCAAATCGGGTAGAAAAGGCGGCAAACGCATGACGAAGAAGGAATTGACAGGGCAACTGACCGCCCTGTTTCAGAAAGATATCAACCAGATGTGGGGCTTCAAGCAGATCTTTAGCGAGCTCAACCTGGACACACACCCACTGAAAGCACTCTGTCTGGACATCCTGGAGGAGTTGGTGGAGGAGGACTACCTATGCGAACCCAAAAAGGGTTTCTTCCAATATAGCGACCACGGACAGATTATCGACGGCACGTTCCAACGAAAGAGCAACGGAAAGAACTCCTTCATCCCCGAAGGAGGCGGCGAGCCGGTGTTCATCGCCGAGCGCAACTCGGGCCACGCGATGAACAACGACAAGGTGCGCGTGGCGCTCTTCGCCAAGCGGAAGAACCGCGAACGCGAGGGCGAAGTCATCGAAATCGTGGAGCATGCGGACCAGAACTTCATCGGCACACTGCAGGTGGAGAAAGGCTACGCGTTTCTGATTACGGAAGACCGCAACCTGGCCAACGACATCTTCATCCCGAAGGAGAACCTGAACAAGGGAAAGACGGGCGACAAGGCCGTGGTAAAGATTACCGAGTGGCCTTTCCGCGCCAAGAACCCCATCGGCAAGGTGATAGACATCCTGGGCAAGGCGGGCGACAACACCACGGAGATGCACGCCATCCTGGCCGAATACGGATTGCCGTATGTCTATCCGGAGAATGTGGAGAAGGCCGCGGACAAGATTCCCGAAGAGTTCACGAAGGAGGACCTGGAAGGGCGCGAGGATTTCCGCAACACCGTCACGTTCACCATCGACCCCGCGGACGCGAAGGACTTCGATGATGCCCTCTCCATCCGCAAGCTGAAGGAGGGCCTCTGGGAGATTGGCGTACACATCGCCGACGTGTCGCATTACGTGAAGGAGGGCAGTGTCATCGACAAGGAGGCGCAGGAGCGCGCCACGTCGGTCTATCTGGTAGACCGCACCGTCCCCATGTTGCCCGAACGACTCTGCAACTTCATCTGTTCGCTGCGTCCCGATGAGGAGAAGCTGGCCTACTCCGTCATCTTCGAGATGAACGAGAAGGCCGAAGTGCGCGATTCGCGCATTGTACACACAATCATCAAGAGCAACCGACGCTACGCCTACGAAGAGGCCCAGCAAATCATAGAGACCGGTGAGGGCGACTACAAGGAGGAGATTCTCACGCTGAACCGCTTGGCAAAGATTCTGCGCGACAAGCGTTTCGCCGAAGGTGCCATCAGCTTTGAGCGTACCGAGGTGAAGTTCAACCTCGATGAGAACGGCAAGCCTACTGGGGTCTACTTCAAAGAGGCCAAGGAGGCCAACAAGCTGATAGAGGAGTTTATGCTGCTGGCCAACCGAACGGTTGCGGAGCGCATCGGCAAGGTTGCCAAGAAGGTGAAGCCCAAGGTGTTCCCCTATCGTATCCACGACCTCCCCGACCCCGACAAGTTGGAGAACCTGAAAACCTTCATCACCCGTTTCGGCTATAAGTTGCGCACTACGGGCTCGAATGCCGAAGTGTCGAAGTCCATCAACAGCCTGCTGGATCAGGTGCAAGGCAAGCGCGAGCAAAACCTGATAGAGACCGTGTCGCTGCGGGCGATGCAGAAAGCGCGCTACAGTACCTATAACATCGGACACTACGGCTTAGCGTTCGACTACTACACGCACTTCACCTCTCCTATCCGCCGCTACCCGGATCTGATGGTTCACCGCCTGCTCACACGCTACCTGGCGGGAGGACGTTCCGTGAACAGGGACAAGTACGAGAACCTCTGCGAACACTGCTCCGCCATGGAGCAGACCGCAGCTTCGGCCGAACGCGCCAGCGTGAAGTACAAACAGGTGGAGTATATGTCCGACCACATCGGACAGGCGTACGACGGTGTCATCAGCGGCATCACGGAATGGGGACTCTATGTGGAACTGAACGAGAACAAGTGCGAGGGTCTGATTCCTATCCGCGAACTGGGCAACGACTATTTCGACTTCGACGAGAAGAACTATTGCCTCATCGGCCGGCGAAGCCACAAACGTTATAACTTGGGCGACCCCATCAAGATAAAGGTTGCTTGCACCAATCTCGAAAGGAAACAGCTCGACTTCACCTTAGCCTCCAACCCAGACGACCAAGGCTCATCTACACAATGGTACGGGCAGACCAAAGCGAACCGCATCAAGGCGGACAAAGGGAAGAAAGAAAAGAAAGGCGGCAAGGAGAAAGGCCGAAAGAAGCGGAAGTGAAATTTCTTGTCAACCTTACATTATGACGAAGGGACATCCCGATAATCGGAATGTCCCTTCGATTGTTACTTAGTTTATCTTTTCCAACCAGTAGACCCCACCCTTCTCGGCTTGCAGGGTGTAGTCACCGGTCACTTTCACCTTCTTGGCAAGCAGAGTGACCTCGCCGCTGCGCTCGTGCACATTCTTTACACGGTACGTTCCGGCAGGTAGCCGCAACGTGACCTCACGACCTTTGCCCACACGCACCAAGGCACCGTTGTCGCCTTGCAGCAGTTGGTAAGGAGCATCGTTGTTCACCACGGGTCTCATCTGCGGGATGGCACGGAGCAAAGCTTCGTCACTGAGGCGCAACACGGGGCACGAGCCTCCGGCCATCAAGACGGGCCATCCCTGGTCGGGATAGTTCTGCGCATAGAGCATCACGGCCTTATCGGGGTATTTGGTACGGTATTCGCTCACGGCCTTGTAAGCGCCCTCAGCCCCCATCTTGCCTTCTTTCACCTTACGCGCATGCTGACGCGGTGCCATGTTCTTGCCGCCTTCAGGAGCGTAAGCCGACCCGTCCACCCGGTAATGCCAGTAACGGATGTCGATGATGTCGACCACCGCGACCCGTTTGGGGTCACTCAGGATGGCATCCTGCACATCCTTAGTGGCACTCAGCGCAACCAAAGCATGCTTGCCGGTTTCCTGTTCCCACTCCGCGATGCAGTCGAGCCAGAATTGCATGAAGTGGAGCGGACCGGTGTACTCGGCACTGATGAACTGGATGACGTTGCTGTTGTCCGCGAAGTTATCGAGACACTGGCGGATGTAGTTCCGATGGAGTTCCCTGCGCACGGGGTGGTTGATGTCGTAGAACATCTCGGCCACAAAGATGCGTTTGTCACCGGCAAAGTTCACCGGCTCGGGAAATCCGGTATCGTTGATGTTGTTGGCCGTACGCCAAGGGCAATCCACCCAGTGCGCTCCTGCTTCGAGGATATTGTGCTGGAAGTAGTTGTTGTAATAGAGCAGGATGCCTTCCGGTTCGGCCTTGTCGGCGAACTCTTTCAAACGTCCCCAGTACCAGGTGTTGGGTCGGGTAAGGTCATACTTGCTCAGTCCTTCCCACGCCGAGCCTTGTCCGCTGCGCGCGAAGGGTTGTTCGTAGAAGGGAGCCCACACGTCAGCGTCACGTCGGCGGATACGCTCATGGTCATCGCGCCGACGGTCGTACCAGAGTCCGTAGTTGTAGAACATGGCCACGTTGTGACGCTGTTTCATATTCCTCACCACGGAATCGATGCGGTCGGTGAAGCCCGTGCCTTCACGGTCGGGCACAAAGCGGGTGATGTTGTCCGACGCACTGCGCACATAGTTGGGACGCAAACTGCCGCTCCACCAGGTAGCCTTACGCACATTGCCCGTCATCAGACAGCCGTCGGCCACCAACACGCCATTCTCCACACGGCATAGTTTCTTTGTCGGGGCGGTCACTACCGGTTGTTTAAACTTCACCTCATCGATGGACTTCACCCCTTCGGTAGACACCGTAGCGTCAAACGGACGCTGATCTATCCACATCCTTAGTGTGAGCAGCGGCTTCATCGCCTCTTGCGACATCAACATGGCTTGGTCTATGGTAGGACTGCTGGTAGCTCCGTTGGAAGAGAGTGTCCACACCCGATTGCGCTTCGACACGTCGGACTGCAAGCGGGCCGTCAGCTGTGCGTCGAACAGACTACGGGGAGAAATGTGATTGTTGGAGCCGGACCATACCCCGTCGCCCGAGAACTGGGCCCAACATCCGTAAGCATGGTTTTTGGCATCCGCTGCGGGAGAGTAGCAATGAATCTCCGCCGCCGTACATTGCCAGAAGACGCTGTTTGCCGTGTTCCATCCGGCTCCGGCCTTGGACTGTCCCAAGTTGCGGAAGGCCAGGTCGTGACCGTCGATGTTCACCACATCGAACAGCAGGCCACAGGCCCACGCTCCCACCGCACCGCTATAGCCTTTCGACTCGGACGACTGGCACTGCACGAATGCATTGGGGCCTGCGGCGTTCATGCCTGCTACAAAGTCGTGTATTCCCTGTTCGGAGTAACAACGCTGGAACAGCGTGAGCTGACCCAACGTGTAGAAGGTCTGTCGGCGCAAACCGGCAATCTCGGACACGGGATGCGTGGCGATGCAGTCCTCCACCGTGATGCGGGCCACCGTGGGCTGAACGACAACGGCACTACCCGCCAACTGCGAGAAGTTAAGGTTACGCACCCAACAGTTCTCGGCATGGTTGATGGAGACTCCCGTCCACGCGTGATTCTCGTCGAGAGGATATTGCTTGTCATAGTCGGCCACCAAGGAGAGGTTCTCCACGCCACTGTCGGCGATGCGTCCGCTCCAGGTGTAGGGCAACACCTTGCAGTGAGCATTGGAAGCGTCCAGAGCCATGGTGAGCGGAGCGTCAAGCGTGATGGAGTTGCCCTCCACCCGTTCCACCGTACGGTCCCAATAGAGGTCGGCATCGCCGGGTTTCCAACCCAACGAGCTGATGCCGCCACCGAATATGTCACAACCGACAGAGGCAATCCACTCCTTCTCGGAAGGACGATAGACCAGGACGCGGTCGCCAACTTTCAGGTTTCCCTTGGAAGCGAGCGACAACGTGCGCGCGTTCACCGGCACATAATCCGAAGCCACGGAGAGCGTATCGATTACCTTGCGGTTGTCGTAGCCTTCGATGTAGACTATCGCTCCTCGCTCATAGCCATGCTTTTCGAGCACCACGCCCGTCTTGTCAGCCCCTCGCAGCACCACGCCCGACGTGCGGATGTAGAGCGGTTTGTCCAGTCTGTACGTTCCCTTCCGCAGCAACACGGCTCCACGCAATCCGTTGGCGTCAGTCTTCAGGGAGGAGACGTAGTCGATGGCCCGCTGGATGGCGGCACTGTTGTCGCCCTCCACGGGAGAGACATAGACCCTAACGGGCAGGTCGGGAATCGCCACATCGGAGTTGCGATAGCCACAATAGGAAAAATCGAGGATGCGGTTTCCCTTCGCATCCGTCTCGTAAAGGAGCTGCCCCTCCTTGTAGGTGATGGGAGTGTCCTGCGCATGAACCGGACTCAACGCCAAGCCACACACAATGGCACATACCACCTGAGCTAATTGTTTTCTCATCTTCATATCTATAAAAGGTTCTTGGTTCTACTATTTTATAGGTACACTACTTCTGTATACCGAATTCTTGCTGTTGTTTGTCCACCTCGTCAAGGGCTTTCCGTTTCTCTTCCTCCGTCAGCTGCACGCCGGCCTTCCGTCCGGTCTGCACCGTCTGTCCACCCGCACGTTCTTCGTCGAGATAGCAGAAGGGGATGGTAGCCGGCACACTCTCGAAAGTAATTTCCGCCGGTGTGGGCGCATGGGTTCCTTCAAATTGCACACGGGCCTTCACGGTAATCTTGCCGGCCTTGCGGGTGGAGCGTATCAGTGCCGGAGCGGAGCCCCATTCCACCTGACGGGGATTGGCAAGAATGGAGGCATCGCCCACGAGTTCGCCTTCGCCCTCAACGGTAAACACGATGTTCTCTTTCGCCAAGCGACGAACGTGACCGCTATCGTCCGTCACCTCCGCCACCACCACGATGATGTCGGAACCGTTGGCCACGAACTCCTGGTTCTGCCAGTCGACATAGAGACGCAGCTTGGTGGACCGGCGCGACGGCATCTTCTTGGTGGAGCACACCACCTGTCCGTCAATGATTCCTTCCGCCACCATGTTCACCTTCTGCCAGTTTTTCTGCTTGTAGCTGTAGTCACGGGCTTCCCAGAAATCCCATACGTCCTCAAACACTACCGGAGCGTTGGGCATGCCGCCTTGTCTGTGGACTACAGGCTTCGTCCAGCTCTTTGTGCCGTCATAGACGGAGAGGCGCACGGAGTCGCAGTTGCTGAAGACCACCACATCCTTGTCGGAGAACTGTGTCATCTCGTGCATAATGTAGACCATCGGTCCACACTCCGCCACGGGATGATGCCAGTTCGGGGAAGTCTGGCTACGGAACAGGTAGTAGGCATATTTGGGTTGGCGGAAGCAGTCGAACAATCCGCCCCAATAGGGGTCGGGGTGATAGCCGCGCTGATGGTCGAACGGATGCCACAGGGCACCGCCGATAAACTTACCCGTGGTACGGTAAAGTCCGTCGTAGGTCTTTGCCAGCGACAACGCCTGCACCTTCATCGGACGTTCGCCCCAGCTGCGTGAGGCCCGGTTGTCATTGTTGTGGGCGTACCAGTCGTCCACATTCTCACCGAACTCACGGGTGAAGATGCATTGTTCGGGAGCGTTCTCTTTCTCATCGTCTCCCGGCCAACCATAGACCACGTCATAGTTGTCGCGCACACCGGCGGAGTGCATGTCGGCGGCGGCAACGGGGCGACCCGGATAGGGATATTCGTCCTTCGTTATTTGGAGTGCCTCCAAGGCGAAATCCTTCGGATAGGAAGTTTCATTGAGGATAGGCTCCCACATCAATACGGAGGGATGGTTGCGGTCGCGACGGATGATGTTACGGGTATTTTCGTGTACACGCTCGGCGAACTCCGGTTTCTTGTTCCAGAACTGCCAGCCGGGAGTGGCTACGATGACAAACATGCCCAGCTCATCGCAAGCGTCCATGAAGGAGGGGTCTTGCGGATAGTGCGCCACACGGATGATGCGGCAACCGGCATCGCGCAACCGCTTGGCATCACGCCATTGCTGGGAGTTGGGCACTGCATTGCCCACATAGGCGAAGTCCTGATGGCGGTTGGCACCAATCAGTTGCTCGCAGCGTTTGCCGTTCAGCCAGAAGCCATCCTTCCCCTTGAACTCGCACAGGCGGATGCCGATACGGGTTGTTCCGCCATCCACGCAAGTCCCGTTTTGCTTGACACGGGACTCTATGCGGTAGAGATAAGGAGCGTCCGGACTCCACAGACGGGGATTCTTGACTTGTATCTTTTGCGTCACTGTTTGGGACTCGCCTACCGCTAACGTAATGCGTCGGCTGACCCGTTTCACCACTGTACCGTCGGCATCCACCAGAGAGGTTTCCACCACGGCTTGGCAGGCTTGCTTGCCGTTGTTCGCCACTTCGGTGTTGACAAACACGTCCGCCCGTTTGTCGGAGATGTTGTCATAATGAACGAACACGCCCCCACCCGCCGTGCGGTTGGCTTCAATGGCATCGGTGATGGCTACGGGCGACTTGGCGATAAGCCACACGTCGCGATAGATGCCTCCGTGATAGGCGAAGTCAAGCGTGTATTGCGTCTTGCCGGGAGGATAAGTCTTGTCATCGCTATTGTCAGCCATCACCGCCACCATACAGGTGTCACCGGCTTGGATGCCTGCCTCGGACAGCTGCAGCGTAATGGGCAAATAGCCTCCCAAATGTTCCTTCACCAGCTTTCCGTTGACATAGAACTTCTGTTTTCCCATGATGGCCTCGAAGTGGAGGCTCACGTTTTTTCCTTTCGTATCCTGCGGCACCACAAAGTGTTTGCGATACCAGGCAATGCCTTGATAGTTGCGGCAACCGCTGGCTTCGGCCGGTATCAGCTCCACGCTGTGGGGCGTTGAGACTACCTCCCAGGCGGAATCATCCAGTCCGGGTGCTTCGCCGTTCGCCACATCTCCCTTATGGAAACGCCATCCGGCATTGAAATCATAGACGAGGCGACCACTTCCCGAAAGGGGGAAGAAGCCTGCCACGGATATCTCTTGCGACAGGTTTGCCCACGCCGTCATGCAGGGGACAAGCAGCAACAGGGCTATCAATGTCTTTTTCATGTGATTATGAGGTGTTATGTTATTGTTTCAAATTGACTATTACATCGGCCTTGCGACTTTCGGGGGTCACTTGCAGGCGCACGATCTTTCCGTCACGGAGTTCCGCCTCCACCACCGTCCGGTCGGGGGCGTGGAGCTTGAAGCGCACATTCCATGCGGTCGGCCAGGCGGGGAAAAGGTAAATCTTCTCGCCTCGGGTCTGCAGCAACATCTCCTGCAAGCCTATCATGCCACTGCCTCCCCAGTTGTGGTCGGGTGTCCAGTCGAACCCCGGCCCCCAAAAGGCGGGGAAGCGATGAGGACCGTCCGCCAACTTCTCTTTGGTCAGTCGGGCCGCCTCGTCGGTCAAGCCCAGGCATGCCGCCCAGATATTGTCCTGCTTCCACCCTTTCGACGAGCGGAACTTGACGGCATCGGCATCCAAGTTGTAGGTGTCACGCGCCACCTGCAACGAATCCCCTTCACAACCTACGCCAAAGATGCGCCACGGAAATACGGGATAGAGTTGGGAGGTCTCGACATTGTTTACCCGCTCCCACGACTTGGCCGGAGCGATGGTCTTCTTGCCTTCAACCTGCCGGTAAGGGAGGTCCGGGACGCGCGCCAACATCTCCTTCCATCGTCCCACCGCCGTGTCACCGGACAGCTGTTTCATGTCGATGTAACTCTTCAGCACGGTCTGCAAGGCAGCCACGGTGGATGACGCATTGTTGGCCATCTTGTAGGTCTCGCACCCCGAGCCAGGGAAGAGGATGAGTTTCCCTTCTCCGTCAAGTTTCTTGATGCCCCGTCGGGAAGCCAAGTACTGATAGTGTTCGTCAAAGAAGGTGAGCGCACTCTCTATCAGACCGGTATAGGGAGAGATGTCCGCAGCTGCGTAGCGGCGCGACTCCATTATCATCTGGCAAAACTCCAGCACCGTGTCCCAGGTATATTCGAGCCAGGCGTTGTACTCCACGCCCTTGTCGAACCATTCGGGACGCTTCAGTCCATATTCCGCCATATTGGGCAACCCGAAACATTCCGTCTGTTCGGTAAAGCATCCGCCTGTATGGTTCCAGTAGAAGCGACTTCGCAGTTCGGCATTGGGAAGCATGCGGTTGTAGGCATCAAACTGGGGCATCATCAGGTCGGCATCCCCGTTCTTCAGCATGGGCCAGTAGACAAGGCGTTGGTTCTGCGCCGTCATCGTGCCACCGCCCCAGTTGCGGTAATCGGGGGTGTAGTCGGCAAGGGGAGTAGTCTTCACATACTGTGGGTCGAAGGTAAACAGACCGCCGTTGAACTTGGTCGGTGCCGAGCCGTAGGCGTTGCAGCCGAGCATGTAACGAAACAGGGTGAAGTTACGGGTGATGTCCGCCGCTTCGCCCTCCGCCTCGATGCAGCTGCGCTCCCAAAACGCGTTCCACCAGGCGATTGACGCTTTGCGGTCACGCTCGGTTCGGATGGACTTCTCCACCTGTTCCAGTTCCGTCACCCATTGTTCCGCATCGCATGTCTGTAGCGTGTGCAGCGTGATGGTGACGTGATGCGACTTGGCGGGCTTTGTCGACCGGAAGTTCCATGCCCGATAATCCGTACCGGCGTATTCGCCTTCAGATGTGCCCGTAAAGGAGAGGTTGTCGCCGCTCAATCGTCCACCGGAGAGGAGATTGGCTACAGGATTCCACAGTTGGTCCTTGACGGAGTCCATTCCCTGGATGCTCACGGTCCGGTCGAACACAGTCACAGTCGGGTTATGATGATAGAACAACACCCCGTTCTCCATGGGACATATAGAATCCTTGGAAGTGACCAAGCCCGTAGTCTTGGCCCACTTGAGGGAATTCTGGCGCGCTTCTCCCTTGCGGAACGGACGGTTCGCGTAACGCCAATTTTCATAACTGAGGTTCAGGGTGGAGGCTTTGCGCCCTTTTACTTCCAAGTGAACGACAGGGTGGTACACGTCTACCCAAAGCAGCACGGTGTAACCGCCCAGGTGAATCTCTTGAATGCCGTCTTTCAGTCTTAGCGTCTGCCGGAAGCCGTCCTCGGGCATAGGCGAGCCGTTCATGCGCAACCGCACACGTCCGGCCTTCAGCAACGTAGTGTACTCGTCGTACGCGCCACTGCGGCTCACATAAAAGAGCAGTTCACCATTCTCCACCCACACATTCAGTCCAATGTCACCGCCTCCGCAAGGCATCGACTCCGAAGCGTTCTTGCTGAAGGTTGTCCAAGTGTAGTCGGCAGGCTGTCCCCATGCCGTGAGGCAAAGGAACAGTTGCACCATCAAGAGTATAGTCCGTATTCTTCGCATGGGTTTTGTCCGTTAGTAGTCTGTTATGAGTTATTTGTTCAAAGGCTTCGGGTCTTCCCAGTCATCGGAACGGAAAGAAGATACCGGCAAACCCTCCGCACCATAGAGGTCGCCTTCAGCGTAATCCTCAAAAGCGTAGCGCACCGCCACCGGGTGAGCCACCTTGTCGCTCGTCACAATCACGTGCTGACGCTTAATCTCCGCCTTGGCAGGATAGAACACGCGGTCTTCACCGGCCACTTTGAAGTTCTTGGACGAGAATCCGTGCTTCACGTTGACCCACATCGGTGCGCGCTCGAAGCTGACAATGACCGTGTCGTTGCGTATCTCACACGACTTGTAATAAGGACTTTCGCTTGTGATGCCCTCGATGCCGTACGTTTTGTTGAGAGCCAACAGGGCCAGACGTTCGCCCGGCGTACGTTTGTCGTAAGGATGAATGCCATTCTTGAATCCGGCGTCCATCAACACGGCCATACCCGTCTCGGGCACCATGAACTCAACCTTTGCCTGTGCCTCGCGCAGGTAGGCGGAGTTGCTGAGCGGCTTTCCCTTGCCCGTGATATTCTTGTAGCTATAGGGAGCAATCTGACAATAGTAGAAGGGGAAGTCGCCTTGTCCCCACAATTTGCGCCAGCCCGTTATCAACGAAGCGAACAGGTCGGCATAGGTATGCGCCCGCTCCCAGTTACTCTCTCCCTGGTACCAGATGACACCCCTCATGGTCATGCCTATCAGCGGACTCACCATGCCGTTAAAGAGAACGGTCGGCGTTTGGTTCTTCGAGGTTATTTTTCCATCGGTTTGCGGTATCTTTGCAATCGCCTCGGGGAAGGCTTTCAGCATCTCTTCGTTCATCCAGGCCTCACACGACGATCCGCCCCAGGCGGCTACCACCAGACCTACCGGCACCTGCAGAGTCTCTTCTAACTGACGGCCAAAGTAATAGGCCGTGGCACTGAACTCACGAATGGTGGAGGGAGTAGCCTCCACCCAACTGCCCACGCAGTCGGTGGCAGGCACGGTAACGGAGTTGCGTTTCATCGTAAAGAACCGGATGCGCTCGTTACGTCCGCGCAACGCGTCCATATTGGAGCCTTCCACCGGTTGGTTGGTGAACCCCTTCATCGGCATCTCCATATTGCTCTGTCCGGAGCATAGCCACAACTCCCCTATCATCACATTGTGAAGGGTCAACGGAGTTCCGTCGCTTATCACCACGTCGTAAGGACCTCCGGCCTTGGGGGTGGGCAAGGTCATCTTCCAAGCTCCCTTGGCATCCGCTTGGGTCGTATAGGATTTGCCGTCCCATGTGGGAGTCACCGTCACCGTTTTGTTGGGGGAAGCCGTTCCCCACAGATTGGCGGCAGTCTGTTGCTGCATCACCATATTATCGGAAAACAGGGCGGGCAGCTTCACCTCCGCCTGTAAGGAGTGACCGAAAGCGGTAGCCAACAGCAGTGCCGCAAGAGTTTTTGTACGATTGTTGATTCTCATAGCTTTGATTTTATTTCATTCGTTTCTGTTCTTTTGTCTGTTCATCGGTTGGTACGCACCAACTTCAAGGGACCCAACAAGCCTGCGGGCAGCAGGTTCTTTTCCGCCCTGCGGTACTTGGCATTGGTCCAAATACCCTCGTAGGGTGCCTTGCCCTGGTCCGCTCCATTGAGCGCATTGGCCCATGTGTTGGAGACTTCTATCTCCAACGTGTTGTCACCCTGGCGCAGGGCCTTGGTCACGTCCGTTTCATAGGGGGCGGCCCATACGATGCCGCAATCCTCGCCGTTCACCTTCACCGCGGCCACGTCACAAAGCGTGCCCAACCGGAGTTTCACCTTCTCCGCTCCGTTGAGTGCTTGGCTCCAGTTGAAATGAGCCGTGTAGACGGCAGTTCCGCTATAGTAACGGATGCGTTCGTCCGCCTCTTCCGACCAGTCAAAGAGTTCGGTCCGTTTCACGGTCGTTTCTATCAGGGGGAAGTACACGTTCCATTGATTTACGTTCAAATCATCTGTCTTATACCATGTCACGGAGGAGTTCTCGCTCTTCCGTACGGGGTTCTTGAACACGATGAACGCGGATTCACCGGCCGCAAGTTTCATGGTAACTTCCGTACGACCATTGGCGATGCTCCACGTCAGCCGGTCTGTAATCTCTCCCGTCATCGGGTTCCACCATTCCGGGGTGCGACCAGCTATACGGAAGGAGGCCACAAACTCCCGTTCAGTCTCCTGTTGGTTGGCGACGAAGTAAATATCCACATTCTCCTCCGCATTCCGGCGGTGGGTCCATGCCACCTGTTCGGGGACAATCAAGTCCCGTTCCAAGCCATAGGCAGAGAAGTCATCAGCCTTGTAGGGCAACTCGGGGACGACCACGCCTGCCTCCCGCAAAGCAGCCACCTTGGCGGCAACCTCTTCGCTCTGTATGTTGTTGGGACTCATGGGATGCGCCGTCGGCATCACCACCACCCGGTATGAGGCACCACCCGGCAACACCATCCGTCCGTCCTCCGCCTTGGCGAGCCGAAGCAACGCGTCCCGGTTGAAGGAGTCGTAGGCATAGCCACGCAACGGGTTGACCCACTTGTCCGGGTCGGCCATGTTGGCGGAGTGCGTAACGCCCACCGGCATCACCCGCAAGGGTTGACCTTCATTGGCCAACCGCACCTGTTCGCTCCGCACCCGTTCCTTACCGAAGATGCCGGGCAACATCGGCACGAGGCGGTCGGGCAGAATGGCCCGGCTCGGCACCTCCTCGCCGGTAAACACGGCGATGTCCGTCACCGGCACGCCATACTGCAACAGGGTTTGGCAACGTGCGGCATAGTCTGCCAGTCCCTTGCCGCCATTCTTCCACCACGTGTTGTCGCGTTGGAAGAAGAGGCCGATGCCGTCCAATGTCATGCCGGGTTTCTTGTCCATATAGGGGTTGTGCGTGTAAACATGGAAGAAGAGTCGGTTGATGCCCAACGCATAATTCCGGTCGAGCAACGTCTTCAGCATGGCCGGGGTTTCGTCCCACGTACCGCGAACCTCGGTGAAGCCCTCCGCCTGGATGATGTTCTTCCCGTAGATGTGCGCCCCACTGACGGCATCGAGCATGTCGTTGGGTTTGTCGTGTGTAGGACTTCGCAACCAGAACTCGCCCATGGGGAGGTCTACCATCTGATAATGGAGCAAGCCGTCGCTCACCATGGTGGGAGCCACGCACTCGGCGGAGAACTGGCAATCGTAGGTCTTGGCGCAATCCGCCAACTCCTGATAGAAGATATCCTTCACCAACTCCGCAATGGTGCGACGCACGTCACGCAGCACACGTTCGGAGGTGGTTACGTCATCCACCGGGATGCCTGCGTACAAGGCGAGGTACGGAGCGAGCGAGTAACCGCGACGAGCCTCGAACTCATCCATAAAGTTATCGCTCCAGTTTTGGCAGCCACACTCCCAACTATCGACATGCATATACTTCAGCACGCGGTGCGCCAGCTCCTCTCCTATCTCCTCAAAGGCACGGCCAAACCAGTAGTTGAACTGTTTGCGCACGGCCATGATGTTGAACTTGTCACATTCCAGTCCTTTGCCTCCGCCTCCCGTGGCGTTGGTATGTCCCGTAGAGGTGTGTCCGATGCGCAGCAACCGCCATTCCCCCTGAGGCAAGGTAGCCGTGAGCCGGCCGTTGTGCAGGCCGGCCGTCATGTTCAGAATCTCTTCTTTGGGCACGCAATCCTGCGCGGGCACCTCATCCGCCCGAGTATCTTCGGCCACTCGCCATACAAGTCCGGCCTTTCCTTCCCATTGGTTCAGTCGGGGTTCGGCGTGGAACACCACGCGTTTAATCTTCAGGTTCGGTTTCCACTTGGCGGCATCCATATCCTCACAACCCGGTTCACTCCCTTCCGGACTCCAATAGAGTCGGAAATAGCGGGCCGTGGTGGGCGGTATGGTATGGGTACTGTTTTCATCAGTGTTTTGCCATCCCTGCCGGGCAGGAGTAAGGTGCTTCACCGTGTAGTATTTCTTGCCATCGATGCTGGCCTTCACCACCATGCGGTGTGCCTGGTAGTTGTTGCCGTTCAGTATGATTTCGAGGTTGCGGCAGGTAATGGGTTCGGCAAAGGAATATTGTATCCAGCAAGGGACGGAGGAGCGTATCACTCCCACCGAATCGATGTTGACACCTTTCTTGGTATCCGCGTCGGCTGAGACGTTGCCGCAAGTGACGCAGGGACGTTGGGTAACACGCTCGCCCCTCACGGGCAGAGCCAACAGGGCGATGTCTTCGTAGTAGCCTTCGAAGGCTTGTGGACGAGGCAAACGGAGTGCTTCCATTCGTCCACCCTGCACGATGGTGTCACTGAAGACGACCTTCTGCATGGACTCCTCGGGGCGTATCCAAGGACCGCCAGCCAAGGCGAATCCGTCACAGATATGCATGCCGAGTTTCAAACCGAGGCGGTCGGCCTCCTGTGCGCTGTATTTGACCATCCTCCACCATTCGGGTGTCAGCTGTTCGGCCTTTCCCTCGTATTGCGGACCTTGTTGCACCGATTTGATGGGCATCAAGTAGGCACCGCCCAGACCGGCCTGTTTCATGGCTTCGAGGTCGGCCGTGATGCCTTCTTCGCTAACGGCTCCGTACATCCAGTACCAGAAAGTCCAAGGTTTGGCATCCCCCTCGGGATGGGCAAAGCGTTGCCGCAGGTCGTTCGGACCTACTGACAACGACTGGGCGTTAAGTGCCGCAACGCCTATCAGCCAGGCAATGACACTCGTTAGGAGAGTTATTTTCTTCATCTTTGCAATCATTTTGTGTTACACGGACGGATGCGTATATGCAACGTATGCTCCGTCTTCTCGATAGCGTATTTCTTCAGCACACCCGGTCCACAACTGCTGTTGCCAAGCCCCAGCACCGCGGCATCGACATGCAGATGGACGGCATCGTCCGGTTGCAGGTCGCAGTCGTGCGAGGTGGTGCTGAGGTCGTGCGTGGAATAGGGCAACGCCGAAGCGGAGAACGGTTTGTCCAACGCCAACACCTCGATACCCCGTCCTTTGTCGTCGGTCAGCTGCAGCTTCACCACGGACTCTTTGTTGCCCGAGTCTTGGGGACGCGGATAATGGGTGTACTGCTCGTCCACCTTAGAGGTCCACCACCCTATCCGGCAAGCGGAGTGTCTGTCGGGATAGTTCTCGTAGGGTCCGTAGCCATACCACGCGAAGCGGGTCAGGCTTTTGTCCAACCGCCACGCGCTTCCCAATCGGGGCAACTCCGGCAGTTCTCCCTGTGGGAGGTAGGTTTGCCGTAAGTCTATCGTGCCGTCGGGATAGACGGTATAGACGCTGGTCACGACAATCTTTCCCGACAGGTAGCCATAGTAATGACGGGCGGTAATCGTCACCTTTTCCTCTTTCCCATCAACGGAATGACTCCAACCGGAAGAGCCCACCTTCACTTCGGGAACGTCCATTCGGTTCTTCGTCCAATCCTTTGCCAGCCAGTTGCCAAAGCTCTTGTCGTTGTCCGTGGGGGCACGGAAGGCTTCGAAGGTATGCGGCAAGAGGCTGTCCGTCGCATGGAACAGTTGTTTTCCACCATAGCTCAACTCCACCCAGTTTCCTTGCAACCGGTCCCAGGTAGCACTGAAGTTTTTCCCCTTCACTTGGAGAAGGGTATCGCCTATATAGACTGCAATCTTCCCCGTGGGTTTAACGGTGGATTGCGCCATTCGCATCAGATTGTCGTGCAAGGCGAGTTGTTCGGAAGCCACTTCGAAGCCGGCCTTGGCCCAGAGTGTTTCCTGTTTCAGGCGGACAGAGAGGTTGAGCCGCACGTCACTGTCGGCGGACTTCACCTTCCGGCTTGCCTTGGCCAATGAGAGGGTAAAGCGTTGACACTCTCCGGGATTGGCAGCCGGCAACTCGCTCTCGCCACTCCCCATCAGTCGTCCGTCGGCATACAAGTCCCAATGGCAGGTGTAGCCGGACAAGTCGGTATGGTGGTTATGGTTGAGGGCTTCTATCTCGCAACTACCGGTGACGGCATCATAGTTCACAAGTTTCAGGTAAACGGGTTGGTAGACCTTCTTCACCTCGTAGTACTTGGCACTGACCGTACGGTCACAGAAGACAACACCATTCAGACAGAAGGCTTTCAGGTTGGGTTGGTCGCCAAAGTCACCGCCGTAGGCCACCTGCGTCCGCCCATCGGGCAGTGTACGGATGATGCCTTGGTCCACCCAGTCCCAGATGAACCCTCCCAGCATGCGTTTATTGCTGTATATTTCGTCCCAATATTGTTGAAAGTTGCCCAACGCGTTGCCCATGCAATGCGCGTATTCGCTCGTCAGCACGGGACGGTCGTCGTCCGTACGCTGAGCGATGGAGAGTAGACGTTCCCAACGGGCGTTCTCCGCCCGTTCTTTCTCTTCGCCCTCTTTGATGCCGGGATTGAGGTATTCGTCCTGCACCCTGGTATAGAACCGGCTGATGACATCCACGGTCTTGGGGTCGGGCTTCCCGTCCACGCCCTGCGCGCCTTCGTAGTGTACCAGGCGTGTCGGGTCGAAGTCGTGCAACCAGGCGGATATAGCGGCGAAGTTAGGACCGTAGCCGCTTTCGTTGCCCATACTCCAAAACAGGATACAGGCGTGGTTTTTATCCCTTTCGGCCATACGCACCGCCCTGTCCATGAAGGCGGCGTGCCAATCGGGAGTGCTGGCGAGAGTGCCCCGCAGTCCATGTTCCTCGATGTCCGCCTCGTCCATGACGTACAATCCCAGGGAGTCGCACAACTCATACCAACGGGGATGGTTGGGATAGTGGCTGGTACGCACGGCGTTGACATTGCATTGCTTCATCAGGAGAATGTCCTGAATCATGCGCTCATCGCTCATCACCCGAGCGGTGTAGGGGTCGTGCTCATGACGGTTCACCCCACGGAAACGTATCGGCTTGCCATTCACCAACACCTGTCCTTGCTTCGATTCCACGCTACGGAAGCCCACTTTCGCAGTCGCCCGCTCCACCGACTTTCCTTCCGCGTCCGTCAGGGTGAGACGCAAGGTATAGAGGTAGGGGGTTTCGGCTGTCCACAGATGCGGGAACGGAATCTTGCTGGAGATGCGTCCCATCTTGCGCGGTCCGCGCTGCGGATACCATTCGTTCATGGTAGCGGCCTTATGGTCGAGGTCCAGGATGGACTCGATTCCTATGTTTCCATGATAGAATCGTTTGCCTTGGGCATCCATCAGTTCCACTTCAAAACGATAGCCTTTGCCCCGTTCCTGTCGGTAGACGCTGAACTGGGGGTCTACCTGCAGGGTAAAGTTCTCGTAGTTGGCATCGGGCAAGGTGCGCACCGTGAAGTCGCGCAGACGCACGTCGGCGGTATGGAACAGCGTGATGTCGCGATGGATGCCACCAAACCTCCAGAAGTCCTGGTCTTCCAGATAGGAGCCGTCGCTGTAGCGATAAACCTCCACGGCGATTTGGTTGGTGCCGCTCCGCAAATAGTCGGTGACGTTGAACTCAGAGGGTTCCATGCTACCTTGGCTATAGCCTACCCGTCGACCGTTAATCCAAACGTAGAAGGCACTCATCACGCCGTCGAAACGGAGGAAGGTCTGTCCCTCCAAATGCCACCCGTCGGGCAGCTCAAAGGTACGGCGGTATTGTCCCGTCGGATTGCGTTCCTCGTAGGTGGTGTAGCTGTTCTTGGGTGTTCCCATCACACGGGGTGGGTCTATCTTGAAGACATAACCGGCAGAGGCATAGATTGGCGTGCCGTATCCGTTCACCTCCCAGTTGGCCGGCACGGCAAAGTCCGTCCATCCGGCATCATCAAAGTCGGTGCGGTAGAAATCGGCAATCCGTTCGTCCGGGGTCTTGGTCCAGCGGAACTTCCATGTTCCGTTCAAAGTCATGGAGCGGTCGCCCTGCGTCTCCCCATAAGGGATGAAGGCGGCACGGGCCGGTTCACGGTTTATCTGCAGCACGTGGTGATTCTCCCAGTCGTGCGTTTCCTGCGCTTGCAGGCCACCTGACAAACAGCAGGCAAGACCCATTATCAAGTATCTGTAATTCTTGTACATGTGCATTATATTTGGTTGTTTGTTACATGATATGTTATTGCACGTCCACCGCGTCGAAAGAGAGCTGGTCCATATCGTCAGCGGAGAGTATCAGCCGGTAGGTTCCAGCATTGATGTATCCACCCGTGGTGGTACTCATCATGCGCCACTTCTCCGGGGTATCGGGGAATGTGAGCGTGTCGTCCTTCAGGATGCTTCCGTTGGGAGCAATCAGTTTCAGGTTGACCGGCATAGGCTTGCCGCTTTGGTTCATAAACTTGAAGCGGAAAGCGTAGACTTGTGCCAATCCGGTGGAGATGGTCCACTCGATGCTGTTCTTCTTCCCGCCACCAAAGAATACGCCCGTCTGTTTCTTGAACGGTTTCTTTTGGAATTTCCCCTTCAACAGGGCATCTTCCGCTTCATAAGTGACGCAAGGACGGGTGTTCTTGTCCTCGGGCAACAGTTCGGTGGGCATCTTCGCCATCACCTCTTGGTCGGCCTTCGCCCAACTCCATGTGGAGACGGGAGTCGTAGTCGGTTGTTGCTGTCCGTCCATCGAAGCAATGGCGATGGCGGATATCACGGCCTGACCGGCCTTCACTTCGGGGAAGTCAATGCGCAACTCACCATCACGCACCTCCGCATAGACGACCTTCTTCAAGGCGGTATCGTGACCCACTTCCGCCCAAATGTCCAAATCATCGAGCATGGTAGTCCCGTTCACCGCCACGTCGAAGACGCGCAGTCCCTCGCAGTCAGTCTCCGCACCGCCACCCGTTCCGTGCCAAGGCTCCACGAAGTAGAGTTCCACCCGATAGTTGCCGTTGGGCACAGGGAAGCGGTAGTTGAGCTTATGTCGGCCAAAGCGGAAGGTCTGGAAGAGTTTCCAGTCACGCGTGCCCCGGATGGGGTCATAGGTCACGCGCTGACTTGCCTGATAGGGAGAGAGTTCGCCAAAAGCCTCCGCCCACGAGTGCGAGTAGGTGGTATCGTCGGTCGCCCACCGCTGACCGAACTCATCAGTATAGTTGTCACCACCGCAGTTGATGCGGTAGAGGTAGTTCGTAAGCATGTCATCCACACCTTTCAGCAAGGGAGTAGCATCGTGATACAACGCACCGAAATGGGGTGCTCTCTCCAAGTTGTCGAGTACGATAAGGTCTTCGGCCACCGCCTTTCCTTTGACGTAGCCCACGGCACGGAGCACATTGTAACGGATGTCCCGGTTCTCCCAAGTGAAGTGAGTACCTACACCATGATTGACCTTTCGTCCCAGACAGAGCGTGTCGACCGCATCGTTATAGAGAAGCACGGAGTCGCAGTTGCTGTACACCTCCACATTGGCTCTACGACGCTTCTCGAAGCGACCGGGCCATGTATGCGACACGATGTAGACCATCGGGTCTTTCGCAGCGTTGGCGTAGTTGGCCCTATACATATAATATACGTCCGTAGGTTCTTCCCACGGAGTGGTCAATCCTTTGTAGTTGAACGGCCCCACCTTGTCAATCATCCGGTAAGCCTCATCGGGTTGACGGCGACCGGGGTTGTCATGGCTGCTGTATACCCATTGGAAGTGTCCGCAGACGCTGTCACGCGCCTGTTCGGCCAGACGGACCTTCGTCTCCATGAGGCGGCACATCCGCTCTTCGGTCCATGCGCCTTTCACGTCGAAAGGTTCTTCGGAGTGATAGCCCACACTGCGCCACGCCCCGTATTCACCGTTAAGCAGTTGGTTGGACTTCATCAAGTCCTTGTCATACTGAGCAAGTTCGCCACCGTAGGTGCCGCTCCAGTTCTGTATCACGTTCCAGTCCGTTCCCTCGCCACCGTTACAGGTGGTGACGGGTCTCAGCGTGCCTGCCGTCGGGTCCATCTCCTTGATAATCTCCGTGCACTCCCGGGCGAAGTCACGCGGCAGGGTACTCTCGTTCTGCAAGCCCCACAGGACTACGGACGGAGAGTTGCGACGTTCCTTCACCCACCGGCGCAACAGCGTCTTGAAGTTCTCACGGAACTCCGGCGTGTCATACCATATATGGGCGGAGAACTGAGTCCAGAAGAGGATGCCGTTCTTGTCCAACAGCGACTGGTAGTCGAGGTGATGCGGTTGGTGAGCCTCACGGAAGGCGTTGAATCCGGCGTTCTTTATCTGTTTCACGCGGGAGGCCACCTGTTCGTGACTGAAGGCGTGACTTTGGCCGAATTGGTGTTCATACTCACATACGCCGTTGATGAAGACGGGCTTGCCGTTCAAGTAGAACCGTCCGTCACCGTCGTTGCGGCCTACGGGCCAGCTGAGCGTACGCAGTCCGAAGGGAGTGGACACCTCGTCCACCGTCTTGCCGGAACGCTTTATCATCGAGGCCAACGAGTAGAGGTAGGGTTCTTCGGTACTCCAAAGCTTCGGGTTCTTCACGGGCGACTGTTGCTTCACGGTCTTCGTCTCGCCGGGAGCCAAGGTTATGGTCTCCGTTAGGCGGAACACCTGTGCTCCGTCCGCGTTGCTGAACTTGTTCACCAAGTCCACCGTCTCGGTCTGTTTGCCATAGTTGGTCACTTCGGTTTCCATATAGATCGTTTGCGCTTTCTCGTCTTGCCAGATGTGGACACCGAAGGGAGCGATACGCACCTCATCGGTTATCTCCAGCGTCACGGGACGGAAGATGCCAAAGGGTTGCGACCCTTCGCTGAAGCCCCATTCCGACGAGCATCCGCCACAGACCCAGGGCATGTCGGCTATCATCTCGGGATGTTCGGCTTTCACGGTCAGCAGGTTTCGCTCACCCGGCTTCACCGCATCGGTGACATCCAGCGTCAAGGTGGTGCGTCCCACGATGTGCCGACCCAAGTCCACGCCATTCAGTTGAACCGTAGCGTAGGAGCCCACGCCTTCGAAACGAAGGAAGTAGCGTTTGTTACCGTCCAAACGGGGGACATCGAAATGCTTTTCGTACATCGCCGTTCCGTGCAGATTGCCGTGCGTCAGTTGCCGATAGCCATAGTAGTCATCCCAGTTGTGCGGCACGTCCACAACCTGCCGTGCGATACCCTTGCCGGATGGCGACTCGTCCACCAACCAGGTGGTCCAGTCCTTGTCCAGCTCCACCAACGTGCGGCGACCCTTCGTGGGACGCTGCACAAAGTGTACGTCGGACTTACCCATCCGTTTGCTGGTAGCCACGGCGATGCCGCGCTGTTCGGCGTTGTTCACCGCGCAATAGAAATGGTACACCACCCCGTCATGTTTCACCACGCAACTCTTGTGGGCGAACATCTCGTCGAAGGATTTGGTCGGGTAGATAAGGTCATCGCCCTGCCAATCGTCCCACGTCACCATATCGTAACTGCAGGCGAAGGTGTTGAACGCCTTGTAGGGTCGGTTGGGATTGAAGGCGGAGAAATAGAACATCACATAGACATCGCCAAACTTCTGTATCTGGGCATCCCCGGTAATGGTACCCTGCGCCTCGTGCGTGAACACCGGATTACCGGCATAGCGCGTCCACTTCTTCAAGTCTTTCGACAGAGCGATGCCGATGCGCTCACCCTTCACCTTCGTTTCGGGATTTACGCCTCCGGCATTGTAATACATCACGAAGGGTGCGCCCAAGGTTTTGCTCTTGTCCCAATAGATTGAGCTTTTGTATTGTGTCAACGACTCCCACCACTGTGCGTCCTTGTCTTTGATGGAGAGGATAGGCCGGTCCATGGACTCCCATTCGTGCGCCGTGGCCGGACTCTCTTTGGTCCATGCCAGTCCCACGTAAAGCGGGTCGTTGATGGCTTCATAGCCTCTTCCCTCACCGCCGATGTAGGTCATCCAGCAACGGTTGCGATAACGTTGGAGGGCATAGCTGCCGCCCCACTCCATGTCTATCAGCGCTGGAAAGCCTCCCCGTTGGTTCGCGTCCCACGTTCCGTCGCGATAAGAGAGGACACGTCCCAAGGTTGTCCATTCGAGCAGGTTTTCGCTCTCGGCCAACCAGGTCTCATAGCCACGGCCATCCTGACCGCCCTTACCGTTGTATACGACATAGGTCATGTACCATTTCCCGTTTTCCCGGTACACGGTGGGACAGTCTATCTTGCAATTGTTGCTTTCCGGTGCTATCACCATGCCATACTTGTAGGGTGTCTTCGCCTCCTCATAAATCTCGGCCATCCGTTCCTGGGACACATGACGCTGTGCCGTCAGGCCCAACGTCATCCATCCTGCGAGTGACAGCAGTAAAAGTCGTTTCTTCATTCCTTTATCTGTTAGTAAAATAACCAATCCATCGTTTCGTCGTTACCCTCTAACGAGGCGTTGCGCGGCTGTATCTTAGAGTCCGTGAAGCCCAACAGCAGCAACTCGCCTTTGGGCAACAGCAATGTGTGTTTTCCGGCATCGAAGCGATAGGCGTGAACGTTCGCCAACGGCATGTTCGCCAAGTGTATGGCGTTGGTCAGCACAGGCTCGGCCTGCCCATAGTCGTTGGCGGACGCGTCGGTCTCCAACCGCGGAGCCTTGGCGTATTTCTTTTGGTCGTCCTTGTAGTAGCCGACCAACAGGCTTACAGGTCCTTCGCAAGCGAACTCCAACTTGGTGCCCTCTTCCTTTTGGACATTTCCGTTCACACGGAAAGCCGTCAAGCCTTTGAGTTCGGGAGCCAGAGCCTCCACCTTCGCGTCGGTCCGGTCGCCTATCAGTTGAGCCCCTTCGGCCAACGTCACCTTGTTCCATGCGCCTTCCAGTTTCACCTTAGCGTCTTTGGCGGGTTCAATCCGTGCGGTAGCGGCCTCAGCCTTACCGTCCTCCTTGGCTTTCAGCATCGCCAGGTTGGTCTCAAAGTTGGCCAATTCGTTCTCATAGTGGACCAACATCTCCGCCCAGGTTTTGTTCTTGCCATCGTCACCGCCAATCGGAATGCGGCGTTGGGCCGTCTGCATGCTGTTGGCATAGAGATAATGTCCCTTGGTCAGTTCCACCAATTTGCGGTAGTGTTCGAGGCTCTTCTCCAACAGGGGCGCTACCTTGTCGAGGTAACTCAGGTTCTTGCTCCATTGGTAGTTGAGCACCTGTTCGGCTGCCTTTACCTTATAATTGAAGAAGTAGGCGAACTCACGCAGGCAGTGCATGTCGTTGCGCAAACGTTCAAACTCATCCGCGTTTTTCCGTTCCTTGCCGGCTACCTCATCAATGGCGCTCATTGCCTTGTCGCCATGCTCCACACACTGTTGTACGATGTCCAACGGCAGCTCACCCTTGTGAGGTTGCTTCTTCCATTCCTTCTCCACATACTCAATCAGCTTCTCGCCTTCCGGTCCGCAACTCTCGTAGAAGCCCGGCCACACGCGATACTTGTAGGGGTTCACCAGCTGGCTGACAAACATGCCCAACAGCAAGGTCTGCCGGTTTCCTTCGGTGATGCCGAAGCGACGCAACAGCTTGGGCGATATCTCGCCGGCCTCTTCGTAAGCCTCACGTATCAGCGCACCGTTCTCATCGGACACGCCGTAGAACTCGCCATACTGATGATTCCAATAGGCAATCTCTTTCGTCCGGTCGCGGCGGCAGTTCCAGGCGTAGCGTCCCCATGCCTTGTACCAAGGCCAGTCGCGGTCTATCTGCAGTTCACGCTTGCCGCCCTCTATGCTGTCGGCGGAATAGGGCCAGTCCCAATAAGAGGCCTGCGGATAGAGGTGCAGGGCGTTCGCCCCGTGTATGTCATGCATCGCCTGTACGGTCTTCTGCGTGAAGTCGGGCGAACCCCAACGGAAGGGTTCCAGGTTGGCCAACACGTGTACGTTGCTGATGTGGACGCTGCCCAACGCGCTCAGTCCGCGGTGTATCTCCGTCCAAGGGCCACGCGGCTGATAGGTAGTGAGCGACTCACCGTTGTACTTGTGCATCGTGTAGAGATTCTTGTAAATCGGCAGGGCGGCTTCCATCACCTTTTTGCAGTCCGTGTCGTGGGCACGCAGCAGCACGGGAGGTTCGTCCGTACGTCCCAAGGTCTTCAGTCCGTCCTTCACGCCGGGCAGGATGGTCTTGGTAAACCATTCCACATCGTCTTCATCCGTTGCCATGGCTTCGCCCAGGGTCACGAGGAGTCCCACGTTGGGATATTTCTCGATGAAGGCGGCCACGCTCTTGCGGGTATAGTCGCTCAACAAGGGAGAGATGGGGCGGTTGCGGTCCTGCGTCTTGATGCCGTAATGTTCGGCGAAAGGTTTGGACACAATGATATTGTAGAACATCTGAATGACGAAGATGCCTCGCTTGTCGGCCTCCTGGGTAAGGAAGGAGAACATCTCCTCGTTCTTCTTGAAGGTATCATCATCCACCTCCACGGCAAAAGGATAATCCTTCAGCTTCACCAACGAGGCGAAAGGATGACCATTCCACAGGTAAACAGAGTTCATGCGGTTAGCCACCAACATATCCAGATACTTTATCCACAAGGCTTTGTCGTAGAACCAAGGGAAGTTCTCCGGCGTATAGGGATACTCATACACCGTTCGGCCAGGCAGATAATAAGGTTTTTGCACGCCAATGCAGGTTCCGCGCAGCACCATCTCGGGCGCGTCGGTATAGCTGACGGGACAATCGAGCCGTCCTTTCTCGTCCATCCGGTCAATCAGTTCACGGCAGCCGTAGATGACACCGCTGCCATCGTTGCCGCAGATGGTGGTTCGGTTGGCCTCCGTCGTGATGGTAAAGCCCTCCTTCCGCAAAGAGTCCTTCGCGGATACTTCCAAATAGATGGTCTTCATCTTTCCCTGCTGCTCCGGCGCGACTTCGGTCACGACCTCATAGCCATGCTGTTCCAAGGCCGTTCGCAACTGTCCGGCGGCGAACTCCATCCGGTTGGAGGGATTCTCCTGCGTCAGCAAGGCGACCTTCTCTTTGGCGCAACCCGTCAACAGACAGACGCAAAGGGCGAACGCAATCTGTTTCATCTGTTTCATTTCGATTCGTTTGTATTAAATATTAGGTTAATAGGTAATCTTGATTTCTTCGTGTGTGGCTATCCACAGGCGGTAAGTACCATCGTGCATCTCCTCGAATGTTCCGGCCGATGCCTTGGGCTGACTGGTCGCCTTCACATAGAGGAAGCCCTGACCTTCGGTGGCCTTCACGCGTATCTCACGCGTATCCATATAGACATCAATGACTCCGTTAGGGGTAGGTACGCTGCCCTTCATCCAGGCAAGTCCACCCAACACGGGCCGAATCTCGAACTCCTCGTAACCCGGCTTCACGGGCTTCACGCCCAGATAGTATTTGCCCAACAGGTAGATGGGGCTGGCTCCCCAGGCGTGACAGAGGCTCTTGCCGTAGGGACGGCCATACATGGCCAGGTGTTGGCGACCCTGCTCCTCCGGGTTGTACTTCTCCCAGAATGAGGTGGCACCCTCCTTCAGCATACCGCCCCAATAGGCTTTCATCTCCTTCAGCACTTGTGTTTGGTAGCCCATCTCGCACATCGCCTCCAGCTCATAGAAGCGCATATAGGGAGTGGTGATTTGGGGCACCGCCTCGTTCAGCATCACATGCTCCATCACCGCTTTCTTCTGTGCGTCGCTCAGGTAGCCGAGCGTGAGGGCGAACATGTTGGGGAACTTGTTGATTTCCGTGCTGGGAGCGTCGCTTCCGCCTATGTTGTGAATGAAGGCGTGACGCTCTTCCTTCCAGAAGGAGGTCATGATGTTCTCACGCAACCGTTTTGCCCGGTCGGCGTAATAGGTCTCATCATCCGGCAGGTTCAACAGGCGCGCGCAGTCGCGCATCACCTCCTGACTCTTGCAATAGAGTATCTGCTCGAAGGCCAACGCTCCTTTCTTGTCCATCGGGAAGTCCGCCCAGTCCACAAACACCCAGTCACCCTCCAGACCTTCCACCATCTGTTGGCCGTTCGTGCGTCCTCCCACATAGTCCATCATCGATTTCATGCGCGGGTAGATTTGCTTCACGAAGTGTTTGTCGCCCGTGTAGAGGTAGTAGCCATAGACACTGATGACCCAATAGAAGGTGTAGTCCATGATGGTGTTGATGTGGCTGGTCACGGGGTCTTTGCCTCGCAGCAGCCAGATGGTGCGTTTCACCGTCTCGCTGTCGAAGAAGAGGTAGTAGTTCATCAGGTAGCTCTGGATAGCGTCGCCGCTCCACACCCAACGGTCGCGTTTGATGCCGTCGATGAAGAACTCCCGAGTGGTGAGGTGCATCGTGTAGGCACCCACTTTCCACATGTCGTTCAGCTCCTCGTCGTCGCAGCTGAACGAGCCCCGGTAGTTGACAGGCAGGTATTCGTATTCCATGGCGAGGTCGGCCACGGCAGCCGTCCCTTCCGTGGTGACAAAGACGTAGCGGAACGCCTTGCTGTTGCCGAGCGTATAGTCCGCCTGACGCGCCGCGGTCTTGTTTTGCGCCAGGTCGGTGAGGGTGTCGCCGTCTACGGCAATGGCATCCAGCGTTTCGCAGTATGCCTTGTCGGTAGCCTCTTCGGCACTCTCGCCGTAATAGAGGTGTATCACGCCCTCACCGGTCACACCTTTCAACACTGCATAGCCGAAAGTCTCTTTCCCGAAGTCGTAGAGCACACCGCCATCCACAGCCTTGCGGCTGACGGCTTCCTGTGGGGTGCGACTCAGTTTGAACTGTGAGGGACGAGTGTCGATATCGTTGAAGCACCAACAGCCCGCATCGGCATAGAGTGTCGCGGAGGTGTCGCTGGCCTTGCCGCTCTCGTCAATCCACTCCTTGTCCTCGTAGGTAACGCGCCATGTGGAGTCGGTACGCACCGTCTTACCTATTATATATATAGCGGGAGGCGTGGCCTGGTTCCACACCTTAATGTTCAGCTTGTGTCGTCCGGCGGGCAGGAGGAACTTCTCCGGCATGCCGAACTGCAACTTGCCGTCAAGCTTGATGTTGAACGTACCCTCCGCGGCGATGTCAATCGTCTCCGCCTCGGGCAGGTCGAGTTCCTTGCTGAACTCCACCGTCACGTAGTGGCTGTCCATCTTCCAAAATGGGGGGAAGAATGCGCCCCGTTCCGTACGTCGGTTGTTCATCCGGTTGCCCAACCAGATTTCGTAATCACCCGGATACCATATCCAGGTTGCTTCAGATATTGTCGCCATAGCGTTCTTTCGTTATTTGGTCCAATGATTTGCCGCGGGTCTTCGGTGTCCAGATGGTACCGATGAGCAGCGAAGCCATCAACAAGGCTATCATGATGTAGGCGGCGCGATAGAATCCTTCGCCGTTCTCGCCGTAGATGTATACAAAGCCCAAGCCCCAAACGGCCGACACGCCCCGGACGATGAAGAACATGATGCCCTGCGCTGCCGCACGGTATTTGGCGGGGAAGAGTTCCGATGCCCACAGGGCATAGAACGCCTGCACCGAAATACCGGCCTGGATGGCCCACAGCAGGGTGAAGATGAGCAGTCCGGCAATGCTGCTGATACCGATGGTGACGATGATGAGCCAGGCGATGACACCCATAGCCACACCAAAGAAGTAGAGCCAACGCTGGTTCACCTTATCCACCAACATCGAGAAGATGAAGGTGGCGATGATGATGATGATCCACTGAGCCGCGGAGAGCATGTTGGCGTGTACGTTGGAGAGTCCGCCCGCCGTCTCGTAGATGTGCTGTTGGAAGAATCCCATCACGGAACTTACCAAGTTCCAGGTCAGGTAGATGCCCGCCAAGAAGATGATGGTGCGCACGTTCACTTTGTTGGTGAACAGCGACCCGAAGGAATCGAACGTACCGGCTTGCTTCTCTCCGGTTGTCTGGTTCTCCTTGGCGGCTTTCCACTCGGCGGATTCATTGAGTTGGCGTTGCAGCAGCCAGGCGATGAAGGCAACGATCAGCAGGGAAGCGAAGACAATGCGGCTACTGAAGACATTCAGTTCGGCACCGACGGCGGTGCCACCGGTAATCCATTCCGCCAATCCTTCCACGAACCCGAAGAGCAAACCCTTTGTACCATCGCCTGTCGGGGGTGCCAACAGCATGCCCAGTACGAGGATGATGGTCGGTCCGATGCCCCAGGCCATCTGCGAGATGCCGATGTTGCGGCCACGGTTGCCTATCTCAGAGTTCTCGGATATGTAGGTCCACGAAGCCGGCACGCCCACGCCTACCGAGATACCCGTCACCAGGAATCCCGCCAACAGCATGGGGAAGTTCACCGACACCATGATGAGGGCCACGCCCACCATATATATCAGCATGTTATAGGTGTAGATGGCTTTACGGCCATACTTGTCAGCCAGGAAACCGCCGATGATGGCACCGATGGCGGCACCCAGGCAGTTGGCGCTGATAGCGTTGAGCCACCCCAAGTGTCCTTCGGTCAGTCCCAAGTAATTCTGCCACAAAGTCAATCCGCAGGCACCCGCTACAATGGCGCCCGCATCCAAATAGTTGGTAAGTGAAACAGCGATGGTGCTTTTCAAACTACCTTTTGAGTCTTTCATTCGTTCTATATTTTATTTAAGGTTATGATTCTTGTTTCTTCTCCATGAAGCGTCTCTCTTTCGCCCTGTCGGTTAGCGTGCCAACGGCATCCATACGGTCATCTCCGCCTTACCGCGGTTGCCCCACGCGAAGTAGGGTATCAGCCGTATCTTCACGGGTTTGTCCGCCTTGCCCACTTCCCGGTAGAGCGTTCCTGTCCACGAAGCCTCGTCGGCCAGGCGTGCGGTACCTTCGAGCACCGTCATACGGCTGCCGTCAATGGTCTGCTCCGTAGCGGTAAACTGCATGTCGGAAGGTATCAACACATTGTCTATCTTCTTGCCGCCCTCGATGTCCATGCTTTCGAGACAGTATACCAGCGGCCCGCGTTTCACGGCCACTTGGTTACGGGTCTCTTCCACCAAGGGGTTCGATTCCAGCAGCTTGGCCTTCATCTCCAGGTTCAGCTCCACCACGTCCCCTTTCTTCCATATACGTTCCACGGCGACGTATGTATTAGCTTTGGAGACTATCTCCACCGGTTCGCCGTTCACCTTCAACGAGGCGTTGTCGCACCATCCAGGTATGCGCAGGCAGAGTTTGACGGCCTGTTTCTTGGGCGCGTCCGCAAAGGTCAGCTTCACGACCCCATCGTAGGGATAGCCGGTTTCCTGTTTCAACGCCAACGGCATCTTCTTGCCAAACGAGGTGTTCAGCTCGTTCGCCCCATAGAGGTTGCAGTAGATGGTGTTTTCGCTTACGGTATAAGCGTAGTTCTGCGCTTCGCAGATGGTACGCAGGGTGTTGGGCGGGCAGCAGAAACAGCTGATGTATTCCTGTCGTTCCTTCGGCCAACGGAGGGTATAGGGGAAGTCCGCACTGATGCGCAGCGGATTGGTGTAGAAATATTTCTTGCCGTCCAAGCTCACGCCGCTCAGCACGCTGTTGTAGAGTGCCGTCTCCACGATGTCGGCATACTTGGCGTCGCCTGTGGTCTCCAGCATGCGCCAGTTGAACAGCATGTTGCCGATGTTGGCGCAAGTTTCGTTGTGGGCCGTGCTGTTGGGCAGCTGATAGGCGCGTCCGTAGCTTTGGTGTACTTTCTGGATGCTATCCGGCTCATAGCAGGTGCCGTCGGGCGAAGTACCGTCGTAGAGGGCGCCGCAGGCACCGGTGACGTACATCTTCCGGCTGACGATATCCTGCCAGATGCTCGTGAGGTTCTTCATCAGCTGTTCCTCGCCGGTCTCGGCATACACGTCGGCCACTCCGGCATAGAGATAGTTGGCGCGCACCGCGTGTCCCATCGCGTTGTACTGGTCACGGAAGGGGATACGGTCTTGGTTGTCGTCCGTTCCGTTCTCCACCATTCCACGGATGTCTATCAAGTTCTTGGAGAGTTCCAAGTAGCGGGGGTTGCCGGTCGCGCGATACATCTCCACCACGCCCATGTAGTGCGAGGGACAGATGGCGTTGCGTGCCAGTTCGGCTGATGCCGTCTCGTAGAAATGGCACAGGAAATCAGCCGCCTTGATGGCCACGTCGAGCAGCGTACGCTTCCCTGTCGCCCGATAGTGCGTGATTCCCGCCATCATCAAGTGTCCCAGGTTGTAGGTTTCAAAGTTGAGCCGGTTGGCGAAGGCTCCTTTCTCATCCTCCGTCCCCACCTTGGTACCTATCACCGTCTGTTTCTTGGCATGGGAATCTATGCCCTTGTTCCGTTCGTCGATGATGACGGGGGTATGGATGTAGCCGTCCTCGCGCTGCGACTTCACCACCATTTCGATGAACTTGTCCATCAAAGCGTCCAGCTCGGGATTCTTGTTGACGGCATAGACCGCCGCCACGGCTTCGAGCCACTTGTACATGTCGCCGTCGTGGAAGGGAGGTCCCCAATGCTCGCCCGGACAAACTCCGGCCGCTATCTCGAAATTGCGGAAGCCGTGCGACACGTCCGGATTGTTCCAGGTGTTCCACATGCTCTGCAACGACACGTTGCTGTATACGTTGAAACGCTCACCCCAGAAGCCGTCGGTCCAGCGGACGGCACCCAACGGGACGTTCGACATCTTCGCATAGTGACTCTTACTCATGTCCGTCAATCCGTCGGACTGTGCGCTCAGCGGCGCACCGACCATTGCGGCCGCCAGCAAAGAGAAAACGATTTGTTTCTTTATCATGGTATTAGTTTATATTTGGTTCTAAGAATAAGTGTACAAATATACATTTATTTCTTGAATGCAACCAAATTATATCCTTAATCTATAAATATTATTAGCAGTTCGAATATTTTTCGCATCCCTTGTACCCCTGTTAACTGTTCTTTTCGTTATTTAAGAAAAAAGGAAGGGCGGAAGCCCGCTCCCTTATACATTATATATTAAGAGATAATAAAACTATGAACATAGAAGCATTGTTGGCTAAGTACGTTGCCGGAATCCTTACGGAAGAGGAGTCGGCACAGCTGCGTCAATGGCGCTACGAAGACCCATCGCACGAGGCTTTCATGACCAAGCTCGACAGCCGCAAGAACTACCACACACTTTACCGGCAATACCGCATACGGCAAGCGCACGCGCTGAAAGCCGTGAAACGCGCCAACTTCAAGCGTCGCCTCATGTGGGCCGCCGCATGGGCCGTGCCTTTCGTATTGGCCACCACGCTGTGGCTGACGCTGAGCCCCACGGAATCGCCCGTCGAAAAGATTGTCCCCGGAAGTCCGCAAGCCACGCTCATCCTGGAAAACGGGACGCATGTGAAACTGGGCAATACGAAAGAGCTCGGCTGGATACGCATCAACGATGTCACCATGAGCTCGGAGAAGAACGGACATCTCATCTACAAACCCTCCAAGAAAATCCAACCTCATCTGAAGAATACCGTGGTGACCCCACGCGGTGGTGAGTACCACATCACCTTGCCGGACGGCACCGACATCCACCTGAATTCCCTCTCTAAACTGGAATACCCCATCGACTTCGGCGCGGACAAGCGCGAGGTGACACTCACGGGCGAAGCCTACTTCGCGATAGCGAAAGACCCCAAACGTCCCTTCATCGTAAAGGCGAACGGAGTCTCCGTCAAGCAATACGGCACGAAGTTCAGCGTGAACGCCCGCTCTCCGCAGACCACCATCGTGGCGTTGGACGAGGGCTGCGTCGGCATCACCGCTCCCGGACAGGCCGAAGTGATGATGGTGCCGGGCGAGTTGGCCCGATGGAACGCCAACGAGTCGCGCATGAACAAAGAGGTTGCCAACCTGGAGCCTTACACGGCGTGGCACCGCAATCGCTTCGTTTTCGAGGACGAGTCCCTCGGCAACATCATGGAGACGCTCTCGCTGTGGTACAACATGGACGTGCGCTTCCAGGAGGAACAGCTGGCGGAGCTCCATTTCACCGGCAACCTGAGCCGTTACGAGGATATACAGGTGATACTGGACGGCATTAAGTCGACCGTGGAGATCAGCTACGAGATTAAAGAGAGACAAATAAGAATAACGAGATAATTAACCCTAATCAATAATTATGTAAGTATGAAGAGAGAACTAAAAAGAGTTTCATACCTGATTGCGATATCCGGTATGCTTTTAGGCCAACCTCTGTCGGTGAAAGCCGTCAACAGGCTTCCCGAGCCGACACAGGCAAACGCCAACGCAGAGACTCCCGTCGTCACATTGGATCTGAAGAACGCGACTGTCAAGCAGTTGTTCGATGCCATCCACAAACAGACGGGTATGGATTTCCTTTACAACAATGAACAGCTGGCTTCTTTCCATCGCGTGAGCGTGAAAGCCAACCAAGAGTCGGTAGAGAGCGTGCTGAGCCGCGTCTTCGCCAACTCGCAGTTCACCTTCAAGGTGGAAGGAAAGATGGTGACAATCACCAAGAAGAGCGTGAGTAACCAGAAGCTTCAAAAACTGGTGGGTACGGTCACGGACAAGGACGATTACCCCGTAATCGGTGCCACTGTAGTGGTGAAGGGTACACACCGTGGTGTAGCTACCGACATGGACGGTAAATACGCTATCGACATTCGTCCGGGTGAAACGCTGACGTTCAGTTTCGTCGGCATGGAGCCCGTGGACGTTCAATACAACGGAGCACGCGAGCTGAACTTGGTGCTGCGGGAGAACGCCAAGCTGAAGCTGGACGAGGTGGTTGTGACCGGTATCTTCAAGAAAGCGAAAGAGAGCTATACGGGTTCCGTAGCCACCGTCACGGAGGAGCAACTCGACATGTACCGCGGCCAGAACCTGTTGCAGACGTTGAAGAATATCGACGCATCCATCAACTTCCAGATGGATAACCTCAACGGTAGTAACCCGAACAACCTGCCTTCCATCAACATCCGTGGTAACGCCTCCATTCCTACGGACCTGCAGGAGTTCAACGAGTCCCAAAAGAACACGGTGAACACCCCGCTCATCATCATGGATGGTTTTGAAATCTCGTTAGAGAAGTTGATGGACTACAACGACGATGAGATTGCGTCTATCAACATTCTGAAGGATGCCGCCGCCACGGCCATCTACGGTTCGCGCGGTGCCAACGGTGTCATCGTGGTCATCACCAAGGAGCCGGAAGCCGGCAAGCTGAGAGTGAACGCCGAGGTCGGTCTCACCTTCGAGGTACCCGACCTCTCCTCGTACCACCTGCTGAACGCGGCGGACAAGTTGGCGTTGGAGAAAGCCGTCGGACTCTATACCAGCAGCAGTAACGATCCTGCATACCAGCTTCGATTGGACAATACCTACAACAGTCGTTTGAAGAAAGTGTTGTCCGGCACGGACACCGACTGGCTGAGCAAGCCGTTGCACACGGGTGTCGGTCAGCGTTACAACCTCCGTCTCGAAGGCGGTAGCGAAGAGTTCCGTTGGAGTGCTTCAGCCGCCTACACCAACACACAAGGTGCGATGAAAGACTCCGAGCGCCGCAACTTCAGCGGTGCCATCACGTTGATGTACCGTGTGAAAAACTTAATCTTCCGCAACTACACTTCCGTGGGTTTGAACCGTAGCCGTGAGAGCAAATACGGCACGTTCAGCGAATACGCCAAGCTGCAGCCGTACGAGTCACCGTACGACGAGAACGGAAACTTGGTTCAATTGTGGGAATCACAGAACAACCAAGGCAACCCGTTGTACGACGCGTCATTAGCCTCTTTCGACAAGTCAGACTACCAGAGCATGACCAATAACTTCTCCATCGAGTGGCATCCGTTCGACGGTATGATTGTCCGTGGACAGTTGGGACTCTCCTCTACCCAGAACGGCAGCGATGAGTTCGTGTCACCCTACGATTCACGATTCCAGACAAGTACCTATAAGACGGAAGATGGTATGTTGCGCAAGGGTACTTACGACTATGGTACGGGCAAGACCTACAGCTACGATGCCAACCTGACGGCTTCTTACACAAAGACGCTGAACGAGAAACATCAGCTCTACTTCGGTCTCGACCTCTCCGCTTCGCAAAGCAAGAGCAACATGTACTACTTCTCTATGGAGGGTTTCGGTGCGGAGACGGTGAACAACCTGACCAGTGCCCAGCAGTATGCCGAGAGTACCCGTCCTACCGGTTCGTTCGCATTCTATCGCCGCATGGGTGTGACGGGTAACGCCAACTATACCTTCGACAACCGTTACTATGTCGACCTCTCCTACCGTGTGGACGGAAACTCCAACTTCGGTAGCGACAAGAAGTACGCTCCCTTCTGGAGTGCCGGTATCGGTTGGTCACTCCACAACGAGAAGTGGCTCAAGGGCAACGAGGTCATCAACAACCTGCGTCTGAAACTCTCTTACGGACAGACCGGTACGCAGTTGACCTCCTCCACCGGTGCGACAACGACCTATGCTTACCAGCAAGGACAGAAGTACATGGGTTGGAGCGGTGCCGTGATGCAAGGCCTTGGCAACAGCAAGCTGACCTGGCAGACCACCGATGAACTCAACTTGGGTCTCGAATTCGGTTTGTGGAACAACCGCATCAAGGGTACGTTCGACTTCTATACCAAGAAAACCTCCGACCTGCTTTCTTATATGAACCTGCCCCTCTCCATGGGATTCAGTTCTTACCTCGCCAACGTGGGTGCCGTGAAGAACATCGGTTTCGAGTCTTCGTTGAGCGCATACGTCATCCGCGATGCCGCCCATCGTTTCAACTGGATGCTGAGCGGCCAGTTGATGTACAACAAGAATGAGATTACGGAACTTTCCGAGGATATTCAGGCACAGAACGAGAAATACCTCACTTCAAACAGCAATGTCGAAATCGCCAACCTCTTGCAGGTGGGTCGTCCGCAGAACGCCATCTATGGTGTACGTTCGTTGGGCATCGACCCGAGTACCGGTGATGAACTCTACTTGGATAAGGATGGTCAAGTAACCAACAGCTGGAATATCTCCGATATCGTTTACCTGGGACAGAAGGATCCGAAGTACAGAGGTATCCTCAGCTCCATGCTGACTTGGAAAGGCTTCACCTTCAACCTCTCCTTCGCCTACCATTGGGGCGGTCAGATGTACAACACAACCCTGCGCGACAGAGTGGAGGTTAGCAGCACCGTCATCAGATACCAAAACGTGGATGAGCGTGTATGGAAGAACCGTTGGTTGCAAGCCGGTGACGTGGTAGCGTTCAAGAAAGTGTCCGCACTCAGTTCAAAAGCCACGTCACGCTTCGTGATGGACGACAACGTGCTCGAACTGCAGTCCGTAGGTCTGCAATACCGTTGGGACAGCGAGTGGTTGAAGAACAGAACCCAACTGGAGTCGGTTATCTTCGGCGTGAATATGTCCGACCTCTTCTACTGGTCGTCCGTGAAGGTTGAGCGCGGTCTCTCCTATCCGTTTGCACGCAACATCCAGGCCAGTGTGAAATTAATGTTTTAATACAAACGATAAATCGCAGAAACAATGAAAAAGAAATTATATATTGCTTTAACGCTTCTCCTTTGTCTGTCGACCTCCTGCAACGATTGGTTGGACGTGAAGTCGCAAACGGAAGACAAGGAAGAAGACCTCTTCACTACTTACGAGGGTTTCCGCAGTGCATTGATAGGTTGCTACATGCAGATGGGCAGCCAGGATATCTATGGCGAGAAATTGACCATAACCGACATTGAATCATTGGCGAACCTGTGGAATCAAACTTCAGACAGCAAGGGACTTAGCACCAATTATTACTTACAGGAGCATGACTACGAATCCGACAATGCCGTAGCGTCCATCAAAGCCATGTATGGCGGATTGTTCAATGTCATCACGCAAGCCAACGTGTTGCTCAAACACGTGCAAGAAGGTGGCGAAGTTATCAAAGACGAGACTGTACGCAGTGTCATCGAAGGCGAGGCTTACGCCTTGCGTGCCTATTGCCAGTTCGACCTGCTCCGTCTTTTCGGTCAAGTACCCGTAGGCGGCACCACAACCGTAGAGCTCCCCTACTCTTACACTACAAGTTTAGACGAGATGCCAGCATACTATTCTTTCGAGAAGTATGTGGAGAACTTGAAAGCGGACATCACAAAGGCCGAGGAGTTGCTCAAGGCCAACGACCCGATCAGCACCGACAAAGAGTCTGACGATGATTTCTTGGAGAACCGTACGTTCCGCTTGAACTATTGGGCGGTCGTCGCACTGCACGCCCGTATGGCTCTCTATTTAGGCGAGAAGACCGAGGCGTACAATTTGGCCATGAGTGTCATCAATGCGAAAGAAGAGGATGGAGACCAGAAATTTGAGTTGAGTGGCACCACAGACTTGGCTTCGGGTGTTAACCGCTACGGCTTGCCGGGAGAGGGATTGTTTAAATTGAGCAAATACAATCTGAAAGATTATACGGTCAGCAAGTTGATTGGCGAGACAGACGGCGCCTCTTCATCACTCTACTCTGCAGACTATTATTACATGATAAACCAATCCAAATACAGCACATTGTTCGAAGGAGTAAACACGGCATCCGACAACCGTTACCGTGCTGTTTGGAACAAGAACATCACGGATAGTTATAATCAGCCCCAATGGGCCATCAAGAAGTATTGGTATGCCGACGACGCTGAGGATGCCTCTTATTACCACAAGTTTATCCCGATGTTGCGCATGTCAGAGGTTTACTTAATCGCTACGGAAACGGCACCTACTTTGGCTGAGGCCAACAGTCTGTACATTACCTACCAGCGTAGCCATGAGGTTTTGCTGACATCAGACCCGTTTGCAGACGAAACCGAACTGAAGGAGGGATTGCTTGCCGAGTACCGACGCGAGTTCTTTGCAGAGGGGCAAATGTTCTTCACTTACAAACGTCTCAACTCTGCCACCATCTTGTGGAAGAGTCCAGCTGCAGCAACCGAAGCCGATTATGTGCTTCCGCTTCCTAACACGGAATATAACCCTAACTAATTTTGTAAGAGCATGAAAAAAAGTATATATACATTGTTGTTGCTCGCCGGACTGACGGGAATGACAAGTTGCGAAAAAGACCTGTCGGTATACAGCGAGGAGACCTGCTGGCTCAACTTCAAGACTCTCGCTTCATACGAGTCTGACCAAACAGAATTCTCGTTTGTTTACAGTGGTTCTACCGTGACGGAAGACACGGTTTGGCTGACAGTCACCACGCTGGGTTTTGTGAAGGATTACGATCGCACCTTGGCCATCGAGCAAGTAACAGGTAGCGAGAACGATGCCGTAGCAGGCAAACACTATGTGGCCTTTGACGACGAAAGTCTGAAGAAATACTATGTCGTACCTGCGGGTGCTGTGTCTACAGAGATACCAGTAGTATTGCTCCGCGATGCTTCGCTAAAAAATGGAGCGTACAACCTTGAAATTTCCATCAAGGAAAATGAAAATTTCAAACCCGGTTACGAAGATGACCGTTGCCGCACGATAATCATATCCGACAAGCTGTCCAAGCCCTCGAAATGGAGCACCTATTTTGATTATTATGTGAGTTACTATACCCCTGGAGTACACCAGTTCATGATTGACGTTTCGGGTGAGAGATGGGATGATGACTACATTGAATCCTTGGGTACAGATGATGGATACCTTCTCTATTTGGGCTCTTTCTTCAAGAATAAGCTTGAAGAAGTCAATGCGGAACGAGTGGCTGCCGGATTGGATGTATTGCGTGAAGAAGACGGAACACCCGTAATAATTGATCGTATGTGGGGTTGGTAAACAACTATCTGTGACGATAACATTCATCAAAACAAAAAGAAACGATTATGATAAAAGATATACTAAACAAAAAGTTGATTGTCCTGTTCATGGGAGCGGGACTCACCTTGACATCCTGCTTCGATGACGACAGCAAGGAGGGTCAACCAATATCGGACATTACCATAGCCGATTTTGAGGAATCCACCTACACGAAAGTCTCTTATATGGGGCAGAAATTGGAAATCAATCCGGAAATTGAGACTGGCTACGCCGAGAGCGACTTGGAGTATCAGTGGACTATTGTGCCCGAACAGGATTCTTATTCCACCTCAGTGTTCGAACAGCCCGTAGAGATTTCTACAGAGAAGAACCTGAATTATGAGGTGAGCATCGCTCCGAACACCTACACTGTCTGCCTAAAAGTTTCTTCCAAGAGCAATGGTTATGCTGTTACGAAAACGGCAAAATTGATTGCTACCACCCTGTTCTCCCAAGGTTTTTATATTTTGAAAGAGACCGCGGACGGCAATTCGGAACTGGACTTATTGTTGTCTAACGGGACACATAGCGAAAACCTGTTGAGTCAGACTCGTGAAGAAGGTGTGATGGAGGGGAAACCCGTGAACTTGACGGTAACTTATTCACACAACTACATTAACACTGAAACAAACAAGACAAGTGGAGCAAACGTCATTTGCGTAACAACAGACAAAAGAAAGATTTCCTCATTCCGCTCAACGGACTTGAAAGAAATTTTCAATCAGGACAATATGTTCTACTATACTTTTGCGGACGATGAAATTCCTTATGGCATACAGAACGACATGAATTCCACACACTACTTTTCCAATAAAGGTGTGTCAACAGTCTATTCGAATGCCACAAGTAAACGTTATTCCGGTAAGTATGGCGTTTCACCGAAAGAGACAGGAGGTAGTATCTTTATGACAATTGGCAGAACGGGAAGAGTGTATAAGAAC